>DFOK01000048.1 GCA_002376715.1 Bacteroidales bacterium UBA3543 | reverse complement strand
CCAACCCCAAGCTGGTGCAGAATCCCGGTTACTAATGGCACGAAACATTGAAAAATCAATAAGATTATGAAACAGTTTAAATATATAGTAATGCTGATGATGGCCATGTTTCTCTTTTCCGCCTGTGAAATGGAGATCGAACATGTCAAAGTCGATCCTGCGCAAAGTGTTGCTCCAACATTGCTTGGCCAAAAAGACATTATTGTCAACCAGGACAACAGCAAGGTTGAGGCAGTGGTTTTCAACTGGACATCAGCTTCGTTCGGAGTTCCTACTCAGATCCAGTACGCTCTCTATCTGACACTTGGAGAAAACAGTGTTCTGGCGGGTACCTCCTTCTCTAACTCCTTTACCATCAGCAAGCAGGATTTGAACGGACTCGTTTGCAATGACCTGAAGGTCAAGCCCAATGAGACCGCTAATATCAGCGCCGGCCTTGTAGCCTCCATTTACGGCACTAACGTGGCGCCTGTCAAATCCAACAATATCAGCTTCAATATCACAACCTTTGCTGCTGAGTTGAGGTATCTCTTCCTTCCCGGTAATTATCAGTCATGGAACATTACCCAGGCACCTCAATTCTGGGAGACGGACGGTGGTACAAATCTCTACAAGATCCTTGTCGATCTGCAGGACGGCAGTGCCGATTATTCCTATTTCAAGGTGACCGTTGCACGCAACTGGTCCGATGAGAACTGGGGTTATAACTACCTCACTCCTTCTTGGACCTGCCCCGAACAGTCCGATTCCAACCTTTCTGTAGATCTGAGAGATGGTTCCATCTACGAACTCACAGTCAATCGCAGTGCAATGACTATCGATAAGAAAGTTGTCGACGGAGTTGGAATGTGTGGTGCATACAACGGTTGGTCTTATGGCACTACCGGTGACGACCCTCTTACATATGACGCAACGGAAAATGTTTGGGTTTCACCTGCCGTGACATTCAAGGAGAGTGACGGACTTGCTTTCCTCATCCGCCTCAATACCGCTAATGACCCCAACAACTGGGCATTTAAGTTCGGTACAAATGGCGAAGCCAGTGCGGAAGTCCCCGGCGGCATCAAGCTCGTACAGGGTGGAGGCGACATTACGGTTCCTTCAGCCGGCACTTATATCATGAAGCTGCATGGCAACAGGACTCCTTATGTTTTGGTAATGGAAAAACAGTAACCTTTAAAACGATAATACAATGAAAAAGATATTAAGCTTTATTGCAGTTGCTGCTTTGATGTTGGGCATTACCTCTTGTGAGGTATTCCCGGAGGATGCCTTCTCCACGGCTCCCGTGGCTCCGGAGCTCTATTCCCATTCGGATATCCTTATGACATCCAATACAATGGATGAGGATATCAACTTCTCCTGGTCGGCATACAGATTCCTCCCTGAGGGACTGAACTATGACTTCTACGCGGAGTACGAGGGTACTGCAGCAAAACTTGCATCCACAAAAACTCTTTACTACATCGCTTCCAAAAGCGATTTTAAGACAATCCTTTATAATACCTTCTCTTCACTTCCCGAGAACAACACCTTTACGATGTCGTTCTTTGTGCAAGTGACGGATGGTGCCAATACCTACAAGTCAGAAACCATCACCATTGACATCTATGCCTTTGGCGATGCCGTGGCTCCAGTATTCGGTGAAGTCATCAAATCGGTTACCCTCGATCCCGCCGACCCTACAGGTGAAATTATGCTCTTTACCTGGGAGCCTGCACGTCTCGGATACAACGAAGAGATTACCTACAGCGTATTTGCACAGTTTGAGGATGGAGATGCTGTTGAACTGGCTTCAGATCTTAAAAACACCTCATACACAGTAACAGTAGATGCTTTCAATGATGCGATTGTTTCGACAGGTGCACCTGAGGATGCAACTTCAGATGTAAAATTCTTCGTTAAGGCATTCTCCGAAACTTATGCTTCGGGTGTACCTTCGGCTATGATCACAATTCCTGTTAAAACCTACATAGCGTCATACCCTGACATCCTATATCTCCCCGGCAGCCACCAGGGCTGGAATCCTGCAACTGCTCCGACGATGTACGAGTCTACTGTAGCAAAGGGATTTTATGAGGGAGTCATTGACCTCAGAACTGAAGATGGCTCTGATGTTGAGTTCAAATTCTGTATCAAGCCTGAGTGGGGCGATGATTTCGGCGGTATTGTCGAGGTTTCTACCTTTGCCGGAGAATATGCCTCAGCAACAGGTGCCGTTGGTGCCCCTAATAATATTAAGGTACCTTCAGGTATCTATAATATTGCTCTCAACAAGAAGCTCAACACCATCTATATGGTAGAGCTTGGCACTCTCGGAGTAATCGGTACCGCAGTAGGCGGATGGAGTTCAGACATCGATCTTGCATATGATGCAGAGAAGCAGACTTTCAGTGCACCCGTTGACATTGTTCCCGGGGAATTTAAATTCCGTTTCAATGATGACTGGACCCATTCCATGGGTGGTCACAGTCTGAGCAATGTATCGACAACCATTGGCAACAACCTCAATTATGATGGTCCTGAAGGCAACTTCAAGATAGTTCTCAATGTATCTAAGACCCCTTATACGGTTACGTTCATCAATACTGCATATCCGGACAATCTCTATATCCCCGGTAATCACCAGGGATGGAATCCCGGTACGGCTCCGATGCTTACAGGTGACGGCAACGGCCATTATGAAGGCTTCGTACACCTCGACGGTGACTTCAAGTTTACTCACGAGCGCAATTGGGACAACGACTTCGGCGGCACTTTCGACGCACTTGTGTTGAAGGGCAGCAATCTCACTCTTGAGAAGGGTTATTACTATCTCTCAGTGGATCTGACGGAGCTCAAGGCTACTGCTCTTCTTATCACAAGGGTTGCGGTTGTAGGCTCATTCTGCGGCTGGGGTAGTCCTGAGGATGCGGCGATGGCATATGATGCCGGTTCCAACAGCTGGAAGATTTCAGGCCTTGTATTCCCCGCCAATACGGAGTACAAATTTAGGATGAATGCAGGTTGGGATCTTCCCGATGCATATAACCTCGGCGGTGAGGCTTCCAATCTGGTTTATGGCGGATCCAATCTCAAGGACCCCGAAGGCGGAACATATGATATCGAGTTGATACTCTCTTCGAAGCCTTTCAAAGCCATTATCACCAGGACAGGCGATGCTCCGGCTCCCGCTTATGCTCCATTCATTACCGTCCCCGGCAGTTATTCAGGCCACTCATGGAACCCCACCGATGATGTGGCACTCTATCAGGGTGGTGCAGAGGGACTCTACAAGGGTGCAATAGCGATGTATGGCGGTTCTAACCAATTCAAGTTCCATGAAGCCGGCGCAGGCTGGATTTCCGGACAACTTGTGGCCGGTACCACATACGAGTTTAACCTCTGGAGCGGTGACAATATGGAAGTGGCTGACGGTACCTATTTCTGGACAGTGGACCTGCCCGGCAAAAAGGCTGTCGCTACTCCGTTGACCAGGATAGCCCTTGTGGGCTCATTTGCCGCAGGTGATGATTGGGGTGATGGTGTAGAGATGGCATTTGATGCAGCAACCAGGACCTACAGTGCCACTGTGGAGTTTAAAGCCGGTTCCGAATTCAAGTTTAAATTCAACAATAACTGGGATTATAATCTCGGTAGCGGTGATAAAGGACTTGTTTTCAACGGTGATAATATCAAGGTGGCAGAGGCCGGCAAATACAAAGTCACTCTCGATATTGCCAACACTGCAAAATATGTTTTGACAAAATAACATATGACTTTATGATTAAAAAATGCGTCGCTTATCGCGGCGCATTTTTTGATTGTTCGCGTAGAATTATTAACTTTAAAATTTATAGAGTTTGTAGTAAAATGTCATTCAATGCCGGCAGCTAAGAGTTGTCATAAAGCAAGTTAAGATGGGAAGAAAGATCATATTGTTTCTGGTACTGGTATTAAGCCTGTTTGCCTCCGGAGCCTCCTGCAATCCTTCCGTTAATCCTGACACACAGGAATTCAAGGATGTAATGACATTCCCGCCCCAATGGGACGGAACTAAGAGGGGAGATATCACCTATCAATTGCTGGTTTACAGTTTTGCAGATTCCGACGGTGACGGATGGGGCGATTTCAGTGGAATAATTGACAAACTGGACTATATTCAGTCACTTGGGGCCTCGGCAATCTGGCTTTCGCCCATACATCCGAGCGCTTCTTATCATGGATATGATGTGGAAGATTACAGTATTACAAATCCGCGTTTCGGTACGATGGCTGATTTCAAACAATTGGTCAGCGAGGCCCACAAACGCAATATCCGCATCTATCTTGACTATGTGATCAACCATTCCGGAGTTAATCACCCCTGGTTCAAAACCGCCACATCATCGATGGAGAATCCATACAGGGAGTACTATGTTTTCTCAGATGATCCGAAGAAGGATATAGCTGCCGGCAAAATACCGATGATTGCAACCGAAGGTGCCGGCGGATATGACGGCGGACAGTGGTTTCCTACGGGGACGATACCTTCCGGCATTTATAAATTCACTCTCAACTGGAGCAACAGCAATGCTCCGACAGTGACGATCTCCATTGGCGGTACCCCGGATCCCGACAACCCGGACCAATCTACCGAAGGGGCGAAATATCTCTACTATGGTGATGGTATTTGTAAGAAATTTTATTCTAAAGGCAACGGTGTCTACGAGTTAACGGTGGATTTCAACTCCGGTTGGGGTTTCCTTGTGAGGACATCAAACTCCTCATCCTGGCCACTTGGCACCAAATATGGTGCAAAGAAGGACGCATCTGCTCAGCTTGCGTTTGATGTGCCATTTACTCTTTATACAGATAAGTCTAGCAACGACAATATACAGAATTTGACTCCTCCCGGAGCCAAGATGTATTACTATCACTCTCATTTTTGGACAGACTGGTTTGCGGATCTCAATTTTGGTCCGGTTGCCACAGCAGAACACTCCCCTGCGTTCAAGGCCATCGTAGGGGATGCGCAGGTGTGGATAGATGCCGGTATCGACGGTTTGCGTCTCGATGCAGTCAAGCATATCTACCACAATGAAACTTCCGACGAGAATCCTCATTTCCTCAAAAAATTCTACGATGCTGTCAATGCCCGTTTCAAGGCGAAAAACGGCAGGGATATTTATATGGTGGGAGAGGTCTTCTCCGATTGGGATAAGGTCGCACCCTATTATAAGGGACTTCCGGCCCTCTTTGACTTTTCATTCTGGTGGCGAATGAGCGCGGCTATAAACCAAGGCCAGGGACTTGGATTTGCCGACGGCACAATCAGCATCCACGAAGCCTACCGTAGCCATCGCAGCAATTTCATTGCCGCCACAAAACTCTCCAATCATGACGAAAATAGAGCTCGTAGCGAGCTGGGAGGCTCACTTTCCAAGGCCAAACTGGCCGGAGCGATGCTGCTCTCCTCGCAGGGCTCACCTTATATCTACTATGGCGAAGAACTCGGTTATACCGGAACAAAAAGCGGTGGTGACGAATATATCCGCACTCCAATGTACTGGGGCGACCGCTATGTAACCTCTTATACTGACAAAATAGATCCTGCAGTACAGACAAACGTGGGGAGTGTCGTTTCACAGGAGGCAGATGCCTCTTCAATTCTGACGATGTATCGTCAATTGGGCAGACTCCGCAACTCTTGTCCGGCGCTTGCTACAGGGAAAATGGAGCTTCATCCTGTAATCAATCCTCAGACCGGTGGCATTTACTCTCAAGTGGCCGCATGGTATATGATCGAAGGGAAACAAAAACTTCTAGTCCTTCATAACCTCGGCCAGAGCGAGATGATAATCTCCCTCAGTGACTCGCTCGAAAAACCTCTCTTTGTAAACGGACGGGTGCAGAGCAAAAAGGGAAAAGATCATTCCCAGTTGAAGATGGAAGGATACTCATCAGCAATTTTTGAACTTTAAATCATATTATATGAAACCTAAATCTCACACTCTCCGCAAAATGGCGCTGGCTATCATACCGGCACTCTGCCTGTTAAGCGGTTGTTCGCAAAAAGAGTTTTCGTTTGACTATGCCGGGCATCTGGGCAATTTGACCCCTTGCATAGTGGAACAGGAGACAACCGTCGTTATTCTCAGGGATTATTTCCCGAAAATGAACAATATGGATACTCTCACCATCAGCACTTCTGCAGAGGCTCCTTTTCTTGTGATGTATGAGTGTTATGACACGGTGGATGGAGTGAAAAAATTTTGTCCTTTGCTCGTCAAAAATGCCATTCCGGCGAAGCTGGAAAGAGTGGATAAGAGCAAGGCTCCGAAGATGTCCACCCTGCCTGCAGGTAGCTCCGGCAAAGATTTCTTTATCAGAATAGAGGGAGGAATGGAGCAGCTGGTAATCCTTTGGGAGGGCCGCATTCTCGAACGAGGTCGCCATTTTGACCTGCTCAGCGACTCGCTGGTGAGAGTAAGGGCACCCAGAGCAGCACGCAAAGTGGAGCGCTCACATATTCAGGCTTTTACGGCCAACGCTTCCGGAGTCGGTAACGATATACTCATACCCCTCGAGTTTGGAAAGGTCATCAGAGATCCGAAGCAACTCAAGCGTACCGATAAACACTCACAAATACTCTATTCGCTACTCATAGACCGTTTTGTAAATGGAAACATTGATAACGATTGGAGCATTGGAGATCCTTCGCTGGTGCATCCCAAGGTGGATTATTGGGGCGGAGATTTGGCAGGAGTAACTGCCAAAATAGAGGATGGTTACTTCCGCGATCTGGGCATCAATACCATCTGGCTCTCGCCAATTACCCAGAATCCCTATGACGCCTGGGGCTACGCACCTGATCCCGGCACGAAGTTCAGCGGATATCACGGCTACTGGCCAATCTTCGCCACCCGCATTGACGACCGTTTCGGTACTGATGAGGAGCTCAACGAACTGCTGGCAGAGGCTCACGCGGCAGATATGAACGTGATACTCGATTATGTTTCCAATCATATGCATATCGAGAGTCCCACTCTTAAGGCACATCTGGATTGGACTACCCCTTCATACACCCCTGACGGTCGCAAGAACCGCGAATTATGGGATGAATTCCGTCTTACAACCTGGTTTGACGACCACATTCCCTCTTTTGACCTTGAGAGGGAGGAGATCTGCCGCCAGCTTTCGGATACCGCACTGTTCTGGATGCAAAATTATGATTTTGACGGTTACAGGCACGATGCCACCAAACATATTCCGGAAGGCTACTGGCGTCTCCTGACCAGGAAACTCCTCGATTCGCTGCCCGGAAAGAGTCTCTACCAGATAGGGGAAACCTATGGCTCGCTATCGCTGATTTCATTATATGTCAAGCCGGGTATGCTCGACGGTCAGTTTGACTTCAATGTTTATGATACCTATATTTGGGCTACGACACGTCCGGAGGGCTCTTTCGAGGGTCTTGCGGGTTGCATTGATGCCAATCTTGGTGTCTACGGCCACCACAATCTGATGGGTTACATTTCAGGCAACCACGACCGTCCTCGATATGTCTGTCTTGCATCGGGTGATGTGAAGCACGATGAGGACCAAAAGCTCGCAGGGTGGAAACGCGATATTGTCGTAAGCGATACTATGGCTTACCGTAAGTTGGCTATGCTTCACGCTCTCAATCTCACGCTTCCGGGGGTACCCTGCATTTATTATGGAGATGAGTATGGACAGCCGGGTGCCAACGATCCTGACAATCGTCGCTGGATGGAGTTTGAGGGCTACAGCAGCTATGAGCAGCAAGTTGCAGATGCGGTCAAGGAGTTTACGCACCTGCGCCGCTCTTCGATGCCTCTTATGTATGGGGATTATTTCCGGCTGGCAGCTGAAAATGATGTTTTCGCATATATGCGTTCATATATGGGCGAGGCTGTCATTACATTCCTCAACAAATCTGCAGACTCCCGTGAAATCTCCGTTTCTTTGCCCTTCGGGCTTGAATATAACGGCTCATCGACTGTTAGCGTGACGCTTGAACCCTATTCTTACCTGATTATTGAAACAAATAAATAAAAAAATACTATCTATGAAACGTTATCTCTTATTTTTGATCATTGCAACCTTTGCGCTGTTTGGTTGCAAGCCTGGCCAACCGGAAGGCAATTTTTCCAATATTGAGCACCCCGAATGGGTCAAAAATGCTGTCATATACGAAGTTAACATCCGCCAGTACACTCCTGAAGGCACCTTCGCTGCATTTGAACAACATCTTGACCGTCTGCAGCAGATCGGAGTCGATGTGCTCTGGTTTATGCCGATCCATCCCATAGGAGAAGAGGGTCGTAAAGGCACTCTCGGCAGTTATTATTCAATAAAGGATTATTGTGAGGTCAATCCCGAATTCGGAACGATAGAAGACTTCAAACAACTTCTTGAGGCTGCCCATCAGAGGGGTTTCAAAGTAATTCTCGATTGGGTTGCAAACCATACTGCGAGAGATGCAAAATGGACAGTGGAGCATAACGAATGGTATTACAAGGACTCTCTGGGCAACCTCGCCATCCAGTATGACTGGACGGATATTGCCCGTCTCAATTATGAAAACTTGGATTTGAGGGAAGAGATGTTTGCCGCAATGAAATATTGGATCGAACTCGGAGTTGACGGTTTCCGCTGTGATGTTGCTGCTGAGGTTCCTACCGATTTCTGGAATGATGCGGTAGCACGCCTCAAGGAACTCAAGCCAGACATTTTTATGCTAGCCGAGGCAGAGAAAGCAGAACTGCAATACGATGCATTTAACGCCTATTATACCTGGGATCAGATGCACAATTGGTATGCTCTGGCAGCAGGAAAGATTGATGCCGACTCCATTGCCAACTTCTATGTAAATTATCAGGATAGGAGCGGAATGCCTTCCAATACCATTCCGATGAACTTTACCACTAACCACGACCAGAATTCCTGGTACGGTACCTGTACGGAAATGTATGGCCCCGCCGTCCGTCAGTTTGCAGTGCTTTCATTTGTGGTTCCCGGAATGCCCTTGATTTATAGTGGTCAGGAGGCAGGTCTGGATAAGCGTCTGGAATTTTTCGAGAAAGATCTCATCGACTGGGAAGCCGATCAAAACAATATGGCCGATTTTTACAGGGAACTGATAGCTATGCGTGACAGGCACGCCTGCCTCTGGGCCCAGCCCTGGGGTGGTGTAATGGTCATTCTTCCCTCTGACAGGCCTGAGGAGATCTTTGTTTTCGAGAGAGAAGCCGAAGGCGACCTTTGTCTGGCCATGTTCAATTTTTCCGATCAGACAGTTACATTCAATGTTGACAACCATGTTGTGACCAGGGATTCCGAGTTTACATTGCCCCCTCACGGGTATCATATCATTTTTAGCATAGGCGAATGTTTTGGAGACTGTGATGAGCCTGTTGAGGTAGAAAAAGAGGTAGAAACCGAAACCAAGGAGAAGTAGTTCATGCGCAGGATAACTGCACTTGTGCTTCTGCTGCTGGTTAGTGCGGTAGGATTTGCACAGGTAATAGAGCGTGTGGAGCCTCCCTGCTGGTGGGTGGGAATGAAAACTGACCTTCAGTTGCTCATCAAGGGCGACAATATTCGTGGCTCCACCTTGATCCTTGCACCCGAAGATGCCAAACGGGGAGTCTCCGTAGGAAAAATCCATAACGGCGACAGCCCTAACTATATCTTTGCAGATATCAAGATAGGGGCCAGGACCCCCGCTGCCGGATATCATTTTATCCTTGTCACTCCCGATCAGGACTCCATCAGATTTGAGTATAATATTCACAATCGTGAAAAAGGTTCCGCGCAACGCGCTTCCTTCGGCCCTCAGGATGTGGTCTATCTGCTGATGCCGGATCGTTTTGCCAATGGCGACTATTTAAATGATTCGGTGGAAGAGGCGATGGAAAAATGCGACCGCTCACTGCCTGAAGGACGTCATGGAGGCGATATTCAGGGCATCATCGACCATCTGGACTACATTGCCGAGCTTGGAGTTACGGCCATCTGGTCTACACCTATGCTCTTTGACAATGAAGAAGAGTACTCCTATCACGGTTATGCCTGTGCTGATTATTATCGCATCGATCCGAGATATGGCACGAATGCTCTCTACAAGGAGTTTGTAGAGAAGGCGGCGGAAAAAGAAATAAAGGTAATAATGGATATGGTTCCTAACCATTGCGGAGTTGCACACTGGTGGATGGAGGACCTCCCTCTCGACAACTGGGTGCATATGTACGACTCTTTTACTCGCTCATCTTTCGCCCTTTCGACACACTATGATCCATATGCTTCAAAGTATGACAAGGATGCTTGTATCAAGGGCTGGTTTGATACTTCCATGCCCGATATGAATCTGGAGAACCCTTTCGTGCTCAGGTATTTTACTCAGATGGCAGTATGGTGGGTGGAATATGCCGGCCTGGGCGGTATCCGCGTGGATACTTTTCCCTACTCTGATAAAGCTGCAATCTCTAAATGGGTGAAGAACATCCTCAGGGAATATCCCAAAATGAATATTGTGGGCGAATGTTGGTATGGTGATCCTCTCTCATGTTCCTACTGGGAGGGAGTAAAGCAGCACGACGGCTATAATTCAAATCTCCCTTCGATAATGGACTTTCCCTTGAGGGATGCCATCATTGCAGGATTTGCTGACGATTCCGACACTCCCTTCTGGGGTGAAGGCCTAGTCAGAGTGTACAACTCCCTTTCACTTGATTTTGTTTATAACAATCCTTCGAATATTCTGATATTTGCCAATAATCACGATACAAATCGTCTGGCTCACGATCTGAAGGGGGACTTTGCCAAGCAGAAGATGGTTATGGCCCTTTTGGCTACAATGCGTGGAGTACCTCAGCTCTACTATGGAGATGAACTCGGATTTGTGAGCAAGGATGGGACTACCGGCCACTCGCAGGAGAGAATAGACTTTCCGGGCGGTTGGAAGAGTGACCGTATCAATCTTTTTGAAAGGAGCGGACGGAATCGTGCCCAGCAGGATCTGTTTGATTATACGTCGCGCTTGATGAATTGGAGAAAGGGCTCAAAAGCCGTTACACAGGGCTCTCTGCTTCATTATCGTCCGGAAAACGATAATGTATATGTCTATTTCAGATATGTGAGAAAAGAGGTTGTCATGGTTGTGATCAACAACGGACAGAGTGATTTTAAGATCGATTGGAGCAAATATCAGGAAATATCTTCTAAATTTGCGGCTTCTGTGCGAAATGTCATCACCGGAGAGACTTTCCTTGCGAATAGTTACGTGACGGTGCCCGGACAGAGCGCGGTAATTTTTGAGTTTAAATAAATAGAGATCGCCAATATGAAACCGACACTTTTGATACTTGCAGCCGGTATGGGCTCGCGCTACGGTTCTCTCAAACAGATGGACGGACTTGGTCCCTCCGGTGAGACTATCATAGATTATTCGATTTATGATGCGATCAGAGCCGGTTTCGGCAAGGTCGTGTTTGTGATAAGACACTCATTTGCCGAGGAATTTAAAGATATCTTTTCCCCGGAAAGATTTGGCGGAAAGATTGAGGTGGAGTTTGTTTTTCAAGAGTTGGAATATCTGCCGGAAGGCTATTCGGTCCCCGAAGGCAGGGTAAAACCGTGGGGCACAAACCATGCAGTAATGATGGCTAAAGGGGCTATAAAAGAGCCCTTTGCAGTGATCAATGCCGATGATTTCTATGGCAAGGAGAGTTTTCAGATAATGGCGAACCACCTCCGTAAGATAGCAGGCACCAGGGGCAAATACGCTATGGTAGGTTACCACCTGGAAAATACCCTTTCCGAGTTCGGGACGGTATCACGTGGAATTTGCGTGACAGATGCTGACTGCAATCTGATAAGTGTAGTAGAGCGCACCTCCATCCAACGCAAGGAGTTTGGGATATGTTATAGTGAAGATGGAAAGGATTATCCTCTGGCAGCCGATACTTTTGTTTCGATGAATTTTTGGGGTTTTACCCCCGAATATTTCGACTACTCGGAAGAGATGTTCAAGAGATTCCTCGATGCCGAGAGCACCAAAAACAATCTCAAGGCGGAGTATTTCATTCCTTATGTAGTGGATCTTCTTATAAAGAGGGGTGATGCTTCTCTTAAGGTGCTTGAATGCGATGCCAAATGGTTTGGCGTGACTTACAAGGAGGATAGGCCCTTTGTGGTGGAAAAACTCAACAAACTCATTGAGAAGGGGGTATATCCCGGAGATCTTTGGAGGAGGGGAGAATAGCTCACTTTATTGGCAGAATAAATTAAATATTTTCAAATCACCGGAAAATATATATTTTTGTGAAAGATTCAACCGTGGTTGAAACAATTAATTAATTAAATCAGATAGATATGACAAAGTACGAATGTGACGTTTGCGGATATATTTATGATCCGGCAAAAGGAGATCCAGATAACGGAATTGATCCCGGAACACCGTTTAGTGAACTTCCTGACGAGTGGGTTTGCCCTCTCTGTTTTGTAGGGAAAGAAGATTTTTCACCTATAAGCTAAAATAAGAAGGTGAAGTAATAAAAAATAGCCGTCGGTATTTTGCCGACGGCTATTTTTTTGTTACGGGTTACGGGTTACGGGTTACGGGTTACGGGTTGCGGGTTGCGGGTTACGGGTTACGCGATGCAAGGTGAGTCCAACTCCGTAACACTTAATATACATGAATGCTTCCCTGTGCGGAGGGGAGGTAATTTACGCCGATCCATGTAATCAACAGGAGGATTAAGGCGACGGGAAGGAGCCACAGGGCAACCTTTTCTCGTTTTTCTCCTTGCAATCTAAGATGAATATAAGCCAGATATCCCATTGATGTAACGAAAGCCCATGTCTCTTTTGGATCCCATGTCCAATAGTGTCCCCAAGCCTCTTTTGCCCATACACACCCCATCAGCATACCCAGTGCAAGAAATCCAAACCCGACGTAAACCAAATTGTCAAGGAGGTCAAATATCTTTTTATCGGAAAGGCCTTTTCGATTAATTTTCCTTAGTTGCACAAATGCTCCTACTGTTGCAGCGCCAAACATGGCATAAGAGAGGATATAGGAGGTGACGTGGGGTATAAACCATATGCTTTGCAGGGCTGGCATAAGGTTTTTGGAGTGGATTTCCGGCTTAAACAGGTTGATGCAGATAAATACGGAGGCCACTAATGCGGAAAAGGATAATAACCACGGATATTTCCATCTGCGATATGTTACATAGCCCACAACCGATAGAAAAAAGGAGTACCAAAGACGTGTTTCTCCCATTGTTCGCAATGGAGGTCGTTCAATATTTATCCAAAAGCCTATTATAAAGAGGGTATAAATCGATATTCCCGCAATCATTAAAATATCAGCTAGAACTTTGCTTTTTTTGCGATATACCACAATTCCGGCACTTGCCCACAATATCATGGCAGGTAACGCAAACCATATAAAGGTATCCCAATTCATTCTTTTTACTTCTCCTGTTTAGTCGGTTAACAAAGTTTTGCGATTTGGCGAATGCCCTCTCACTATCATTGCGACAGCACCAAGGGCAATCATAATAAATCCGATATATACCGGAACTATCCAAGGGTCGTAGACCAACTCCATACTGCTGTAGGATGAGAGTCGTCCTGCTGCATTGTCGTATCCATACTGATATATAGTCCAGCCACCGATACGCAAAGGGTGGTTTACCTCCAGTATGGCACTTTTAGTTGTCCCGTCCGGGGTGTATACTTCTATATCTGACATAAAACGCTTGGGCTCAGTAACGGTCATTACAACAGTGTGTTGCTCATTAAGTTCGAGCGTCTTGTAGAGTTGTGCCTGATTACCTCCACATACCCATCCTTTACAGACCTCCCCGGTTGAGGGATTGGTCATGGTGATGTATGCAGCAGGGGTGGCTCCGGGCATTGGAGCTTTGCGGTAGGTACTGTCGCTGTTGCGTACTGCCTGATGGATATATTCATTCATTTCCAACACCCATCCGTCAAGCTTTCCTGTAGGAGCTTTTGTGTCAATCTGATAGTAGTCAGGAGCCGACAATGGTTGAGGCTCTCCCGTTGTCTTGTCTATAATAGTTAGTTTTGGCGGATACTCCTCCATATCAAAGTCATTGAGCTGTATGGCTATGGGCAACTCTTTTACTGTTCCTTCATCATCGTAAACCCGCCATTCCACCTCACCTTCTCTGACATGCATAATATATCGCTCCATATCTGCATGACCCAGGCCACCTGCAAATAAAACTAACCACAATCCAATATGGTTGAGATAAAAGCCCCAATCTTTAATCTTAAATTTGGCCAGTCGGCGAACGATCAATGAACCAAGCGAAAGAAGGGTAGTAAAATAGATAAGAATAAATGGCCAGGAGCCTATCATATTGTTGAATCCCAGCAAAACAAAGAAGTTGTCGTTGGTATTCGCTGACCCTGAAGCAGTTTGAGGAGTAAGTCCCATGATTAATGTAAGGACGAGCAAAGCCGAGATAATGCAAACGGAGAAGGGTACGCCAGTAAACCAACTGAGGAATTTTGATTTTTTCAGAGCAAGAGTCAATAGGCACAAGCTTATGATCAAAGCTCCAACAACAAGATTGACAGGTGAAGTAAGCAGATAAAAATTAAACCCTTTAATAGTTATTTGTAGCATAAATCCTACAAAAACAATTCCGGCCGTTATAGCGATGCTCTCAGGATAGCCCCAAGGCATTTGCCACATCTTACGCTTATTCTCTTCCTTCATAATTATCATAAAAAACGCCTACATACGCGGTGTTATTCCTTATGTAGGCGTTATAATTTATAGGTGTCTGTTTTAGTTGGCTGCTAACCTGCCGTTGGCACGTGCCGTCTCTATCCAAGCGGGCGGTGTGGTTTTAAGCCAGTTCTCTTTATCTTTTTCCAGCTTTTCCATATCCAGACCGATAAACTTCTGAGCTTTTGCTTTTGTGGAGATATCGGGCATCTCAAACTTGGTTACACCAAGTTCAAATAAAACCTTCTGAAGCTCAATCTGCGCCTGCATGGAGCGGTCAAGGCCGTGAGCAAGGATACGCTGTGTCTCAACAGGTGCGTGGAATGATCCTCCGTGTGATGCAACTCCAAAGTCCCAGCGCCATTGAGCCTGACGGATCAATTGGAGAGCAGGTTTCATCCTTGCTTCCTTTGCTCCTTTATCCCAGGCTACCTTTGCCATAATATGGGCTTTTGCCAACTCAACTTCAACTCTGTCACGGATCTCGAGAGCTTTATCCTGATATTCATACACATAATTTCTCAACTCTTCCTCGCTATCTCTATGGCAAGTCTGACAGGTTGAGGAGATGTTTTTCAGCGGGCTCATAACCTGGTGGTCAGAATACTTGATGCCACCCTCAGCTATGTATGGCATATGGCAATCTGCACAAGAGAGGCCGCGCTTAGCATGAGGACCAAGTATAAACAACTCATAATCGGGGTGCTGAGCTTTCAGCATCGGAGCCTTGCTCACACTGTGAGTCCAGTCTGCATACTCTGCATTGTCAAAATATGCCTCCATATCCTCCATGGTAAAGCCACCATCCCAAGGGAATGTGAGATATTTCTCATCACCCTTGAAATAATACTCTACGTGGCATTGAGCGCACACCAATGATCTCATTTCCTGAGGTGTTGCGTCGGCAATATCGTCTCCCCGACGCTCATATGCTTCGATCAAGGCAGGACGAGTTATTGTAAGATCCATTGTTTCGGGGTTATGACAATCGGCACATCCTATCGGGTTGACAACTTCGTGCCCATACTGACTCCATGGTGCTTTATAGAAGTTCTCAACCCCCACTTCTTGCATCATACGAGGCACATCAGGGCTTTTACAAGCCCAGCAGGTAGCCGGCTGCATATCTGGTACATCACCGCCGGGTGTGCCGGTGCGTAAAGTTTGGGTCACATCTTCTATTGTATACATATGTCCTCTGGGAGCTGTATAATCGCGAGAAAAGGCATATCCTGCCCAAAGAATTACCATTTCAGGACGAGTTTCGAGAATATCATAGGTATTACTACCCAGATGTTTGCTCTGGAAGTCCATCTCTTTGGTCTTTTTCCAGGTATTATACTCACGAGGGTAATTCAATCCCCACTCTTCGCTCTTGGGATTGATGCCTGTAATTTCGACCTTCTTGTTGTTGTAGAGAGTTGCTATCTCGGCTCTGCGCTCGGTGATAGAGGCTGCCAGTAACCCCAGCAAGAATACCAAAACCATAACTACGACAAACAACACCCATCCGATAGTGGGTTTACGTCTGATTGATTCTGCTAATTTCTTACACATAGTCTATATTGTTTTTATTTTTTAATCATTTCTTTCAGCCACGCAGGAACAGGAGATTCAGGTAGCGGTGCAATCGCATTAGGAGAGGCTGCAAGGTTACTCACCATAGTATGCGGTATGTCTCTATGACAATCCCAGCACGCCTTGCCTTCTCCCTGACTGGCTTGCGAGTAGCTTATTTGCCCTGCTTTTACAAATTCGGTGGTAAGTTGTGTATGGCAACGAACACAATTCTCCATAATGACTCTATTGCTTGCATTTCGGGGACGAATAGCCATAGGTTCGCTTCTTAGAGTGAAGACAGCTGAATGGTACAATCCGTCAGCTGCTTTGAAGGCATATTTGTTGACAAAGTTGTCTTGTGGAACGTGGCAATCATTACAATGGGCCCATTCACGATGGGAACTTTTCTCCCATGACTGATAATAAGGGACCATAATGTGGCAATTGATGCAAGCCGAAGGCTCATCTGTTGCGTAAGTATGAAGCCGTGCGATATAGGCCGTATATGCACCTAGCCCCACAATTATACCGGCAATAACAAATAGCGGTATAACAAAAACACGCGGTATTATGTTCAAAAATTTCTTCATAACTGAAAACTTGCCCAAAGATATAAAAAAAGGTTTAATTGTTCAATTATTTTTGTAAATTTTAATAATTTTAAATAGGTTCCCTTATTTTATAAGTTTACGCCTGTTTCTTATAGGTGACGGCGGCGAGAATGTTGAAAATGACTGCGAAACTTCCGAGAGCTACGAAGTTTTGCCATAGTTCGGAAAGGGTTGTTCCTTTTAAATAGACCGAACGCAAAATGTCAACAAAATATCGCGGTGGTAGAAGAAGTGTAAATGTTTGAGCCCAATCGGGCATAGAGTCGATAGGAGTAAGCAGCCCACTCATCAGAATGAAAATCATAATGAAGAAGAATAATATAAACATTATTTGTTGCATCGTATCTGAAAAGTTTGCAGCTGTAAGACTAAATCCGGAAATGGTCAGAATAAATAACACCGTACCCAATAATATAACCCAAAAGGAGCCGGCAGGTAAAAGTCCATAGACAAGGTGAGCAATCATCATCGCCGCTATAAGAACGAAAATACCTATAGCCCAATAGGGTATCAGTTTTGACAGGGTAAAAGTAAAACGACTCACGGGTGAGACATTCATCTGTTCAATCGTGCCGACTTCCTTCTCTTCCACTATACTCAATGCAGGCAGAAACCCGCACACCAGAATAAATATGATAATCATCAGAGCGGGAATCATATAATGGCGATAATTAAGTGTTGGATTAAAGCGATTTTGAACCGTTACCAACTCGGACATTTGATTTGGATTTTTTTCGTTGCGAACTTCCACAAGCGCGTGTGCAATAGTTTGTATGACATATTGAGTGCCCATTGTACCTTTGGTGGCGTTCACGGCATTTGCTATTATGCTTATTTTTTCTGGAGTTGAAACCCCCATATCACGCTCAAAATGGTCGGGAATCTGAACTATAACATCAACCCTGCCTTCCTCCAGCCTTTCCATGGCAAGATCAAATTCGGAAGTTGCCCCTACCAATGAAAGATATTCGGAAGCCTTGATATGTGATATAATGCGGTGAGAAGTGGTTGAGTGGTCAAGATCGACAACCGCAACATTGACATTTCGCACATCCATTGTAGCAAGCATTGGCGAGATGAGCATTATCAGTATTGGGAAGGATAATATCAGCTTGGGCAGAAACGAATCGCGACGAATCTTTATAAGTTCCTTTTGCAATAATACGATAAATTGTCTCATGGCACTACTCTAATTTATCATTGAACTTTATTAGCGATACACCCAAAAATGCGACAGTCATACCGAGCAGTATTGTAAATTCTTTCCACACGGCCAGAAACGGTGAACCCTGAATCATCATTTTACGGATGGCCTCTACATACCAACGAGCAGGAACAATATTTGAGAAATATTGAAAAAATATGGGGGAATTCTCAATGGGAAAGAGCATGCCTGAAAGCAACAACATGGGTACCATCATTACCATAGCCGAAATAAGCAGTGCCATGACCTGCGTTTTGGCGACTATCGAGACCATAAGTCCCAGAGAGAGCGATAATAACACATAGAGCAGCGATAACGAAAAGATTCCCCAAACGCCACCTGACATCGGTACATGAAGCAGATAATAGGAAAGGAGCAGTATTATTATCAGTACCAAACAAGAGATGACAAAATAGGGGATCATTTTGGAAAAGATAATCTTCGACGGACGTATAGGAGAAACGAGAAGTACTTCCATTGTTCCAACTTCTTTTTCGCGTACGATAGATACCGAAGTCATCATCGCACAAACCAGAATAACGATCAAGCCCATAATACCCGGCACGAAGTTGTAAGCGCTCTTCATTTGAGGATTGAAAAGCATTCTGGTTTCAAACATCGCCTGCTGTGATGCTGTGCCAAGCAGAATCTCTTGCAGATAGGCAGTTGACGCGCCGGCTGTATTGACATTCGAAGCATCAACAACTAATTGTATAATCGGCGTTGAGGGCAACCCTGTTAAAATCTGCTCCATACGGCGGTCAAAATCCGAAGCAAAAACTATGACGGCGCTTACTTTTCCTGAACGCAATTCCTGATCTATCTGATCGGGGTCGATATAACCGCAGAAGGTGAAGTAATCGTTGTGTGCGATGCGATTGACGGCATCTACCACGCCGTCTGTGCGCTCAGGAGCGACTACAGCCACATCTACATTATTTACCTCGGTAGATATGGCAAAACCAAACAACACTATCAATACCACAGGTATAAGCATTACAATAAGCATTGTAACCTTATCGCGCAAAATATGTAGTGACTCTTTTTTTATAAATGATAGAAAGCTGTTTTTCATGTTTCCAATTCTCCTCTTTCTGCATCGCGAGCCAGCGTACGAAAGACTTCATGCATCGACTCAGCATTAAACTGTTCTTTTAAACGGGTGGGAGTGTCAAGGGCCCGTACCTCACCATCAACCATAATTGATACTCGCGAGCAATACTCGGCCTCATCCATATAGTGAGTAGTAACAAATATCGTTGTTCCTCCCTCTGCTGCCTTGTAAATCATTTCCCAAAATTGGCGACGGGTAACAGGGTCAACACCGCTTGTAGGTTCGTCCAAAAAGACAACATTGGGATTATGAACGGTGGCAATAGCAAAAGATAACTTCTGTTTCCATCCTAATGGCAGTGAGCCTACGAGAGTGTCACGCTCAGACGAAAACTTGAGTTCGGCAAGCAGTTCCTCAGTACGCTTCTCAGCACTTTTTTTCGAGAGTCCATAGATGCCCGCGAAAAGTTTGATATTCTCGCCGACCGTAAGGGTATTATAGAGAGCAAATCTCTGGCTCATATAACCGATATGGCGTTTAATCATCTCTCCCTCACGCGAAACGTCAAAACCTGCCACTGTGCCTTTCCCTGAAGTGGGATAACTCAACCCTGAGAGCATACGCATTGCAGTAGTTTTCCCCGCTCCGTTTGCACCCAGGAAACCAAAAATTTCACCCTTGTAAACATCAAAAGAGATATTGTTTACAGCAATGAAATTGCCAAAACGTTTGGTAAGGTTGCGTACTGAAATCACTATTTCGCTCATTGTTTCATCAGATTTATAAATACATCCTCAATGGTAGGTTGTGCGAATTCAATAGTAAGGTTGGTCAAATATCCCAACTTATCCGTAAAGCTGTGTGTGTCAAACGTTGCATCTGCAATGAGGTGATGCATTTGCCCAAATGGATAGCATTCCACCACACCTTCGACCTGTCGCGCTGCTTCAAGCAGAGAATACATATTATCGGCACTAATGGCATAGAGCCTCGATTTGAATTGTTTAATAATTCCCTTTGGAGTATCAACTCCCAAAATACGTCCTTCATTACAAAGTGCAATTCGTTCACAAAGTGAAGCCTCGTCCATATAAGGAGTAGATACCAGGATGGTAATTCCTTTCTCCTTCAGATTTTTCAACATATCCCACAGCTCACTGCGAGATACGGCATCAATACCGGTTGTAGGCTCATCAAGTAAGAGTACGCTCGGATGGTGAATCAATGCACACGAGAGAGCGAGTTTTTGTTTCATCCCACCTGATAATTTGCCCGCCTGGCGTTTTCTGAAAGGCTCAATCTGTTGGTAGATTGGAGCAATGAGATCGTATGAGTCTTTAACCCTGACGCCAAAGATAGATGCAAAAAAATTGAGGTTTTCTTCCACCGTCAGGTCAGGATAAAGGGAGAATCTGCCGGGCATATAGCCTAACAGTGGACGTATTTTACGATAATCTTTACTAATGTCTAGACCCTCTATGGTGGCACTGCCTTCATTAGGATTAATCAATGTGGTGAGTAAGCGGAAAAGTGTAGTCTTGCCTGCACCATCCGGGCCTATTAGACCAAATAGTTCGCCTCGCTTCACTGAAAAGGAGACGGAGTCAAGAGCTTTAACTTTTCCGTAGCTCTTTGAGAGAGCATTTACTTCTATGACATTCATACTAAAGCGTTACATTGCCGGACAATCCTATTTTAAGGCGACCATCATTTTTTACGGCAATTTTTACGGCATAGACCAAATTTGCACGTGAATCTTCCGTTTGTATGGTTTTGGGCGTAAATTCACTTTCAGAAGAAATCCATGTGATGCGACCTTTATAGTCGTAAAGCTCTGTTCCGCCAAAATCGGCGGTAACGGTAACCTCGTCACCAAGTTTTAGGTTAGCAAGTTGATTGGAAGTGAAATAGGCGCGCAGATAGATATTGTCAAGATTGGCAATTTTCATCAAGGGTCTGCCCATAGTTGCCAGTTCACCGGCTTCGGCATATTTTACCAATATGATACCCTCAACAGGTGACACTATGCTGCACTTTGAAATGAGGTCGTCCAAAGCTTCAATTTGTGCCTCGAGAGCTTCAGCATTGCTATTGATGGCAGCGGTGTTTTTGTCAAGGTTTGAGAGAGTAGCAGAAAGCTGGCTTTTGAGAATTCTTATGTGTGCCTCAATGTCGTCATATTGTTTTTGGGTGGCTGCACCATCTTTGAGCATATTTTTTACACGCTTCAGCTCACTCTTTTGTTTTGCTATCTGCTCACGCAACGATGCAACTTGTGCTTTTTTATCAGGACGACTATCCAAGAGTGCCGAGAGCTGTGCCGACAACTGCTTGTGTTGAAGATAAAGTTGCAGACTATCGATTGTGCCCACCTTTTCACCTGCCTTGACCGGCATACCCTCTTCTACTTCAAAACTCAAAATTCGTCCTGTAGCTTCCGATGAGACTATCACTTCTGTAGCTTCAAAAGTGCCCTGTGCATTATATTTTTGATTATTGCCACAAGATGATACGGTAAGTAGTATTATGGCGATGTAGATGATTCTTTTCATTTATTTTATTCGTTTAATGTGTGTTTCAATCTGTAAATGGCTTGTAATAGCTCTATTTCATGAATGTTGCAATTGAGTATTGCCGTAGTCTCGTCGTTGATTTTACGCAGTAAGTCTGTAGCGTCAATAACGCCGTTTTTGAGCTTTGATTCCGCTGCTATGCGTACGGAACGTCGTAATTCTACAATACGGGCATCATTCTCAA
>DFOK01000013.1 GCA_002376715.1 Bacteroidales bacterium UBA3543 | reverse complement strand
AAATCGATTTGGGAATGGCGAGAGTGAGGGTCCATTCATGTTGCCCGGGAAGGTCACCAAAGGGTTCACTACCGAGAGTTGAATGTCGTCTTATTTGACTTATCACATCGTCACCGAAACGGGTTCTCTGCTTGCGGTCAGGGCCTCCGGCAAATGTGCCGTGACCAATACAATTCATCTCAAGGTTGTAGTAGATGGAATCTTTGTCAGATGGAATCATGAAAAATTCTACACAGGAGTCGGTGTAGGGTTTCGATCCGGCATCATATCCGAAGGTGGCCCTGACGCCCTCCTCTTTCACTACATATTGAATATATATCTCCTCCGCTGAATGGGCTATGCGGAATTTTACATCCGGTTTGTAGTTATAGCGCTCCCAGTTGATCACATCTATGTAGTGAAATGCTATTTTTTCTCTATCGAACATCGCAGCGACTTCGGCCACGGAGGGCTTTGTACATTCGAAAACCACTTTTTTTACTATCAATGCCGGCATATTCTCCGAATTTTCTGCGCCACCTCTATTTGATCTGCATCCGGTGATGATAGTAAGACTGAATAGAACCATGGCAAAATAGATAATTTTTCTCATGACTTCAAAGGTAGAAAAAAAGTGCCAATAGCGTTGCTATTGTGCTATATTTTTACTATTTTTGCGGTTTATAAATAGAATATTGTCAATTTGTCAAATCACAAAAAATTAAAATATTAAATTATCTATGACGAAAAGAGTTTACCGCTTTGGCGGAAAGAGTGCCGAAGGTGATGGCACAATGAAAAACCTCCTCGGAGGCAAAGGAGCTAATCTTGCAGAGATGTGTACTCTGGGTATTCCGGTTCCCGCAGGTTTCACAATCACAACCGATACTTGTACTGAGTATTTCGCGCTTGGTGGAAAGTATCCTGAGGGACTTAAGGAAGAAGTTGCATCAGCTCTAAAGGCCACTGAAGAGGCTATGGGAATGAAATTCGGTGACAGTAAGGATCCTCTTCTTCTTTCCTGTCGTTCAGGTGCAAGAATGTCAATGCCCGGTATGATGGAAACAGTTCTCAATATCGGTCTTTGTTCTGCCACAATTCCCGGAATTATTAACAAGACAAAAAATCCACGTTTCGTATATGACGCATATCGTCGTCTGATTATGATGTATTCGGACGTTGTTATGGAGAAAGCCGAAGGTATAGAACCTGAGGATGGCAAGGGTATTCGCGTTCAGCTCGACAATATGCTTCAGGATCTCAAGACGAAGAAGGGCTACAAGAGCGACACCGACCTAACTGAAGAGGATCTGAAATTACTGTGCGACAAGTTTAAAGTGCGTGTGAAAGAAGTGCTTGGAAAAGAGTTTCCCGATGATCCGCAAGCACAGCTCTGGGGCAGTATCGGTGCGGTATTCAAATCATGGAATGGCAAGAGAGCTATCGCTTATCGCCGTATAGAGCATATTCCCGATGAGTATGGTACTGCTGTTAACGTGCAGGCAATGGTATTTGGCAATATGGGCTCCAATTCCGCTACCGGCGTTGCATTCTCCCGTAACCCTGCGACCGGTGAGCATACATTTTATGGTGAGTGGCTCGTCGATGCACAGGGAGAGGACGTGGTGGCCGGTATCCGTACCCCCAATCCTCTCAATGAGTCCACCAAGACCGAACATAACAGGCATTTGGTTTCTCTCGAGACGGCGATGCCTCAAGTGTATAAGGAGCTCGATAAGATCCAGGATGACTTGGAGCACCACTTCTCCGATATGCAGGATATTGAGTTTACCATCCAGGATGGCAAACTTTGGTTGCTTCAGTGCCGCGTTGGTAAGAGAACCGGTTTTGCAGCGCTCAATATGGCTATGGATATGATTGAAGAGGGTATTATCGATGAAAAGACTGCAGTGATGAGAGTTGCTCCCAAGCAGCTTGACGAGATACTTCATCCTATTCTTGACCCCGAGTCTGAGAAGAAGGCAAAGGTGATTGCAAAGGGTCTTCCCGCCGGTCCGGGTGGAGCAGTAGGTAAGATTGTTTTCACTTCAGAGGCTGCAATTGAGGCAGCGGCAAAAGGGGAGAGAGTAATCCTCGTACGTGAGGAGACCAACCCTGAAGATGTGGAAGGTATGCGTGCCGCTGTCGGATTGCTTACCTCACGTGGCGGTATGACCTCTCATGCTGCTCTGGTAGCACGAGGATGGGGAAAGTGCTGCATCGTGGGTTGCGATGCCATTAAGTTTGCAACCATAGATGGCAAGAGAGTGATGAATATCGGTGACAAGTGCTACAAAGAGGGTGACATATTCTCTCTCAATGGTACAAGAGGTCATGTATATGATGTTGCAGTCAGTACGGTAGATGCCTCCGAGAATCCCAGATTTGTAGAATTTATGACTATGGTTGACAAATACCGTAAACTTGGTGTTCGCACCAATGCCGACACCCCCGAGGATGCTATGAAGGCAATTGAGTTTGGTGCTGAAGGTATCGGTCTCTTCCGTATCGAACATATGTTCTATGGCAAAGACTCTGAGGCCCCTCTTTCCAAGCTTCGCAAAATGATTCACGCAACTACTCTTGAGGAGAGAGTCAATGCCCTCAACGAACTTGAGCCCTATGTTGTGGATGCCACGAGGGAGACAATGCGCGTTATGAACGGTAGACCCGTGACATTCCGCCTTCTCGATCCCCCCTTGCATGAATTTGTACCCCAAACTGTTGAAAAACAACAGGAGCTTGCGGACGAACTTGGTATTACCCTGGATGAGATTAAGGAGAGAGGAGAACTCCTCCATGAGGTCAACCCGATGATGGGTCACCGCGGAGTACGTATCGGTATCACCTACCCTGAGGTGAGCCATATGCAGTTTAAGGCTATATTCACAGCCACGGCACAGCTGCTGAAAGAGGGTCTCAACCCGCTACCTGAAATTATGATTCCTGTAACTATTTCAGCCAAGGAGCTCGACTTCCAGAAGGCCATTTGTGACAAAGCGCTGGCAGAGGTTGAAGCAGCTGAGGGCGTAAAGATTAACTACCTATACGGCACAATGATAGAAATCCCCCGCGCTGCAATCCTCGCACCTGAGATGGCCAAGTCCGCACAATTCTTCTCATTCGGTACCAATGACATGACACAGATGACTTACGGTTTCTCAAGGGATGACATCGGTGCCTTCATGGGTGACTACATGGAACATGGAATTCTTGACTTCGACCCCTTCCAGACTCTCGACCTGAGTTCTGTTGGAAAATTGGTTAAGCTGGGCCTCGACGGAGGACGCTCTACAAGTCCAAAACTCAAGGTTGGTATTTGCGGTGAGCACGGAGGCGATCCTGATTCAGTACATTTCTGCCACAAGATCGGAATGGACTATGTATCTTGCTCACCTTTCCGCGTGCCTATCGCAAGACTTGCAGCTGCACAGGCAGCTATTGCTGACAACAAGTAAAATACTTTTCCGAAAGCTCCCGAATACCTAATTTGTGTTCGGGAGTCTTTTTTGTTTTATTGGCGCACATATGAGACAACCAGTACTGAAACCCTTCAATGACGCCCGTTCGCTTGGTGTGATTCTGAATCTCTGCAACTTCAATTGTCCCGATACTGTCGCTTTTCTCGATCAGGAAGCAGCCAGACACGGGATTGAGATTCACTATCTTCTGGTCAATCTTAACAGGCACTCCATACCGCAATGGTGTCTTGATTCCAGAATGACCGTTATAAATTATCGGCACGATTTTACGCATCTGGGTAGACTCAAATCCACCGTGGCAGATCCATTCATCAATACCGAATTTGATTTTTTATTCGCGGTCTCAAACAATTTCCATCCTGTTGTGAAAAGAATTGCAATGCTTTCCAAAGCGGGGTTTAAAGTGGGCAAATATTTCTCCAGGGACAACCCGTATGATTTAACATACAGACCATCATTTTCAGAAAGAGACCTGGAACTTTCAAAAGAGTATGTGGCCAACATACACCTTATCACATTATCTCAAACTTGATTAATGTCAAAAATCGGACACTATCTTCTCGTTGCCGTCAAGGGTCTCTGTATGGGAGCAGCTGATGTAATTCCGGGAGTTTCAGGTGGCACTATCGCCTTTCTCACCGGCATATACGGCGAATTAATTGAGTCTATCAAGTCTATCGACCTTGAGGCTGTCAAATTACTTTTCACAGGAAAATTCCGCAAACTGTGGCTTAAAATAAACGGCAATTTTCTCCTTTCGCTTGTGCTCGGCATCCTCATAAGCATCTTTTCTTTGGCAAAGGTGATGCAGTATCTGCTGGTGCACCACCCGATACCTTTGTGGTCCTTCTTTTTCGGACTCATTCTGGCTTCCCCTATCTACATAATTAAAGAGATTGAGGGCAAGAAACTTATTCATTTGCTGCCGACTATTGTCGGGGTTGCAGTAGGAGTGCTTATTTGCCTGATTTCTCCTACGGAGACCACAGAAGCACTCTGGTTTATTTTCCTTTGCGGGGCAATCGGCATTTGCGCTATGATCCTTCCTGGGATATCCGGAAGTTTCATATTGCTGCTTCTTGGAAAGTACGCATACATAATAGGAGCCGTAAGTGATCTGAATATTCCTGTTCTAGTGGTTTTTGCTGCAGGTGCGCTTATAGGTATCATACTTTTTTCTAAATTTCTCTCCTGGTTGCTAAAGAAGGCCTATAACGGTACTTTATTCTTCCTATCGGGTCTGATGATAGGTTCTCTTGTAAAAGTGTGGCCCTGGAAAAAACTCCTTGAGAGCGGTGTTGACCGTCCGGTGCTTCCGGGAAGTTATGGCGGAGATCCTCAATTGCTTCAGGCAGTGATATGGTTTGTAGTGGGAGTTCTCCTACTGTTCGGCATTGAGTTTCTTGCAAAAAGGCTCAAATCTTCAAAGGCATAAGATAGCCCAAATCGGAGTTTGGCTCCTGATATAGGCTTTGTTTTTGGAAAAAAGTGCCTAAAAGTTTGTACGTTGTGAAAAAATATGTACTTTTGCAGTCCCAAAACGAAAAGCAACCTCTTGACATAAGTCTCGGAGAGTTCCGAAGCAGCAACGTTGCGCTAAAACATTTAAAAAAATGGATTTAATGAAGATCGCACAGGAGGCCTGTGCACAGGAATTGAAACAGTTGCCGGATTTTAAAGCCGGTGACACCGTTACAGTTACTTACAAGATTAGAGAAGAAAACAAAGAGCGTTTCCAGAAGTTTCGTGGCATCGTGATCCAAAAACGTGGAGAGGGTGCTACTAAAACTTTTACAGTACGCAAGATTTCAAATGGTGTAGGCGTAGAGAGGATTTTCCCGCTCTCATCACCTCTCATTGAGGATATCGAGGTTAACAAAGTTGGTGCAGTACGCAGGGCACGTATATTCTACCTCAGACAACTCACCGGTAAGAAGGCACGTATCAAAGAAAAGAGAGTCGCCCGTCAGACCCCGAAAGAGTAATACCAGTTTTCTCATAAGGCCCCATAGCTCAACTGAATAGAGTATTTGACTACGGATCAAAAGGTTACAGGTTTGAATCCTGTTGGGGTCACAAAAGAGAGGAACGATTTATCGTTCCTCTCTTTTGTGACAGTCGCTTCGCTCCGAACTCGGAACTAACCCGCACCCCGTAACACGCACCCCGTACCTCGTAACACGTAACACGTACCCCGAAACTCGTAACACGTATCCCGCAACACCCCGTACCCCGTACCACGAAACTCGCAACACGTACCACTACATACTACTCTCACACCATTTTCTTGCATTTACAAACATTTCTATCCAAGGCGTTACTGCATCTTTGTGGTGTCCATGAGGGTAATATGCCCAGTTCCAGGGACGTATACAACGCTCGGGATGGGGCATCATAGCCAGGTGGCGTCCATCTTCGCTGCAGACTCCCGCAATAGCTTCCGGTGAGCCATTGGGATTGGCAGGATATGCATCGTGGCTATATTTCAGGGCAATATTATACTCTGATATCGGTTTTGGGAACTCAAATTTACCCTCACCGTGTGCTATCCAGACTCCGAGTTTGCAACCCTGGAGGGATTTTAGCATGATGGAAGGTGACTCGGGAATGGTGACTCCCACAAATCCGCTTTCAAATTTCTTAGAGGCATTGTGGCGAAGCTTGGGAGCAGCTGCTCGCTCTGATAGGGTTATAAAACCGAGTTCTCCCATTAGTTGGCAGCCATTACAAACGCCAAGGCTGAGTGTATTCTTACGTGCAAAAAAGCGCTCGATGGCCTCCTTAGCCCTTTTATTGTACATCAGTGTTCCTGCCCATCCTTTGGCTGAACCGAGAGTATCAGCGTTGGAGAATCCTCCCACAAAGACTACTAACTGTGCATCGTCCAAAGTTTCTCTTCCACTAGTCAGGTCGGTAGTATGAACATCCTTAACTTCAAAGCCGGCAAGATAGAGTGCCCAAGCCATCTCTCTCTCTCCATTGGAACCTTTCTCTCGGATAATCGCTGCCACAGGTCGTTTCGATGGTCTTTCCGGTCTTTTACCGGAGAAACAGTTGGGAAAACGATAGGTGAGGGGCTGGAGTTTGTATTGAGAGTATCTCTCGGCTGCTTTCTTTTCTCCCGATTGCAGTTTATCGAAGAGATATGAGGTATTGTACCATACATCGCGCATTTTGTCGATATCAATGTCGAGGGTATAAGAAGAGAGTTTGAGAGTCAGTTTACGCTCTTCCTGCCATTCGCCTATTTCATAGAAATTGATGCCTTTGCGGGTGAGCAGAGAGGCTGTCCGGCCCCCTGCCGTCTGTATGATAACTCCGGGGGCCTCGCAGAAGAGAGCATCCGGTGAGGTGAAACTCAGGTCGATATAGAGGCCTCCCGTCGTATTGGGGAAACAGGATTCGAGCAGGGTGGTAATCAGGCCTCCTGCCGAAATGTCATGTCCGGAGAGGATATGGCCTTCACATATCAGCTCTTGAAGGGTATTGAAGCATTTTGCAAAATATCCGGCATCATCCACATCGGGAGTATTGTCTCCAAGGTAACACAGAGTTTGTGCATACGCGGAACCTCCAAGAGGATAACCTTCGGTGTGTGTGAAGGGTATCCAGAGGATGTCGCTTCGCTTCGGGATGAGGTTGGGGTGTACTGTTTTTCGGATATCCTTTGCCGGTCCCACAGTGGAGATGATCAGAGTACCGGGGGAGAGCACTTGCGTGCCGTCGGGGTACTTCTGAGTCATTGACAATGAGTCTTTTCCGGTGGGAATGTTGATGCCGAGTGCTATTGCAAAGTCAGATGCAGCGCGTACTGCGTTGTATAGGCGTCCATCCTCGCCCTCGTTTTTACAGGGCCACATCCAGTTGGCACTCAAAGAAACGCTCTTTAAACCCTCTTCTATCGGGGTCCACACCATATTGGTAAGTGCCTCAGCGATGGCCATTCTGGACCCTGCCTCGGAGTCTATCAATGCAATGGCGGGTGCATGGCCGATAGAGGTGGCAATACCTTCATTGTCGTCATAACCGATGGCTGTCACTCCGAGGTTGTTGAGCGGGAGCTGGATTTCACCTGTACTTTGCTGGCAGGCAATCAGTCCGGTAACAGAACGGTCAACCTTATTGATCAGCCAATCCTTGCAGGCAACAGACTCCAATTGGAGTACCTTTTCTATAGATGATATGAGATCTTCAGCGGTTAAGTCACCAGGAGAGGGAACTCCTTTGAAAGAATGGCTGACGGTGTTGTCTGTCATTACTGTTCCGGGCGTAGTCCCCAGCATATCTTCTATCGTGAGGTCTATAGGTATCTCACCTGTCTGAAAATTCTTCAGGGTAAAGTTGTGTTTTCCTGTAGTCTTGCCTATTCTATACAAAGGAGCTCGCTCCCTTTCGGCTATTCTGCTGAGTTCATCCACATCCTCACTCTTCATTACCAGCCCCATACGCTCCTGGGACTCGTTACCTATAATTTCTTTGGCTGAAAGTGTAGGATCGCCGATGGGGAGACAGCTGATGTCTATGGTACCTCCGCTTTCCTCTACAAGCTCCGAGAGACAGTTCAGGTGTCCGCCGGCACCGTGGTCATGTACAGATATGATAGTGTTGTGTTCCTTTTCTGCAACGGCTCTGATGGTATTGTAGACGCATTTCTGCATTTCAGGGTTGGAGCGCTGGATGGCATTCAGTTCAATGGCACTTGCAAATTCGCCCGTGTCTACAGAGGATACGGCTCCTCCGCCCATTCCTATGCGGTAATTATCACCTCCAAGGAGGATAATTTCGTCTCCTGCCTCAGGGGACTCTTTGAGCGAATCTTTCTTTTTGGCAAAGCCTATTCCTCCCGCAAGCATTATCACCTTGTCAAAGCCGTAGTCACGCCCCTCTTCCGAGTGTTCGAAGGTATAAAGAGAACCGCAGATAAGGGGTTGCCCAAATTTATTTCCGAAGTCTGATGCACCGTTGGATGCCTTGATGAGGATCTCAAGGGGAGACTGGTAGAGCCACTTCCGTGGAGGTCTGCACTCCCATACCCTCTGAGTTTCACCTTCAAAACGGGGATAGGAGGTCATATAGACCGCAGTTCCCGCTATGGGAAATGCTCCCTTACCTCCGGCTATGCGGTCTCTGATCTCACCGCCTGTTCCAGTCGCCGCTCCGTTGAAGGGCTCCACTGTCGTGGGAAAATTGTGCGTTTCCGCTTTCAGCGAGATGACAGTCTCATGTTTGCTTTTAACAAAAAAATCGGGCTTGTCACCTGATCCGGGATGGAAAAGGTGTACAAGGGGACCTTCGACAAATGCACAGTTGTCTTTGTAAGCAGAAACAATCCTGCCCGGATTGAGTTTCGAAGTCTTCTTGATCAGGTTGAAAAGGGATGAGGGCATCTCCTTTCCGTCAATGATGAATGTACCGTTGAAAATCTTGTGACGGCAATGCTCAGAATTGACCTGTGAAAAACCGAATACTTCGGAGTCGGTAAGTGGTCTGCCAATACGGTCGCTCAGATCGTGCAAGTAGCCAATTTCATCTTCTGAAAGTGCCAATCCTTCCTCTATGTTGTATGATTTCAGATCGGTGATATGTTTTACCGGTTCGAATATGTTGTCTGTCGTGAAAATTTCCTGGTCAAGTCCTTTGTAGAGACGCTGCAGCATTTTGTCGATATCAGCCTCGGGTCCGGATACCGGAAAATACTCTTCCATTCTCACAATGCCTTCAATATTCATATTGTGCGTAATTTCCGTGGCGGTTGTACTCCAGGGAGTTATCATTTCCCTTCTGGGACCTGCAAAATATCCTTTTAAATTATCAGTACCCAGGTGTTCTGCTCCGGAGAAAAGCCATTGGAGTGCCTGAATATCGTCATTACTGAGTGCATTGTTACTTTTAACGGCTATGATAGTGCCTGTAGTACATCTGAAGAATGAAATCATATCATTAAAGATTTGGAATATATCACACAAAAATAGTGCATTTTGAGAGATATATCAGTTTTATTCCCCAAATTTGTGAGAAGGATATAAACAAGTTATCAAATGATATTTTCGGATATTGCTTACGAAGAGATGCTCGAGTGGCTTTTCACACGTTTTCCTTCTTATCAAAGAGTTGGAGACAGGGCTTTCAAGCCGGGACTTGATACAATGCGTGAATTTATGTCCCGGCTGGAATTTCCCCAGTCGCCATATAAGGTAATTCATATAGCAGGTACAAACGGGAAAGGTTCTGTCTCACATATGACAGCTTCCGCTCTGGCGTGCTGTGGGATGAAAGTGGGACTCTACACATCGCCACATCTGGTTGATTTTCGCGAGAGGCTGAAAATCATCTCGAAAAGTAATAGAGGATGTTCATATGAGATGATTTCAAAAGAAGAAGTCTTTTCTTTTATGGAGAGATACCGCGAATTTTTTGATAATTTCAATCCCTCATTCTTTGAAATCACAACGGCAATGGCGTTTGACTGGTTCCGTAGTTGTGGTGTTGATATTGCTGTGATAGAATGTGGCCTTGGAGGTCGTCTTGACTCCACAAATGTCGTCAATCCGTTGCTTTCTGTCATTACCAATATAGGGCTGGAACATTGTGAATATCTTGGCCATACGCTTCAAGAGATTGCCCGTGAGAAGGCGGGTATCATCAAACCGGTAACACCTGTCCTTATAGGAGAGAGTATACCGGAGACACGTTCGGTTTTTGAACAGGTCGCCATTGATGTGGGAACCTCAGAACTCTTTTTTGCAGAGGAATTTCCACCCTTCTTACCTCTCTCTCCTGATGAAATAGATCTCAAAGGAGATTACCAGCACCTTAATCTCAGGACTGTTTCGGCTATTTTCGAAATAATACGAAAGAAAGGATTGCTAAACATGCCGGATTCGGGGCCGAATATAGAAAAATTGTCTGAAGGTGTTTCAAATGCGGCCGCCTATACAGGGCTGCATGGAAGATGGGAGAGTCTCAGAAAGGCGGCAAATGACGGCGGCATTTCCGGTAAGGCTCCCATCATCTGTGATACGGCTCACAATGCTCACGCCATGCGTTGGATCCGTGAGCAGATAGACAAGATTTCCTGCGATTATGACAATATATTTTTTATATTGGGCGTCGTAGCTGACAAGGATGTAGATAGCATAGCCTCGTATCTTCCTAGAGATGTACACTTCATTTTTACAAATAGTACAGGGGAGAGGGCTCTGCCTGCGGCAAAACTGGCGGATCGGCTCTCAGATCATGGCATCAATGGTCGCATTACCACTTCCGTTAAGGAGGCGCTGGAGATGGCCGATTCATTGGCTGGAGAAGAGGATTTGATATTTATTTGCGGCAGCAACTTCGTTGTAGCAGAGGTATTGGAGATAGTGTAGTGTGTAGTTACGGGGTGCGAGTTACGAGTTGCGTGGTGCGGGGTACGTGTTACGAGTTACGGGGTGCGGGTTACGTGGTACGTGGTACGAGTTACGGGGTGCGAGTTGCGGGTTATGTGGTACGGGTTACGAGGTAAGGGTTGAGAGGGGGTTTAGAGTAAGTAAAGTTAGCAATAAGTAATTAAAGCCAAGTAATTTTAAGTAAATAATAAATAAATTTTAGTAAGTAATATTTAATATAATAAACAGTAATGCAAAAGAGAAGATTTATTTCGGTAGTTTTAGTGGTTTTAGCAGCGTTTATTGCTTCAGGTTGCGCTGAGGAGACGGTTGATGCAAGAGTTGCGCGCCTTCACAAAAAGATGTTCACAATTGATACCCACAACGATTTTTCGATGTGGCTGGCCCATCCGGATGGTGATTTCGGTGTTAAAGGAGGCCAGGTCTCATTTCAGCAGATGCATGATGGTGGATTGGATGCCGCTTTCTTTGCAGCCTATCAGGACCAGGGGCCTATCGACCCGGAGTTTCACCGTTTTGCGCGCGAATATGCCGATACATTGATATTGTTACTCAAGCAATATGCGGAGCAGAATAGTGAACTCGGTGCAATTGCCACCTCCATAAAGGAGATGAAGGCCCTTAAAAAGGCAGGCAAGGTCGCACTCTTTCTTTCGATAGAGAATGCCTGCTGTCTTGGTGATTCGCTTCCGCTGGTTCAATACTATTATGACCAGGGGGTGAGAATGATAGGACTTACACATAACGGCAATAATGCCGTAGCCGATGCCGGTACAACAAAAGTTAAATTGCACGGAGGCCTTTCAGACTTCGGAAAAGCGGCGATTGCCGAGATGAATCGTCTCGGTATTGTGGTTGACTTGTCGCACGCTTCTAGAGATGCTACGCTTCAGGCCACGCAGGTGAGCAAAACGCCCATTATTGCAAGCCATTCCTGTACTTTTTCCGTGCGTGAACTCTCACGCAATCTCACAGATGAAGAGATTGTTGCCATTGCTGAAAAGGGTGGTGTGATACATCTGGCCCTGGATGCCTGGCTACTTCGTTACGGCCCTGATTATAGTGCTGCTTCGCTGGATGATTTCATGAATCACCTGCATTATATCATAGACCTTGTCGGGATTGATCATGTAGGAGTCGGCAGTGATTTTGACGGCGGTGGCGGGGTCATCGGTTGCAAGGATATGAGCGAGTATCACAATCTGACAAAGCGTCTTATCGAAGAGGGTTTCTCCGATGAAGAGATCATAAAAATCTGGGGAGGCAATTTCCTCCGAGTGTTTGAAGAAGTAGAACGGTACGCTGAAGAGCAGCTCTGATAGCTCAAAGCTGGAGAGTTATCAGTTCTGAGCTCCGCATTTTGATTTCTTAGTTCCGAATTCCGAGTCCGGAATCAGAGAGTCCAGAGTAAGAATCCCAAACTGATAATAATGCCGGTAATCAAGAGATTTATCAGGCAGTAGCCCATGATATCCCTTGCTCCGAGTTTAGCTATTGCAAGTGCAGGAATAGCCCAAAAGGGCTGAATAAGATTTGTCCAGGCATCACCCCAGGCAATAGCCATTCCCGTGATAGCGGGAGAAACGCCTAATGCAGCTCCGGCTGGCATCATTATCGGTCCCTGAACAGCCCATTGTCCTCCGCCGGAAGGAATGAATATATTAACCAGACCTGCGCTTAGAAAGGTTAGGAGGGGGAATGTATGTTCGTTGGAAATACTTACGCAAAGATGGCTGATCTCTCCTGCAAGTGAAATACCTTCTGCAGAAGTTCCCGTCATTATACCCATGATACCGGCATAAAATGGAAATTGGAGCAAGATACCTGCGCTGCCTACGGCTGCTTTGTTGAGTGATTTGACATAGGCTATAGGGGTCTTGTGAAATATAATTCCGAGGAAAAGGAATAGCATTATCACAGAGTTTAAATCCAGAGATTCACCGCGTACGAAGAGCTTCATTATCAGGAAGGCAAATCCCATTAAAGATATGATAATGGAAATTACCATACTGTTTTCGGCCTTCTCGGCCGGGGTTGAAGGTTTGAATGATCTCTCATCCTCTTCTTCTTCAAGGAGTCTCGGATCTACCTCTACCACACCTTTGCCCTTCGGATGCATGAGAGAATTGACCATTACCAGGGAAATGATGACAATTGCGGAAATTGCCAGGTTGTAAAGCGAGAGAATGGTATTACTGATGGCAATCGGTTCCGTAACTACACCCATTGTAACCGTAGCCAGTGCATCGCCCGGCGTGGCGAGTGCCAAAGGAATGGAACCGGAGATACCTCCGTGCCATACCACAAACCCGCTATATGCAGAGGCAATCAGCAGACGATAATCTACACCACGCATTTTGCGTGCAATGGACTTTGCGAATACGACTCCTATGATAAGGCCGAAACCCCAGTTGATCCAGCAGGCAAGTGCCGAAACCAAAGAAACCAGAGCAATCGCTCCAACAGGTCTTTTAGGCATGGAAGCCAGTTTGTTAAGTCCCTTTTTAATGGCCGGTGCATCGGCCAAAGTAGAACCACATACGAGGACAAGTGCCATTTGCATCGAAAAAGCCAGCAATCCCCATACTCCATTGCCCCAATTGGTCAATACTTCCAAAGGTGTCTGTCGGCACACAGGCATCGCCACCGCGAATGAAATAAAAGTCAGCAGCAGAGCGAAAATGAAGGGCTCCGGCAGATATCTTTGCACAACACGTACACTGGCGTTGACCATTTTTCTGAACATAATACAGGCTTTTGATAATTAATTTTCAAAGTTAGTTTAAATTGGATACTTTTGTCCTCAAATTCTCAAAAATAACCGGACTTATTTAGCATTTCAGATGAAAACCCGACTGTCACAGCTCTTCAGACCCAAATTTTTCGAACTTTTTAAGAAAGGTAATTACAATAAAGAGACCTTTATACAGGATTTTATTGCGGGTGTAATTGTTGGTATAGTGGCTTTGCCGTTGGCAATCGCTTTTGGTATTGCTTCAGGAGTTACCCCTCAGCAGGGTCTGATTACCGCCGTCGTCGCGGGTTTTCTCACATCACTTTTGGGAGGTTCCAATTTTTTGATCGGAGGTCCTACCGGAGCTTTCATCGTAATTGTAGCCGGTATTGTTGGTGACTTTGGCATTCAAGGTTTGATAATATCCACCATTTTGGCAGGTATAATGCTGGTGTTAATGGGTGTTTTCAAGCTCGGTACGTTAATCAAGTTTATTCCTTATCCCATAGTGATAGGTTTTACCTCAGGTATTGCCGTAACTATATTCTCTACCCAGATTAAAGATTTCTTCGGACTGACAATAGCGGAAGTCCCCTCCAGCTTTCTTGCCAAATGGGGTTGTTATTTCAGTAACTTGGGTTCAATTTCCATTGCCGAAACCCTGATGTCACTATTTTGTTTAGCGATAATCATTTTCTGGCCTCGAGTTACTAAGAAAGTGCCCGGTTCACTGATTGCCATTATTGTGGGAACATTCATTTCGCTGATACTTTCCCGTTTTGCCGGACTCGAATTCGCCACAATTGGCAGCAAATTTCCCGAACTTGCGGGCGGAATAGCCATTCCCGAGCCCGTAGCTCCCAAAATTACTCTTGATACAGCTGTCAAACTCTTCCAGCCTGCATTTACCATTGCCTTTCTCTGTGCGATAGAGTCGCTTCTTGCAGCAATGGTTGCGGATGGTGCCACCGGCAAGCGTCACAACTCCAATACCGAACTCATAGGACAAGGTATAACAAACATCATTACTCCTCTTTTCGGCGGTATTCCGGCAACCGGAGCTCTTGCACGTACAATGACCAATATCAATAACGGTGGAAAAACTCCTGTCGCAGGTATTATTCACTCCCTCGTGCTTCTGCTGATTTTCCTTTTCCTCATGCCCTATGCCATCTATATTCCGCTCTCTTGTCTTGCAGCAATCCTGGTCATGGTGGCCTACAATATGAGTGAATGGAGGACATTCAAGTATTTGCTCAAAGGAGACCGAGCAGATGTGATAGTGTTGCTGATTACATTTTTCCTGACCGTATTGGTCGACTTGACAGTTGCAATTGAGGTGGGGCTCTTGATGGCTATAATTCTCTTTGTTAAGCGTGTTTCCGAGACCTCCTCAATCACGGTTCTGGAGAGTGACTATCTGGCTGCAACCGAGAATGAAGAAAGAGCCCAATTGGAGAGTACCGAACAACTATCCGTTCCTGATGGTGTGGAAATTTTTGAAATTGACGGACCTTTCTTTTTCGGACTTGCAAGTAAGATCGACGAGGTTGACCGCTCTACCAAAAAAGGTCATCTTAAAGTTCGTATCATACGCATGCGCAAGGTGCCTTTCATCGATTCAACCGGAATCAACAACCTTCGCAGCCTATACAAACGTTCAAAAAAGGCCGGCATAAAGCTTATTCTTTCCGGGGTCCAGGACAATGTCTATGACTCCATAGAAAAGTTCGGTTTACTTCATGAAATAGGCAGAGATCATGTATTCTCACACATCATCCCGGCTCTTGCAAAAGCTACTGAGATAGTGATGTTAAGCGAACAAACAAAGAAGTCTTCTATTTAGGAATTACTTAAACAGATTTTCAACTCTGGTGATTACACCTTCGTCTGAAGCCAGCGCGATAAGGGAGGGCTTGAGATAAACAACCTTGTGGTCGCGTTTGAAACGCTCTTCTCCTCCACCGGTAATGTTGAGCATGATAATAGCATCTTTCGGCATTTTACCTGCATTAAAGGCATTGATCATACCTTTAGTGGCTACGGCAGATGCCGGATGAATATCTATTCCCTCGGTACGCAGGAAGAGTGCCTGCATCTCTTTGATGTCATTGTTATCCGCCAGTTCCACATCTCCTCCTGCATCGCACATTGCGTCATAGAGGCCTCCACGCACGGCATAAGGGGGTCTTCTATTGGAAAGCACTTTGGCATCGATTGCAATTGCCTTGAGACGTGCCTCTTCGTCATCCATTGGCAGAAGGGTTTTGCTGCGCACTTTCCACGCATCATACATCGGTGTGAAAGGGATATTTTGCGAAGGGAAAAGTTTCATCTTGTGGTTGCCGAAACGGCCGTCCTCTATCAGACGCAGATTGGCTTCCCAGGCAGCTATGGCACCGGTACCACTTCCGATTGACTGAAAATAGCAATCGGGAATACGTCCGATTACCTCAGCCGCAGAAAGCACGGTCGTACCCATCCCATCCCGGCGTGCTACATTCTTGGCTCCGCCTTCGGCGAAAAACATCTCCGATGTGCAGACCTTGTCAGCAAGCGCAATAGCATCGTAATAGTCACTGCCTTTGGGTGAGCAGATGAGTTTAACGCAGTCGTTGATTGGTTTGTCGAACCACAAGGCGTCAATATTGTCTTCAGGAACACTTAACAACAGTGGAATATTGTTTTCAGAGCAGACCTTTGCAAATGATCTGGCCGTGTTGCCGGCCGAGGCAACTACCAATACTCCTTTCTTGTTGTGAGAGAGCCTGCCACATACCGAATAGGCCTCTGTCTCCTTGAATGAACCGGTGGTCATAAAGGCATTCTTCTCCGGCCAGTAGCCGGAAAAAGAAATATAGAGATTGGGAAGACCGAGTTCCGCAGCAAGAGCCTCACTTTTGTAGGTCTGTGTAGCGGCAGATCCTTTGAGTGTATGGCTGACGGGAAGCCAGTCGGCAAAACGGTAGATGCCATCTTCCTGACTCCCAAAGTCTATCTGTTTCTTTTCGTAAATGGCTCTAATGAGAGATGGTTCTGTTCCCTGCGGGTCTGAGAGTAGCCATCCCGTGTCTTCAAATCTGCGGCCTGTAGCCAAATTTTCAAGTACGTACTTTGTAGGTGTGAAATTCTTCATAGCGTTTTTCATTATTCTTTATTATTATCTCTTATCACTTCATAAATCTTCACTGAACTCTCTAGCCTTTTCTCAAAAAAATCAACCCCACTAAACTCTAAAATCCAATAAACCCTCAATTCATAACTCATACTACATACTACATACTA
>DFOK01000032.1 GCA_002376715.1 Bacteroidales bacterium UBA3543 | reverse complement strand
GTTCATCGTGAGATTTGATATTTACAAGAGTAGCGAGGAGATTGGCACCAACATATGCACACTCCTGGAGATATGCGCTCTTGAGCTCCGGTTTACCGAATCTGGAGCCAAATTCCCTGATAATTTTAGCAGGGGCACTTGGGACGTCGGTAAACATGATGGCTGTCGAGCCTTTTAAGGTAGGATATAGAGTCTTGATTTCTTCATTGTTGATACCTGTACCTTCAGCATCCAGGCCTTCAAGAGCCCTCTGGAGGAGGGTATTCTTCACAACGATGAGTTTAACTTCTTTTTCAAAGCAAGCACGGCGGAGATTTGATGTATGTTCTGCATTGAGACCTGAAAGATCCGCAAGGTAGAAATTAGGGTTCTCTGCTATCTGTGCTGCTATGGTTTCAATAATCTGAGCTTTTTCTTCTTTTCTCATAACATTCGAATCTTTTATTCAACAGCACTTATTGACTTGCTATCTACACTAATACCAGGGCCCATAGTGGAAGAGAGATAGATACTTCTCACATATGTGCCTTTGAGAGCCTGCGGCTTGAGTTTGATTATGGTGTTGAGCATTTCAACGGCATTCTCCGCAATTTTCTGGGCATCAAATGAGACCTTTCCGATAGCTGCGTGGATAATACCCTGTTTGTCAACTTTAAAATCAATCTTACCTGCTTTCACTTCCTGAACTGCCTTACCAACATCCATGGTAACGGTACCGGACTTGGGATTCGGCATCAAGCCACGGGGACCCAAAATACGACCGATAGCACCAACTTTGGCCATAACAGAGGGAGTACAGATAATGACATCAACGTCAGTCCAACCGCCTTTGATCTTTTCAATATAATCATCAAGACCAACAAAGTCTGCACCTGCTTCCTGAGCTTCAGCCTCTTTATCAGGTGTACACAGAACCAATACGCGGGTTACCTTGCCTGTACCATGAGGAAGAGTCACAACGCCACGTACCATCTGGTTAGCCTTACGAGGATCAACACCCAAACGAACAGCTAACTCTACAGAAGCGTCAAATTTGGTGAAGGAAGTCTCCTTTACCAGAGCACACGCCTCGAGGAGTTTGTACTGCCTGCCTGAGTCAACTTTGGCAACTACTGCCTTCTGATTTTTTGTCAATTTACTCATAGCGTGGTGATTTTATTGTACATCGGCAGGAAATTCACCTTCAACATTGATACCCATACTGCGAGCAGTACCGGCTACCATATTCATTGCTGATTTCTCGGTGAATGCATTAAGATCCGGCATTTTTTCCTTGGCAATCTCACGTATTTGATTCCAAGTAATAGTAGCAACCTTTTTCCTATTGGGCTCGGGAGATCCGGCCTGTACTTTTGCAGCCTCTTTTACGAGAACAGCTACAGGGGGTTCCTTTACAACGAAAGAAAAAGACTTGTCACTATAAACGGTTATTACCACAGGTAATACCTTGCCGGCTTTGTCTTGAGTGCGGGCATTAAACTGCTTGCAGAAGTCCATAATATTCACACCCTTGGAACCGAGGGCCGGTCCTACGGGAGGTGAGGGATTGGCAGCTCCGCCTTTGATCTGCAATTTAATAAACCCGGCAATTTCTTTAGCCATAATGTCTTTTGTTTATTATTCTTTTGTTACCTGAGCAAAATTCAACTCAATGACAGACTTCCTGCCGAAGATTCTTACCATAACCTTGAGTTTTCTTCTCTCTTCGAGAATCTCCTCAACATTACCACTAAAATCTTTGAAAGGACCGTCGATAATCTTTACAGCTTCTCCTACAACAAAAGGCACCAAGATCTCACCATCCTGGTCACTCAACTCATCCACACGACCCATTATGCGATCAATCTCCGACTGGCGCACAGGGTTGATTACCCTTTCTCTGCCTTCAGTGAGGAAACCGATAATATTGGGAAGTTCGCGAAGACCATCCTGGGCAATACCGAGGATTTCCTTCTCAAACCTCTTACGTTCGTCTGCGTCGTCCGGATTGTCCGACTTAAAGGAGGGGAATGTAATTTCCACAAAGAGATAACCTGGGAAAAAATTGCGTTCGGCGCTTACACGCTTGCCATTTTTTATCACAAAATACTTTTCGGTAGGAACAAGGACATCGGTGATATGCTTCAGCATTCCCTTGCCCATCTCCTTTTCGATATATTCTTTGGCGATCTTCTCTTTGTTGCCAATTATACGGACAACATACCACTTCTTGGTGATTTCACTCATAGCATTACAATTGGTAAAGACCTGTCATAATGGTTTTGATAACGAAATCTATAAGCCAGATTACAACTGACAGAATCAGCGTGCTGACCATAACCAGAATAGCTGAATGCTGGAGCTTATTCCAGGTAGGCCAGGCAACTTTTGTTGTAAGTTCTTTGTAAGACTCTTTTACGTAAGTTCCTAATTTGCTCATTGTTATTATTTTGTTGGCAAAGACAATTGGAAGCGGTTGCTTTGCCGGTTAATAACATACCGACGCGTAACCATCGGTATTGGCAGGGGAAGAGAGATTCGAACTCCCACCTATGGTTTTGGAGACCATTATTCTACCCTTGAACTATTCCCCTCCTATATGATAACAAGAGGGTGGCGCTAATTGTGTCACCCTCTTGTTATTAGTATTATTGATTAGCCAAGAATCTTAGTAACCTGACCTGAACCTACTGTACGCCCACCTTCGCGGATTGCGAAACGGAGACCTTCATTCAAAGCCACAGGGTAGATAAGCTCAACATTAATTTTAACGTTGTCACCGGGCATTACCATCTCAACACCTGCAGGGAGTTCAATCTCACCGGTAATGTCAAGTGTACGGATGAAGAACTGAGGACGATACTTGTTGTGGAAAGGAGTGTGGCGACCACCTTCATCTTTCTTCAACACGTAAATTGCAGCCTCGAATTTTCTATGAGGAGTAATAGTGTTGGGGTGGGCAATAACCTGACCTCTCTTAATCTCTCTCTTGTCAATACCGCGGAGAAGGAGACCTACGTTATCACCGGCTTCTCCCTGGTCAAGAATTTTGCGGAACATCTCAACACCTGTAACTACTGACTTTCTGGGCTGCTCACCAAGACCGATGATCTGTACCTCATCACCTGTCTTTACAACACCTGTCTCAATACGACCGGTAGCAACGGTACCACGACCGGTGATGGAGAAGATATCCTCTACAGGCAGCAGGAAAGGTTTCTCATTGTCACGCTTGGGAATGGGAATATAAGTATCCACTGCATCCATAAGCTCAACAACCTTTGCCTCCCACTCGGGATCGCCATTGAGAGCGCCAAGAGCGGAACCGCGAATAACAGGAGCGTTGTCACCGTCAAACTCATAAAAGCTGAGGAGTTCACGAACTTCCATCTCAACGAGTTCAATCATTTCAGGATCGTCAACAATGTCCACCTTATTGAGGAAAACAACGATACGGGGAACGTTCACCTGACGGGCGAGAAGAATGTGCTCGCGAGTCTGGGGCATCGGACCGTCTGTAGAAGCTACAACGAGGATAGCACCGTCCATCTGTGCAGCACCTGTAACCATGTTTTTAACATAGTCAGCGTGGCCGGGGCAGTCTACGTGAGCGTAGTGGCGATTTGCAGTTTCATACTCTACGTGAGAAGTGTTGATGGTAATACCACGCTCTTTCTCTTCAGGAGCATTGTCAATTTGATCGAAGGATTTAACCTCAGAAAGACCCTGCTTTGCCAATACTTTGGTGATAGCAGCCGTCAAAGTAGTTTTGCCATGGTCAACGTGGCCGATAGTACCGATGTTTACATGCGGTTTATCTCTTTTAAAACTTTCTTTTGCCATAATTTTGTTTTTATATTGTTATTAATTGCTGGAGCCGGTGGAGAGAATTGAACTCTCGACCTCTTCCTTACCAAGGAAGCGCTCTACCTCTGAGCTACACTGGCAGTATTTCAACTTGAGCGGAAGACGAGGTTCGAACTCGCGACCCTCAGCTTGGAAGGCTGATGCTCTACCAACTGAGCTACTTCCGCCTAATCAACAAAAAAAGTGGGGAGAGCAAGATTCGAACTTACGAAGGCGTACGCCAGCAGATTTACAGTCTGCCCCATTTGGCCACTTTGGTATCTCCCCAGGCTTTTACAATCTTTCAAACGAGCCGACAGAGGGATTCGAACCCACGGCCTGCTGATTACAAATCAGCTGCTCTGGCCAACTGAGCTATGTCGGCTTTCCAAATTGGGAGTGCAAATATATGCCATTTATCTCAATCGGCAAAATTTTTCGGGAAATTATGCATTATTTTTTCATTACCACAAGAGACTTCCTATCCTAAAGGCAACGAAAGCAAAGAGCCAGGCAACCACAAGCGTGGTGATTATGGAAATCAGAGACCATTTCCAACTGCCGCTCTCGCGGCGAATGACGGCAGCAGTCGCCACGCATGGAATATAGAGTAACGAAAAGACCATAAAAGATAGTGCGTTGGCCCGATTAATATTGCCGTCGGAGGCTATCCTTGCCGAAAGTGCAGTGGTATCCAGCTCTTCGCCACTCTCCTGGTAGAGAACTCCCAAAGTGCTAATGATAAATTCTTTAGCTGTAATACCGGCAATAAGTGCCGCACTCATTTTCCAGTCAAAACCCAGAGGAGCCATAACAGGCTCCACTGCCTCACCAAAGCGGTGTAAATAGGATGGAGAGGCTTCCTCTTCAGGCATACCCTCATTAATGGGGAAATAATCCAGTGCCCAAACGATCACTACTGCAAGCAACACCACCGTACCGATTTTCTTAAGATACTCCGATGCAGCACTCCACATGCCTTTGAGGGCAGCTCGGATGTTAGGGATCCTCAGTGGAGGCAATTCTGTCTCATAGTCCTCCGATTTTTCCCTAAAAAAAATCTTTTTATTGATAAGCGCTATTACGATACCGGTCAAGATACCACCCAGATAAAGAAGCATCATAACCAATGTGCTGTGTTGCGGGAAAAATATTCCCGAAAAAAGCAGAAATGTAGGGATACGAGCACTACAAGGGATATAGGGGATCATCATCATAGTTAGGATGCGGTCTCCGCGCCTCTTAATGCTCCTTGTGGCCATTATCGCCGGCACATTGCACCCAAATCCCATCAGCAAAGGAATGAACGAACAACCGTGAAGACCGATCCCGTGCATAAATTTATCCATCAACTTCGCCGCTCTGGGCAAATACCTCGTCTCCTCAAGTAGAAATATGAAGAAAAAGAGTATAAGTATATTGGGCAGGAATGCCAGCACCGCGCCAATACCATTGATTATACCGTTTTGAAGAAAATCCAGAAGCCATCCATCCTGCATCCTTTGCCCGAGAAAGAACGAAAATTTTCCCATCAGAGCCTCAATCCATTGCTGAGGGTAGGAACCGAGCTTAAAAGTAGAGAAAAACATTAGCCAGATGACGGCCAGAAAAATCAAAAGACCCCAAAATTTGTGGGTCAACACCGGAAACTCGCCATCACTATCACCCCCCATATTATGGATACCTCTGGTATGGTCGTGCCTTCGTTTAACCATTTAAAAGTGCTTTTAATATTCCGTCAACATCATATCCGCACTCCTTGTGAAGCTCCTCAGGTGTGCCCTGACCGACGAATTTGTCCGGCATACCAAGTCCTGTTACCTTGCAGGGAAGCTTATGTGATGCCACATACTCCGAGACTGCACTGTAAAGACCGCCGAGAAGTGCACCATCTTCAAGTGTCACTATACGGTTCACTTTAGAACATACTTCCGCCAATATCTGTTCGTCAATCGGTTTGAGAAACCTCATATCACAGTGAAAAACGCTGACTCCCCTATCCTGCGCTGCTTTAACCGCAAGAGACCCATTGTGGCCTACAGCGCCGATACTCAGCAAAGCGACATCCTTTCCCTCTTGTAGGATAACTCCGCGTCCGGGTTCTATTCTCCGGAAAGGCTCATTCTTCCAGGCAGTGCCATTGCCGGTACCACGCGGATACCTTATTATAATTGTACCGTACTCCGGCAGTGTTGCAGAATACATCATATTGCGAAGTTCAAGTTCATTCAGGGGGGCTGCAATCATCACATTTGGAATAGGCCTGAAACAGGAGAAGTCAAAGGCACCGTGGTGAGTGGGACCATCTTCTCCTACAATGCCCGCCCTGTCAAGACAGAGAACAACCTTAAGTTCCTGCAGTGCTACATCGTGAATGACATTATCATATGCACGCTGGGCAAATGAGGAGTAGATATTGCAGAAAGGCAACATTCCCGCAGCAGCCAGACCTGCGGAGAAGGTAACTGCGTGTTGTTCGGCGATACCCACGTCAAATGCACGGTCAGGTATCTCACACATCATTATGTTCATGCTGCATCCGGTAGCCATAGCGGGGGTGATTCCTATAATTTTTTCATTTTCCTTTGCAAGGTCGAGCAGTGTCTGCCCAAATACATCCTGGAATTTTGATGCACCCGCCTTGCCTGAGATTCTTGCGCCTGTAACAGGATCGAATTGGCCCGGCGCATGCCAAACTGTCTGATTCTCCTCAGCAGGCTTATAGCCTTTCCCTTTTTTAGTTATGACATGAAGAAGTTTGGGACCCTCAATTTCTTTCAGACGACCGAGCATATCGACCATTTGCCCAATATCATTGCCGTCCATTGGCCCAAAATACCTGAATCCGAGAGAGTCGAAAAGATTGCTTGCGCTGGTATTGCGCAAAACACCCTTTTTTATGTATTTTATAAAATTTTGAATATGATCACGTATCTTACCGGCACCAAGGCGATCCCATATACTCTTTTTGATGCGGTTGTATTTGCGGCTGGTGGTCACCTTCATAAGGTGGTTGTGCAACGCACCGATACTTTTATCAATTGAGATCTGATTGTCATTGAGGATTACCAGCAGATTTGTCTTGAGAGAGCCTGCATTGTTTAGCCCTTCAAACGCAAGTCCGGCAGTCATCGAACCATCGCCTATAACCGCCACAAAATGATCTTTACTTCCCTGCATCTGCGCCCCTACTGCCAAGCCAAGCGCTGCTGAAATGGATGTGGAGGAGTGTCCTGTACCGAATGCGTCATACTCGCTCTCCGAACGCTTGGGAAAGCCACTGATACCGCCTAACTTGCGATTGGTCTTAAAGGCTTCACGCCTACCGGTAAGGATCTTGTGTGCATATGCCTGATGGCCTACATCCCAGACTATTTTATCATTCGGGGTATCAAATACCCTATGAAGTGCCACTGCAATTTCCACAACCCCAAGACTGGCCCCTATATGGCCAGGATTGGCAGCGCAGCAGCTGACAATATACTCCCTGAGCTCGGAACACAACTGCTCCAGCTCTTCTAGCGACAACTCTTTAATGTCCGCGGGAAATTCTATTTTTTCAAGTAATGTCACCGTATTCTTCCTATCTGATTATGGTTTGATCCCTGTCGGGACCAATGGAGATAATTTTTATGGGAATACCTGTCTCTTGCTCTATAAAATGTACATAGCTTATAAATTCGTGAGGAAGTTTCCCCTCTTCGCGTATTCCGGTAAGATCTCTCTTCCAACCGGGAAACTCTCGATAAACGGGAGTCACTTCGGAAGATGAATCGTAAGGCACCTGAGAATATTTTTGTCCATCCACTATATATGATGTTGCCACCTTTATTGTGTCGAATGTGTCTAGAACATCCGATTTCATCATAATAAGGTCGGTAACTCCGTTAATCATTATCGCATATTTTAAAGCCACAAGGTCAAGCCAGCCGGTGCGACGGGGACGTCCGGTGGTAGCACCGAATTCAAATCCGCGGCGACGAAGCTCTTCCCCTTTCTCATCAAAGATCTCCGTCGGGAAGGGGCCGCTGCCCACTCTGGTACAATAGGCTTTAAAAATGCCATATACCCTGCTGACACGTTTAGGAGAGACTCCGAGTCCGATGCAGGCACCCGCACAGGCAGTAGATGAGGACGTTACAAAGGGATATGATCCGAAGTCAATATCGAGCATCAGACCCTGCGCCCCCTCTGCGAGAACTGTTTTACCGGAATTGAGCAGGTCGTTGACCAGATATTCGCTGTCAACAATATTGAAACTCCTGAGATACTCCACGGCCTCAAGCCACTCAGCCTCATTTTGCATGGGATCATATTCAAAGTCATACTGTCTTAGGTACTCAATATGTTGCTCTTTGAGGGTGTTGTATCTGACGAGAAAGTCAGGTGCGAGGATATCACCCACTCTGAGTCCGTTACGACCGATTTTATCCATATATGTAGGAGTGATACCCTTAAGAGTGGATCCTATTTTTCCTGCTCCTTTGGCAGCCTCCTGAGCAGCATCTATAGTGCGATGTGTGGGCAGGATCAGATGTGCCTTTCTGGAAATGACAAGACGATTCCTCACGGGAACACCCATTTTTATAATGGCCTCACACTCTCCTTTAAAAATAATGGGATCCAACACAACGCCGTTGCCTATGATATTTGTGGCCTTGGTGCGGAAAACCCCCGAAGGAACAGTATGCAGCACTATTTTATTTCCTTCGAAGTGAAGAGAATGTCCTGCATTGGGTCCCCCTTGGAAACGAGCTATGACAGGATATCTATCCGCCAGCACATCAACTATTTTTCCCTTACCTTCATCTCCCCACTGGAGTCCCAGAACTACATCAAGTGTCATAATATATAATTATATGGATTTTGAAATAACACGCTAAGGTACAACTTATATTCCAATTGCAGAAATAAAACTGGTGCACGCCATTTTATTTTGCCGTTTCGTTGAAATGCACTATTTTTAGCATTTCTTTGAAAAAAATCATTAAAAAGATAACTATGGCAGAAAAATTGGCTAAATTGATCAACGACTCACTTGTAGCAAGGTGGAGTGCCTTGATACTCATCTCTCTGATGATGTTTTTCACTTACATGTTCGTTGACGTAATGTCACCACTCAAATCCCTTGTGGAAAGTTCTCTCGGATGGGATAGCGGCGTATTCGGCACCTATGCTGCATCCGAATACATCCTTAATGTATGTGGATTCCTGATCATCGCAGGTATTATCCTCGATAAAATGGGAGTTCGTTTTACCGGTACACTCTCCGCTTCACTGATGGTGATAGGAGCGGCCATCAAGTTTGTAGGCATTACTGACTGGTTTCAGACTACCGCATTCAGCGGATGGCTCGATAGCTGGTGGACAGCTCTTCCCAGCAGCGCCAAGATGGCATCCCTCGGTTTCATGATTTTTGGCTGCGGTGCTGAAATGGCCGGCACTACGGTTTCAAAGATTATTGCAAAATGGTTTAAAGGTAAGGAAATGGCCCTCGCCATGGGTCTTGAGATGGCTATCGCCCGTCTGGGCGTATTCGCCGTAATGTGGCTTGCCCCGATCATTGCTGCCCGTTACAACGCTTCGGTACTTGCTCCCGTTGCATTTTGCTCAGCACTTCTGTGTGTAGGTCTTATCTTCTTCCTGGTATTCACCGTAATGGATCGCAAACTTGACAATCAGCTTATTGAAGCCGGAATTAAAGAGGACAAAAGTTCTGAGGATGAATTCCGGGTTAAGGATTTGGGCAAGATCTTTTCAAGCAAGATGTTTTGGATTGTGGCTCTGCTCTGCGTACTCTACTATAGCGCTATTTTCCCCTTCCAGAGATATGCACCCAACTTCCTAGAAGTGACTCTGAATATTGATGCCGCCACAGCGTCACGACTGTTTAGCTTTTTCCCCATCCTGGCGATGATCCTGACTCCTGTTCTTGGAATTTTCCTTGACCTTAAGGGAAAGGGAGCATCCATGCTGATGCTCGGAGCCATCATAATGATAGCTTGTCACCTGAGTTTTGCATTCCTACTGCCCCTATACCCTCATAAATGGTTTGCGTTTCTGCTGATAGTGGTACTGGGAGTCTCTTTCTCTCTTGTGCCGGCAGCCCTCTGGCCTTCCGTTCCCAAGATTATTGACGAGAAGATCCTTGGATCAGCCTACTGCCTTATATTCTGGGTGCAGAATATCGGTCTGAGTTTCGTACCCCTTCTCATAGGCAAGGTACTACTCCATACCGGTGGATATTTCGCTCCGATGATCATCTTCTCTAGTTTCGGTGTGCTTGCCTTCATCTTCAGCTTCCTGCTGAAGGCGGAAGACCGTCGCAAAGGTTACGGCCTCGAATTACCTAATATTAGAAAATAATACAGAATCAAAACTATTAACTTTATAATAACTATCTATGACTGAACAACAAATCCAAGCCAAGAAAAAGAACATCCACAGATGGGCCTGGATTGCCCTCGCGTGCCTTGTGGTACCGATGTTTGCATCCTACTTCTTCGATGACATGTTCTCAACTCTCTCCCACATCTTCAAGCATCCCGAAATGCTGGAGCTCGGTTGGGACTCCGCCAACTATGGATTCTACGCAGGCGGCTACTCTTTCCTCTGCGTATGGGGCGGCCTGATTATCTGCGGTATGCTTCTCGATAAATGGGGTGTACGCATAACAGGATCCATCTTCGTAGGTTTGATGATTGCAGGTGCGGCATTGGTCTATGTGGCCATCTCCACACCTTCCATTGTCGCTGCAGGTCACTCTCTCACCGTAGCCTATATCGGCTGTATGCTCTTCGGACTCGGCAGCGAGATTGCCGGAGTGGGAGTTACCCGCTCCATTGCCAAATGGTTTAAAGGGAGTTATACTGCTCTCGCAATGGGACTCCAACTGGCGATCGCCAGACTCGGCACGGCAACAGCATTTATACTCTCACCCAGACTCGTTTCTGCAGCAGCGAACGGCATGTATCCTCTTAGTGAGACAAGTAAGCCTGCTCTGTTCGGGCTTGGACTCCTCCTCATTGGTGGTATCCTCTGGGGTATCTTCGTGGCTATGGATGCGAGATTTGACAAACTTGTAGGTACTACTGATAAGGTTGTAACTTCTGACGAAGACAAGTTCAAATTCTCCGATATTTTTAAGGTTCTCAGCAATAAGCACTTTATTCTGATTTCGCTTCTTTGCGTATTCTTCTATGTTTGCATCATCTCATTCAAGAAGTTTGCGACATCCATACTCATCCCCCGTTTCGGCATCGAACTGGAGGCCGCTACCTGGATGATATCGATGATACCTTTCTTTACTGTTGTCGGCACTCCCCTCTTTGGTGTGCTCGTTGATAAATTCGGAAAAGCGACAATTTGGATGATTACAGGCTCCGTGATGGTATTTGTAGCACATCTTATAGTGGGTTTTGCCCCTGCGGGCGTTCCCTTCTACGGATATCTCGGCATTGCTATCCTCGGAACAGGTTTCTCCCTAGTACCGGCTGCAATGTGGCCTTCGGTGCCCAAGATCGTACCTGATAAGAATCTGGGAACGGCATATTCTCTCATATTCTGGATTCAGAATATGGGAATGCTCCTTGTTCCTCTATTTGTCGGCAGAATCTTCAGAAATACTATTACTGCAGAAGCAGGTACGGAACTCTTTGCCCAACAGGAGGTGAGAGCAGCAGTTAATGCCGAATGGATTTTCATCTGCCTCGGTCTCATTGCCATTACGGTTTCAATCCTCTTTGCACTTTCTGCCAAAAAGAACCCTCATTTGGAGCTGGACGAACCAAATAAGAAATAATCCATAGATTATATACTACAGCAAAAATCCCCGGGGCTTAAGTTCTGGGGATTTTTTGAGTAAATATTTCTCTCTTTTTGCGTACTCATTCAAAAAAAGTATATTTGTAAGACAAAAATAATCTCACCTGCCATGCAAAAATTTCAGTATTATCTTGTAATCACAATTTTATTGCTCGCTTCATCCCTCTCTTTTGGACAGGATCGCGCAAAGGGTTATTACAAAGATATATTCTTTGACGGAGGTATATTTCTCAACTCTTATCCTGATCTTCCTGCCGCCAACTATTTGAATCTATCCATTGAAATGTTTAATTCATCCAAAAGCGAATATCTAAATGCTCTTGACACACTGATTCAGACCCTACTGTTCTGCGGATCGGAAATTGATGAAAACGGCATTCTTCTCTATCCTGATGGAGCACCGAGATTCAGAATGATCTACACAAACGGTGGAAAAGCCACCCAGCACGGACGTTCTCTCGGAGAAAAAGGCCGTAAAAACGTACGTCGATTTGTTGCAGAAGGCGGCAGCTACCTCGGCACCTGTGCCGGTGCATATATAGCTGCAAAAGGTTTCGTTAGAGACAGCGGTATAGTGGATGTTCCTGAGTACTACGGAATATGGCCCGGTTATACGAGGGGAACCACTCTGAATAAGTCCTTCACATCTCTGTTTGTAGAGAAAGGATCCCCTCTGCTCCAATATTATTCCTTCGGTGGTGATATGGTAATTGACAGTGTACGACACAATGGCGGATGCTTTGCCTGGATGGAAAACAATGTGCCTGACGGCACCGAGGTTACCTTGCGCTACGATGGAGACACTCTAAAGATCGAGAGAAACATCCACAGAGAAGTTGCAGGGTGGGCATACAAGGCCTCCGAATATGATGGACGTGTTGTTCTAATCGGTTCCCATCCTGAGAGAGTGGTTTCCGGGGAACGGCTGGAGCTAATGTCCTCTATGATAAAGTACGCCCTTGACGGAAACGGACGCCCGAGATTGAAAGGTGTTCTTAAAAATGGTGAACCTCGAGAGATGAGGAGTTCAACGTCTGAAAACAATCCGGCATTTACAAAAATCGGAGATAGACAATATCATCATTTTGCTGTAGATATACCAAAGGGTACCGATAAGGTTACAATTACACTCTCTCCGCAGAAGGGATGGGAACAATTCGATTTATACTTATTTGCGAATCCCGAAACATTCGCTTTCAATGACAACTCTTTGTATTTCAATGTTGGCAACGGTGTTGCCAAAAACTTGACAATAACAAAACCTGCTGTCGGCAGACTCTACATTTCAGTTTTTTGTGCAACTACCGTAGATACAGAGCCTACTTCATACGGGCAACAGTACACAGGCTGCATTGGCGTTCTCAACGGAGTGCCATACACTATAAGCGTTTCGTATTGATTGCCTGAGTTAGAGTACTTCGGCACGCGATCTGTAAAAAAAGTGATTATTGACATGAACCCTGACAGCAAAACAAAAACTGCCAGGGTTCTATTGTCCTTTAAAATTACAATAATGAGAAGGCTACTGTTAAGCCGGCCATCACAATGGAAACCATGGACATCAACTTGATTAGAATATTGAGTGAAGGTCCGGAAGTATCCTTAAAGGGGTCACCTACAGTATCACCGACAACCGTCGCCTTATGCGCACCGGATCCCCTGCCACCATAATTGCCCTCCTCCACATATTTCTTCGCATTATCCCATGTACCACCGGAATTTGCCATAAATATGGCGAGCACAAATCCGGAACTCAAACTTCCGAGCAACAAGCCAACCACACCCGCAACATCAAAAAAGATTCCTATCAGAATAGGAACCACTATGGCTATAATGGAAGGTAAGAGCATCTCCCTCTGAGCTCCACGAGTGGAAATCTCAACGCATCTTGCATAATCCGGAACCGCCTCACCGGTGAGTATCCCCTTAATCTCATGGAACTGCCTGCGCACCTCATCCACCATACTCTGGGCAGCACGTCCAACCGCGTTCATAGTCAGACCACAAAATAGGAAGGACATCATAGCACCAATGAAGAGTCCAACCAGTAGTTTTGGATTCATAATGTTGATATAATAATACTCCATCAGATCCGGAATAGTGGCATAAGCCACCTCTACTTGGCGACCTGCTATATCTATCACTGTCTGCCCAATATTTACAAGGGCAACCTTAATCTCCTCAAGATAAGATGCCAATAGTGCCAACGCTGTCAGAGCTGCCGAGCCAATGGCAAATCCCTTGCCTGTAGCAGCGGTGGTGTTACCCAGTGCATCAAGAACATCGGTTCTCTGCCGCACTTCCGGCTCGAGATTACTCATTTGCGCATTACCTCCGGCATTGTCAGCTATGGGACCGTACGCGTCTGTAGCAAGGGTTATTCCAAGAGTCGAAAGCATACCTACGGCTGCAATGCCGATGCCATATAGTCCGAGACTGAGATTCTGAGCCGATAGCATTGCAGATATATCAAACTTGATGGCAAACAAATATGCGAGAATGATAGCCAGCGCAATGGTAATAACCGGTATTGCGGTTGATATCATACCAACTCCAACGCCCGAGATGATTACAGTTGCAGGACCGGTCTTTCCGCTTTCTGCAACCTTACGGGTAGGCTTGTAAGAGTGCGAAGTGAAGTATTCCGTAGAGCGTCCTATTATGATGCCCGCCAGCAGTCCCACAATCACCGAACAAGAGATCCAAACCCAGTTTTCCAGTTTGAGGAGCCACAATATTACGAAGGTAAAAACCGCTATAAGTACTGCACTCAGATTAACCCCAAAACTGAGCGACTTGAGGAGCTGGTCCATTCCGGCATTTTCTTTGGTACGTACCGTAAAAATGCCTAGAATTGAAAGCACAATTCCCACCGCAGCAATCAACATCGGTGCAAACACGGCATTAACCTGGGCTGCGTATCCCTTTGAAAAGAAGGCAGAAGCACCAAGAGCCGCAGTTGCTAGAATTGCTCCGCAGTAAGATTCATAGAGGTCGGCACCCATACCTGCAACATCCCCCACATTGTCTCCCACATTGTCAGCAATAGTTGCCGGATTGCGGGGGTCATCCTCGGGAATATTCTCCTCCAATTTCCCAACCAAATCGGCTCCCACATCTGCTGCCTTGGTATATATACCACCGCCAACTCTTGCGAAAAGTGCCTGTGTGGAGGCTCCCATTCCGAAAGTAAGCATAGTGGTGGTAATAACCATCATTTTTTGTTCTGGAGTACTCTCTTTGACGAAAGTCTCCAGGATGAGATACCAAACGGAAATGTCCAACAAGCCAAGTCCCACTACGGTCAGACCCATCACCGCTCCCGAGCGAAATGCCACCCTTAGTCCCGAATTGAGAGATTTTCTGCAAGCATGCGCTGTACGCGATGAGGCGAAAGTTGCTGTTTTCATACCAATAAATCCGGCAAGGCCGGAGAAAAAGCCTCCTGTCAGAAATGCAAACGGCACCCAGGAATTTTGTACTCCGAAACCGTATGCAAGAATGGCAAAAAATAGAGCGAGAATGAGAAACACGATGGCAACTACCTTGTACTGTTGCTTTATATAGGCCATAGCCCCTTTCCTGACGTGAGAAGCTATTTCCTTCATAGTCGGAGTCCCTTCATCCGCCCGCTTCATACGGCGGTAAAATATAAAAGCAAATACCAGCGCCAAAATCGAGCATACCGGAATTACAAAAAAAATTGGAGTCATAATTTAGTTGTTAGTTTAGAGTGTGGAGTATGTAGTTATTTTAGAGTTATAAGTGGGTAGTTAGGAGTATGTAGTTGTTGGTTTGGAGTTATAAGTGAGTAGTGGGTAGTTTGTAGTATGGAGTGTGTAGTGTGTAGTGTAGTGCGTTTAGTGTAGTGTAGCTTAGTTATGTTAGTGTGGCAGCGGCATCGTACTATAGTGTAAAATGTAATGTGTAGTATAATGTAATATAGTATAGTATAGTATAGTATAGTGTTGTGTAGTATTGGAGTGATTTTATTTATTTAAATTAAAACTTCAGTAAAAAATGAATCATCTAAATCAGGTATTTCACGACGCACCAGCATCTTAAGTACACCCATTTCTCCTGTAGAGTAGAAAACCGACTCTCCTATTCCACCATATATCTCCCGCAACTGAGAGAGCACTCTCATAGTCTGCGCTGCAACTGCCGGTGCCGGATTGACAATGACAACTTCCGGA
>DFOK01000104.1 GCA_002376715.1 Bacteroidales bacterium UBA3543 | reverse complement strand
TGAGCTTCTCCGTTGTACTGGTTGCTCCAGTACAACGGAGAAGCTCACAACCTCCGCGACCGTCGCAACACGCGTGACTTGAGCATCCGCCTCGAACAATTCTTTGACCACTACCTCAAGGGCAAACCCGCTCCCGTTTGGATGAGCAAGGGTGTTCCCGCAACTCTTAAAGGCATCGACCTCGGATACGGATACGAACAATAATATTTACAACATATAATTAAAAAATCATGAGACGTTTATTGAAAGTTATGACGATTGTAACGATAATGGCTGCACTTACAGCAGCGACATCTTGTAATACGGCTTCCAAAAAGAGCGCTTCGGCTTCGGAGCCTCTAATCACGAAGCCTACGGTGACTGTGCAGGATGGACAATATACTCCCGAAATAATGCATTCTCTGGCCAAAGTATCCGACCCGCAGATTTCCCCTGACGGCACAAAAATCTTGTACGGAGTCGGCTACACCTCAATTGAGCAGAACAAAACCAACCGTGAGCTCTTTGTGATGGACATTGACGGGAGCAATAAAGTACAACTCACAACTACCCCTCAGAGCGAGAACAATGCACGCTGGATAGAGGGCGGAAAGCGCATCCTCTTTTTAAGAGGTGGTCAGATGTGGGTAATGAATGGTGATGGTACCGGCGAGAAACAGGTGAGTGACGTTCCCGGAGGCATGATGGAATTCAAGCTCTCTCCTGACGGCACGAAGGTGCTTTATTCTGCCAACTTCAAGGTGGCAAAAAGTCCCGCAGAGATCCATCCGGATCTGCCACAATCCACAGCCCGTACTATTGAGGGTATGATGTATAGACATTGGGACCACTTTGTGGAGAGTATTCCCCACACATACCTTGCAGACTTCGACGGCAATAAATTGGGAGAAGGAGTCGATCTTCTTGCAGGGGAACCCTATGAACTCCCGGCTGAGCCCTTCGGCGGCATCGAACAGCTCGATTTTTCACCCAAGGGCGATCGGATTGTCTATTCCTGCCGTAAGAAAACCGGTAGGGAGTATGCTTTCTCCACCAACAGCGACATCTATCTGTTGAACCTCTCGGATAACCTCTGCGCTAATATCTCTGAGGGAATGATGGGTTATGACACTAATCCGGTATTCAGCCCCGACGGAGGTAAAATTGCCTGGATGAGCATGGAGAGAGATGGTTATGAAGCAGATAAGATCCGTCTTTTTGTATTTGATATTAATTCCGGCAAGCGCCGTGAACTTTCCACAGCCTTCAAATATAATATAGAGAATCCCGTATGGATGCCCGATTCCAAGGGACTTTACTTCACATCGCTGGTGGAGGGTCTTCAGGAGATATGGAAGACTGACCTCGAAGGCAATATGGCCAGAGTGACCCCTGAACGCGAGTGGTTCAATTTCGGCGCACCTTTGCTACTGACTTCAACTACCGAAGAGGGTTCGGTCAAGGTGGAACGTCTGATTGCCACAAATCTCTGTATGTTGCGTCCTGCGGAAATTGTTTCCATAAATGCAGAGGATGGCAGTTGGGAGCAGCTTACTTTTGAGAACAAAGAGATTTTCGACCAACTTGACGATGTAACTATAGAAGAGAGGTGGATACGCACTTCGGATAATAAGAAGATGCTCACCTGGGTGCTTTACCCGCCCAAATTTGACAAAAGCAAAGTATATCCTTCGATTTTGCTCTGTCTCGGCGGCCCTCAGGGCACTTTGAGTCAGGGTTGGTCTTATCGCTGGAACTATCGCCTGATGGCCTCTCAGGGCTATATCGTGGTGCTTCCCAACAGGCGCGGTACAACTGCATTCGGACAAGAGTGGTGTGAGCAGATATCAGGTGACTATATAGGTCAGAATATGAGGGATTATTTCTCTGCGGCAGATGCTCTCAAGGCTGAGCCCTATGTGGGCAAAATGGCGGCTGTGGGTGCCTCTTACGGCGGTTACTCAGTCTTTTATCTTGCAGGAATACACCAGAAGAGATTCGATGCATTCATTGCACATGCCGGAATCTTCAATGTGGAGCATATGTATATGACCACCGAGGAGATGTGGTTCCCCGACTGGGATAACGGCGGCATCGCTCAGCCCGATACATATATGGCCGGATCCCCCTGGAGCAACAATCCCGTTGCACGAAGACACTATGCCAACTCTCCTCACAAACTTGTGGAAAAATGGGATACTCCTATCCTGATCACGCACGGAGAACTCGACTACCGTGTGCCGGTAGATCAGGGAATGGCTGCGTTCAATGCTGCACAGATGATGGGAGTTCCCTCCAGAATGATTCTTTTCCCCGATGAAAATCACTGGATCCTCAAACCCCAGAATTCCATCCACTGGAACCGCGAATTCTTCGGATGGCTGGAGACGTACCTCAAGTAGCTTGAGGTACGAGTGTGTAGTATGTAGTGGGTAGTGTGTAGTGATGGGGAACGGGTTGCGAGGTACGTGGTGCGCGTTACTAAGGAAGTTTAGAGCAATAAATTGCGGATTGCTGAGCACCTGTAATTTCAATTAATCAAGTGATATGAAATAAATAGCAGTAAATAATAATCATAAATAATAACGTTAAATTATAGATAAACAATGTTTGATAAGAAGACATATATTTCAAGGCGCAAGAGACTTGCAGAAAGCGTTTCCGAGGGAATAATTCTCATTTTGGGTAACAGCGAGGCAAGCTGCAACTACCGCGACAACACCTATCTATTCAGACAGGATAGTTCTTTCCTCTATTTTTTCGGACTTGACAAGCCCGATCTGGCAGCAGTAATAGATGTGGAGAGTGGAGAAGAAATTATTTTCGGCAATGACGTAGATATTGACGACATCATCTGGATGGGTCCTCAGCCGCTTATTACAGAGCAGGCCGCATCAGTCGGTGTGGTCAAAAGTGCCCCTTTCGCAGCTCTGGCGACCTATCTGGCGGAAGCACATGCTAAAAGACGCAAAATACATTTCCTGCCTCCTTACCGCAATTACAATAAGATTCTTCTCCACAAAATGCTTGGAGTCGGATTCGACAATATGAAGGATGCAGCCAGCGTAGAGCTGATCAAAGCAGTAGTGGCTCTTCGTGAGATTAAAGAGGAGAGTGAGATTGCGGAGATAGAGAGAGCTTGTGATTTGGGATATGATATGCACATGGCGGCGATGAAGGCGATGAAATTAGGAATGGTGGAGCAGGAACTTGTGGGGATAATGGAGGGAATTTGCGCCTCCGGCGGCATTATGCCTTCGTTCCCGATTATACTTTCGCAAAATGGCGAGACTCTTCACAATCATTCGCATCACCAGATCCTCACCGAGGGAAGACTCTGCGTAATAGATGCAGGAGCAGAGATAGATACTCACTATGCATCCGATTTCACTCGTACACTTCCTTGTAGCGGCAAATTTACACAGCAGCAGGCCGAAATCTATTCGTTGGTTGCTGCAGCTAACAACTATGCTATAGGAGTCTCTCGTCCGGGTATCTCTTATACGGATGTTCACCTCGGTGCAGTAACTGTACTGGTTCAGGGCTTGATAGATTTGGGTCTTGTCAACGGAAATGCGGAGGAAGCAGTTGCAGCCGGCGTAGCGGGTCTCTTCATGCCTCACGGTTTGGGACACCAAATGGGTCTCGATGTGCACGATATGGAGGATTTGGGTGAAAATTTTGTCGGCTACGACGACAAATACAAACGTGCTACCCAGCCCGGCCTGGCTTCTTTAAGGATGGGTAAGATGCTCGAAGTCGGTCATGTGCTGACCGTCGAACCGGGCATCTATTTTATCCCCGCATTGATAGAGAAGTGGAAAAAAGAGGAAACTTGCAAGGGTCTGATCAACTTTTCGAAACTTAAACCCTATTACAAATTCGGCGGCATACGTCTGGAAGATGATATTCTCATCACATCCAAGGGATGTCGTTTGCTCGGCGCTAAGCGTCTTCCGATTACTGTGGAAGATGTGGAACGAGAAATGGCCACCTGATTGTGATTTAAAATAGAAGAGTGCCTAGGCGGCGCAAATATGCATGTAAATGTGATAAAATGAAAAAACACCAATATTTAATAGTAGCAATAGACTGATATGAAAAAATTTCTCACAATAGTTTCCCTTTTGGGTCTTTCACTTATGGCCTCGGCCCAGACAATTTCACAAAGAGAGCTGAAGGAAATAAAGGGCAGTTTTGTAAAGGATGCTTCTACGATTGCACTCCAGAACATCCTGACCAACGACAAAAACATCAAGACTAAAGCGCTCAACCATGCCAAAGTGGCCAATCCGGTTGACCATTATTTCAAGTATCGTGTCAATGTCAAAGGTATCACAGACCAGAAGAGCTCCGGAAGATGCTGGATGTTTACCTCGATGAATGTGTTCCGTCCGGATGTCATCAAACAATTGGATGTACCCGCATTCGATTTTTCACACAATTTCTGCTACTTCTGGGACATTTTCGAAAAATCGAACCTTTTCCTCGAAAATATCATTGCTACGGCAGACAGAGATATGCAGGACAGGGATGTGGAGTTTTTCTTCAAATCCCCCATCGGTGACGGTGGAGTCTGGAACCTCTTCTACAACATCGCTGAAAAGTACGGAGTTGTACCCAAACAGGTGATGCCCGAGACCGAACACTCTGAAAATACCGGCCAGATGACGGCAATCCTAAGGGAGAGGCTCCGTGCGGGTGGTTATCAGCTGCGTGAAATGTTTGCTGCAGGTAGCAAGGCCGAGGCTTTACGCACAGAAAAGATCAATATTCTAAAAGATGTGTACCGTGTGCTCGCACTCTGTCTGGGCGAACCTCCCACCGAGTTCAGCTGGAGGTACAAGGACAATAACGGTCAGATAAAAGTCCTGACCAGTACCCCTCTGGAGTTTTATAAGAGCATTATTCCGGGAAACTACAATCCTGAGACTTACGTGATGATAATGAACGACCCTACCCGCGAGTATTACAAGGTCTACGATATCTCAAATTATCGGAATACTTACGAAGGGCTCAACTGGGTTTATCTCAATCTCCCCAACGAGGATATAAAGGCAGCTGCGCTGGCCTCCTTAAAAAACAATGAGCCGATGTACGCATCTTGCGATGTGGGCAAGCAGTATAACAGTGCAGCCGGTATCCTCGATATCGGCACTTACGATTATGAGTCACTCTTCGGCATCAATCTGCAGATGGACAAAAAAGCACGTATTCTCACCCGTCAGAGCGGATCTGCACACGCGATGAGCCTCGTAGGATGTGATACTGATGATAATGATGTACCCGTTAAATGGGAATTTGAAAACAGTTGGGGTCCGTCATCAGGCAACAAGGGTTTTCTAACCTTTACAGACGAGTGGTTTGATGAGTACCTCTTCCGCATCGTAATCAACAGGAAGTACCTCGATGCAAAAGCCATAAAGGCACTTGACACCAAACCTATAGTGTTGCCTCCCTGGGATTATATGTTCTAGATCGGGATGTTGGCGGTTAAGGTAATAGCTGCGATACTCGGGCTTGTGGGATTGGCAGGGTGTATTCTGCCGGTCATTCCCGGGCCGCCCTTCAGTTGGGTTGGACTCCTGCTGCTCTACTTCTGGGGTGATGAACCCATGTCTCTGCGACTTCTTATTATCTGGCTGATAATCACCGTAGTGGTAACCGTCCTCGACTATCTGGTGCCCCCATATTTTACCAAGATTACCGGCGGATCGAGAGCCTCTTCCCGCGGAGCTCTGGTGGGGCTTTTTGTAGGCTTGATATTCTTCCCTCCGTTAGTCGGTATGATTGCGGGGGCTTTCATCGGCGCACTTGTGGCGGAGCTGATCAACGGCAACCGGATGGGACAGTCGCTAAAAGCTGCGCTGGGGTCATTTCTTGGCTTTATTTTTGGCACTTTCCTCAAGATTGTCGCTTCCGTGATAATGATGGTGTACATTGTGAAATTTCTTTAAAATGAACGTGGTAGTGACGGATTTTAAACCAAATGAGGAAAATGCCTGCACTTTTTTTACAATTAAGAGCCAGTTTTGAAAAATAATGTTAAATTTGCAGATGGATAAATGTGGGCACATATCCCGTTTTGTATGCTTCAGAGGGGATTTGCTAACAATTTGAATACTAGTTGAAAGGAATTGCTAACAATTTATATATTAACCGAAAGGAATTGTTACAATTCGTATGATAACCGAAAAAACTATTAACTGTTAATTGAGCAATAACTTAAAATTAAAACATTTTATTAACCTAAAATTTCATTTATGTTCGTTTCTAATAAACTAGGCCGCATCTTTGCGGCCATGTGTGCATTGCTCCTATCAATGGGAACAATGTGGGCTCAGAACATTACTGTCAAAGGTAGGGTTACCGACAGTAACGGAGAGCCGGTGGTTGGCGCGTACGTACTTGTAGAGGGTACACGTCAAGGAACATCTACCGATTTTGACGGTGCATATTCGCTTACAGCTCCCAGGAATGGCGCTCTTGTCTTTTCCTGCATGGGTTATAGGGATCTCACCGTTCCCGTAAACGGCAGAAGCACTATTGATGTGGTTCTCCAGGAAGATGCAATGCTTCTTGAAGACGCCGTTGTAGTGGGTTTCGGTACGCAACGAAGGGAAAACTTGACAGGTGCGGTTTCAGCCGTGAATGTATCACAGGCTCTCGAAAGCCGTCCCATCGCTGACGTTGGCCGTGGTCTCCAGGGTATGACTCCCGGTTTGACCGTACGCGTGGGTTCTACCGAGGTTGGTTCAGATCCTTTGTTCCGCATCCGTGGTCACGTAGGTTCATACCTTGGTGGCTCGTCTCCTCTCATCCTTTTGGACAACGTGGAGATTCCTTCCATTAACCTCGTAAACCCTGATGACATCGAGTCCATTTCAGTATTGAAGGATGCCGCTTCTGCTTCCATCTATGGTGCAAAAGCTGCATTCGGTGTGATCCTTATTACTTCAAAGAAGGGTGCGAAGACCGAGACCATTAAGGTAAACTATTCTGCTAACTTCTCCTTCCAGAGCCTTACTGATACTGACGGTATTGCCGATGTTGATGCTCTCCACTACACAGTAGAGGCAGCCGAGCGTCTCGGCACCTACACTCCCGTCGGCGCTTTCTGGCTCGTTGACCGTGCCGGTTATAACGCCGCAGTTGCTTGGAAAGAGAAATATGGCAGCACTCTTGATCCTTATGCTCCCATGGTATATGGTCGTGACTGGTATCTTGACGCTTCCAACCGCAAGATCGGTGTTCGTACTTATGATCCATATGTTTATATGATCAATCAGGGTGCCCCCACACAGAGTCACAATCTATCTGTTCAGGGTAAGACAGGTAAGACTAATTTCAACATCAGCCTCGGTTACCTTGGTCAGAGCGGTATGTTGAAACCGACTGAGTATGACGACTTCACCCGTTACAATGCAAATGTGAGACTCTCAACTCAGGTTAATGACTACATCAATGTGCATGCCGGTATGATGTATACCAATTCAAACAAGTCTTGGGCGTTCTCTACCAACTCTACTACGGCTGACCCCTGGTACTACCTTTTCCGCTGGGGACCTACTTATCCTTTGGTTCCTACCGACGAGTTTGGCAACTCTCTCCGCAACCAGGTTTATGAAATGGGTGCTGCAAATGAGGCCAACATCAAAACCAACTATACCAGTGTGAATGTTGGTGCTACCGTAACTCCCCTTAAGAACTGGGATATCAAGTTTGACTACACTTATGCAGTAAATAACTCTCAGGAGTTCAATCCCGGTATTACCTATTGGGCAGCTAACCTTTGGGCCGGTGGCCAAGCAGTAAAAGATGCTCAAGGCAATTTTGTTACTGTTAAGAACGAATGGGATCAGTACAACAATTTGGGTCCTTCAATTATTCAACAGACTCTCCCGGTACAGAGCTATACTTCAAGTTATGACTCTTACTATCAGGATTCATACACTTCAATCAGACAGACCTGGAATATAACTACCGACTACTCGCTTAAACTTGCTAACCATAAGTTTGATTTCCTCCTCGGAATGCAGGCAGTGGATTACAGAAGGACAGGTGTGTGGGGGAAGAAGATGACCCTTATGGACATTACCAATCCTCAGTTTGCCCTTGCAACCGGCACGCAGACTTCAGGCGGTACCAACTCCTGGAACTCTACCCTCGGTTTCTTCGGCCGTGTAAACTACAACTACAAGGAGAAATATCTGGTTGAGGCGAATCTCCGTTATGACGGTTCTTCCAAATTCCCCACTCACTTGAAGTGGAGATGGTTCCCTTCATTCTCCGCCGGTTGGCGTCTGACTCAGGAGCCCTGGATGCAGGACATTACCCATGTTCTCTCCTCAATGAAACTTCGTGCGTCATGGGGTATGATTGGCGACCAGACCGTATCCAGCTCGCAGTATATCCCTCTGATAAGCGCTCAAACCACATATTGGATGCACAGTGGCGTAAGGGACAACGCTTATGCTACTCCCGCTATTGTAGCATCAGACATTACCTGGCAGGATATTGTTACTCTCGACCTTGGTCTTGAGTTCTCACTCTTCAATCAGGTTGACTTTGTGCTTGGCTGGTACCAGAGAGATACCAAGAATATGATTGTGGGAATGGAGGGTCTCGGTTATAACCTCGGTTCTCCTCCACCCAACGGCAACTATGGTTCTCTTCGTACAAGAGGTTGGGAGGCATCGGTAAATTACCGTAAGATATTTGACAATGGCTTCAGCTTATCGGCTTCCGCATCTATCTCAGATGCTAAAACCATTATCACTGAGTACGGTTCAGCACTTAGCATAGGTGGTTGGTACAACGGCAAGACCTACGGTGAAATCTGGGGTTACCGTGTTGACGATCTCTACACTTGGGACGATTTCGGTTTACAACCCGGTCAGTGGGCTCAGCTTGAGCAACTCATTGCCACAGATAAGTACGGTAGGTACTACCAAAATGTTAAAGGTTATGCCTCACAGGGTAAGATTACTTCGGGAAGTGCTATTTCAGGCCCCGGCGACGTAAGATTTAAAGACCTCAACGGTGACGGTATCATTGACAACGGTTCACAGCTTCTCACTATAAAAGATGAAAATGGCAATGATGTTCCCGGGTACGGTGACCTCGATGTTATCGGAAACACCACTCCTCGTTACGAGTACAGTTTCCGTGTAGATCTCGGCTGGAAAGGATTTGACTTCTCGATGTTCTGGCAGGGTATTGGCCAGCGCGATCTGTGGGGTGGTTCAGCTCTTACAATACCTGGTTTCAACTCTTCCGACGGTGCTATGGCGCAAGCTATTGCAGGCAACTTCTGGTACGAGACCCTCGATGCCAGCGGCAAAGTGATAGATGCAAGATATGATGCTTTCTATCCTCGTGCCCATAACCTTTATTCAAGTGGAACAGGTTTCAATATGCAAGTTTGTGACAGGTATCTCCTCAATATGGCATACCTCAGACTTAAGAACGTAACCCTCGGTTACACCATTCCGGAGAAGATTACCAAAAAAGCTTTCATCGATAAACTCCGCGTTTATATTTCGCTCGAGAACTTCCTCACCTTTGACAATCTCAGAGGTCTTCCGATCGACGTTGAAGAGATTCCGGGTTACTCAATCCTCAACTCATCCAACTACAACTCAAGTCGTACGGGTGTTGGTGCTCCTGCATTTAAGAGTGCTTCATTTGGTGTTCAGTTAACATTCTAATTATCGCTTAAGACAATGAAAAAGATACTATATTTTTTGATGGCTCTCGTTCTGCTTGTTCCGACAAGCTGTAGCGATTTCCTTGAGCGTAGCTCTTTGGTGGATTTGGATGACAATACCTACTGGAATTCAGAAGGTAATGTCCGCCTATTTGTCAACGGAGCATACGCCTACTATTTCAGCGGCTATTCTGACAACTGGGGTTCGGTATATGCTCCTGAGGTGTACGCCACACCTTATAATGACGATCGCACCCTTACCGGAACGCAGCCCGATATTCTGCTCTCAGTTCCTAAGGACAACTGGTATCGCAATGAGTCAACTGCCTATCGAGGCACCTGGCTCTCACGTCGTGCATCAGCTCCCTGGAATTTTGCTTATATACGTAAGTGGAATCTGCTCATGGAGCGTCTCGACACGATGAAAGAGAACGGTTATCTGACTGATGAGGCTTACAACCATTGGATGGGTGTAGCCCGATTCCTCCGCGGATGGGATTATAGCCGTTTTGTACAATCTTTCGGTGATGTTCCTTACTATGACAAGCAGGTTGAGTCAGCTGATATTGACGCTCAGTTCAAGGATCGTGATCCTCGTACCTATGTAATGGATCAGGTAAAGGCTGACTTTGACTATGCCATAGCAAACGTACGTGCCGACGACGGTATCGACTATATCAACAAATATGTTGTTTCGACTGTTGCAGCACGTTGTATGCTGTTCGAAGGTTCATGGCTTACCTATCATAAGAATGATGAGGCCCTAAAGACCTGTTCTGATATTGACGGTCACGCCAAGACATTCCTCCAGGCAGCCGTGGACTATGCAGCCGTTACCATCAATTCAGGTAAGTATGGCTTTAATAAAGACTTCCGTACACTGTTTGGAAACCTCTTTACTACCCTTACCGGTACGGCAAATGAGGTTATTCTTTACCGTACTTATAACAAGTCCGTTAACAATAGTGCACAACACTGTTATGCTTCATACTCAGGTGGAAACAATGCAAGAGAATCTCAGCGCACTTCAGGTAACTTTGCTACTCTGAAGGCATGGATTTGTCAGGACGGTCGTCCTTACAACTCTTCAACCGTTGAGAATGTAGAGAGCTTCCGTATGCAGGATATGGTTGTTACCCGTGACCCTCGTTTTGAGGCTTCATTCCTTGACGAAACATGGACAACACCTACAGGTCTCTATGTTCAGAAGTTCATCGACCGTGAAGGTTGTGACTATTTCTGGAATGGTAAAACTTCTCCTGCATATTACAACTCCTGCACTAACGAAAATGGTTTCCCCTGCATCCGTTATGCCGAGACCGTTCTCAACTGGCTTGAGGCCAAAGCTATCCTCGCTGATTTCTTTGGTGGTCCGGCCGTTACTCAGGCTGACCTCGACAAGTCTATCAATGCAATTCGTACCCGTCCTCTCGATCAGGTTGCAATTGATAAAGGCGTTAAGAAGACAGCTCCCCTTACTCTTGCAATGGTTAGCTCGATGAACGACCCTGAGAGAACTTCTAATATTCAGAAGACCACCCTCGGCTACAATACACGCGGTTTTTGTTCTCCTCTAATGTGGGAGATCCGTCGTGAGCGTCGTATGGAGTTTTTTATGGAGAGTGTTCGTACCCTCGATATCCGTCGCTGGGGATGGCTTGAGCTGATGCTTTCCACCAACAACCCCGATATCGGAGTAGGCGGCTGGGTTGAACTAGACCTTGCACGTAACAAGCCTGCAGACAATCCTTCACAGATTACCAACTTGAAGAAGACTAAAAACGGAGTTGGTTATAACCTTCTCACAGCTTCCAATAAAGGCGTGGTTTCTGTAAGGCACATAGAGAAGGTAAATGCTGACGGTTCAATCGTTCTTGGTCCGAGAGTTTTCTTTGACGGCTCTAATTATAGTGAGATGCGCGGCTTCCTTGTTCCTCAGAACTTTAAGGATTTTGATCCACGCAACGTGGATGTGCGCAACTACCTCGAGCCTATTTGTACTGATGTTATCAACCAGTACAAAGAGAAATCGATGGCTACCGGTAACAACTACACAATCTACCAGAATCCCGGCTGGGAAGAGTAGATATGTTGCCTGACGGCAATTTTAAAAAACTCCGAAAGACTAAAAACTTTCGGAGTTTTTTAATGCTCAAAACTAAACCCGCACCCTGTAACTCGTATCCCGCACCACTACCGACTACCCACTACCGACTACCCACTCAAAACTTGCATCCCCTAAAACAAAGTACCATAGAAGGAGTTACCGGAGGATATGGATTCGGCGATAAAGTTGCGGAAGCTGTAACTCTCTTCAATGGTGAGGAATTCAGTCTCGATAGGAATGTAGAAGAGACGCTTTTTGAGTTCGGGAGTGAGATGTCTGTTGGAGACTAGTCTTTGGGCGTCCTTTTCTGTGGTTAATAATAGAGATTGAGGATTGCGTCTTGCAAAATATTCGATATCACGGATATTGCCGCGCGTAAATTCGTGATGATCTCTGTAGGAAATGTGGGTAATTTGCTCATAGATATCCGAGAGGTGCATCATCAATGGTTTTACGTTGGCTATGCCGGTAAATAGTCCTACCTCTTTTGAGTAAATGTATCTCTTGTCGCCCAATTCTGCGAATATCGGCTCTATAGGGCAGTATTTTATTCTGGCGAAGAAACAGGGGCAGTCATCATTGATGCGGTTGGCCTTTTTGATGGTCTCACGCTCCCATTCATCAAGGTGTTCGGGGCTTTTTGTGATTACTATGGCATCTGCCCTCTCTATCTGCTCCGGAAGATCCCTCAGGCGACCGATAGGAAGGAGATTGTCTCTAAACAGAGGCCTATTGTAATCTATTAGGAGTATATTCTTCAAGGGAAGCACTTTTCTGTGCTGGTATGCATCGTCCAACACTATAACTTCCGGACGTATTTCCTGAGGAAGTGCAAGCAATTGTGTGATGCCTCTTGTGCGGTTGGCATCCACAGCTACTAAAACATCTTTATGCTTTTTTCTTATCTGTAGTGGCTCGTCCCCGACTTCACGTGAAGTGGAATCGGTGTCTACTATTCTGAAGCCTCTGGTTTTGCGTTTGTAGCCGCGTGAAAGGACCGCCACCTTATGTTGGGGTTTGAGCAGTCGCACTACCAACTCAGTAGTTGGAGTTTTGCCTGTGCCACCGGCGGTAATGTTGCCTATGGAAATGACAGGCACATCAAATTGCTTAGACTTAAATATTCCCTTGTCATATAGACGATTCCTCAACTTTAACGTCAGATAATAGGGAAATAGTATAACCTTACTTCTTATCATTTCTAATACTCTAAACTATCGTTGGCTGTCGGCCATTAGCTGTTGGCTGTTGGCTTTTTATTTATTTTACACTCTTAACTTCCAATTTCCAATTGCTCTTAACTTTCCAAATCAAATATCCTTACTCCATATTCTCCCAATTCCCACTTCCCACTACCTACTACACACTACATACTACATACTTAAAACTATTTCTACTGCCAGTTTTCTTTGATGAAATCGAGAATGGAAATTATTTCGGCCGGATCATTTGTGGTCACAAGTTTCAATCGGGTCTCTTTGAAATTATCCAGCCCCTTGAAGTAGTAGCTTAGATGTCGTCGCATCTCAAGGATGCCAACCCTGTCACCTTTTACTTCGATGGATTTTGCAAGGTGTCTTTTTGCAAGTTCTACTTTCTCGGCAACGCTCATTGGTGGAAGTTTTTCACCGGTGTTGAGAAAGTGACGAATCTCCTTGAATATCCAGGGGTGGCCAAAACTCGCCCTTCCTATCATTATACCATCCACCCCATACTGATCAAAGGCCTGTGCCGCCTCTTCCGGAGTGGTAATGTCTCCGTTGCCTATAATTGGAATGTGCATTCTGCAATTGCGCTTCACTTCACCGATGAGAGTCCAGTCTGCCACTCCCTTGAAGAGTTGATTGCGGGTGCGTCCGTGTATTGTGAGTGCGGCTATACCCACATCCTGTAGCCGCTCGGCAAGCTCTACAATGATTTTGGATTCCTCGTCCCAGCCGAGACGCGTCTTAACCGTCACAGGGATCTTAACAGCTTCCACTACCCTGCGGGTAATCTCTACGAGTTTATCGGGCTCGCGCATCATACCGCTGCCCGCACCGCGTTTGGCAATTTTATTGACAGGACAGCCGAAATTGAGATCGATGACTTCCGGTTGTGCCTCTTCCGCCATTATTGCCGCCTCCACCATTGATTCGGGGATATGACCATAAATTTGTATGCCTATCGGTCGCTCATACTCATATAGGACAAGCTTGACAAGTGCCTTGCGTGCATCTCGTATCAATCCGTCAGATGGAACAAACTCCGTAAAGACCATATCTGCGCCATATTCTTTGCAGATGCAACGGAAGGAGGCGTCGGTGACATCCTCCATCGGCGCCAACAATAGTGGCTTCTCTCCTAGATCAAGAGTGGAAATCTTCATTAGACTCTATTGGTGAAAATCCAACGCAAAAATAGATATTATAGAGTAAAAACACTACTTTTGCCCAAAATATATTTTAAAATGGAAAGTCGAATCAGAAGAATAGGTGTGCTCACCTCCGGAGGTGATGCCCCAGGCATGAATGCCGCCATCAGGGCGGTTGTACGCTCGGCAATATTCTACCATTGCGAAGTGGTGGGTATCCGTAAAGGTTATACCGGCCTTGTTGAAAGGCAGTTTATGGGGATGCAGTCTCACTCCGTTTCCAAGATTATCTCACAAGGAGGCACTATCCTCAAATCTTCCCGTTGTCCGGAGTTCAATGATCCTCATGTGCGTAAAGTTGCGGTGGAGAATATGCGCGAAGCGGGTATAGACGCACTGGTAGTTATAGGCGGTGACGGTTCCTTCAGAGGTGCCAATGACCTTGTCAAAGAGTTTGATTTCCCTGTTGTGGGGGTTCCCGGTACTATTGACAATGATATATATGGTACCGATTACACTATCGGTTTTGATACGGCCATCAATACTGCGCTCGAAGCTGTCGACAAATTACGAGATACTGCAGATTCACACAATATGGTCTTTTTTGTGGAGGTGATGGGCCGTGATGCGGGTTTCATTGCTCTGCATACTGCCATCGGTACAGGTGCTGAGGCGGTGCTTGTACCCGAATATCCTACCAATATTAAAAAACTTTGCGACTATTTGCTCAACGAGCGTCGTAAAAACAAGACTTCGGGAATAGTAATCGTGGCTGAAGGAGATGAGGCGGGCGGAGCAATGGAGATTGCCGCCCAGGTCAAGAGACGCCTGCCGGACTATGAGACAAGAGTCACTACGCTCGGCCATATCCAGAGAGGTGGTTCTCCGAGCTGTGCTGACAGGGTGCGTGCCAGCATCCTGGGCCATGGTGCTGTTAAAGCTCTGCTTGATGGTCGAAAAGGAGTGATGGTTGGGCTTATCAATGATAAGATTGAGTATACTGCCTTTGATTTAGCTTGTTCGCGCCACAACGAGATCAATAAATATTGGTACGATATTGCCCGTATTTTGTCTATTTAATAAATTTGTTTAACTTTGCAGCCCAAAAATTTTATATTAACTTAAATACCAACACAGTGGACACACAAAGTTACAAGACAATCTCAGCTAACAGCGCTACCGTCAACAAAGAGTGGGTAGTGGTGGACGCTACGGATCAAGTTCTTGGTCGTTTCGCTGCCAAAATTGCGGTTTTGCTTCGTGGAAAGCACAAAACCAATTTCACCCCCCATGTGGATTGTGGTGACAATGTTATTGTGCTCAATGCCGGCAAAGTACGCCTTACCGGCAACAAGATGACTCAGAAGCAGTATGTCCGTCACACCGGTTATCCAAGTGGACAGAGATTCACTACTCCAAAAGAACTCTTGGAGCGTAAACCGTTAGCTGTTCTGCGACACGCCGTAAAAGGCATGTTGCCGAAGAACCGCCTTGGAGCTCAGTTGCTAAAAAATCTTTACCTATATGAAGGTGACGAGCATCCGCATCAGGCACAACAACCAAAACAAATTAATTTAAACGACTAAAAACAGAGCATGGAAGTAATTAACGCCCTTGGAAGACGTAAATCAGCAGTTGCTCGCGTTTATCTTAGCGCAGGTAAGGGTAACATCACCATCAACGGCACCCCGATTGATGAGTACTTCAAAGAGGAAACTCTCAAGTACATTGTTAACCAACCTCTCAATCTTACAGGCACAGTTGCCAACTTTGATATCAAAGCCAACATTGATGGTGGCGGTGTCAAAGGTCAGGCAGAAGCTCTCCGTCTCGCGATTTCCCGCGCACTTTGCAAAGTTGACGAAGAGGCTTATCGCCCTGTATTGAAGTCCAACGGCTTCCTCACCCGCGATGCCCGCGAGGTCGAGAGAAAGAAGCCAGGACGCCCCGGCGCAAGAAAACGCTTCCAATTCAGCAAACGTTAAGAGTTACTACGCTGGTTTATTTGCACAGAACGGATTTAAAACAGCAGGACTCACATCTTATGATATGGCTGCCTGAAGTTTGTCCGTCTGCGGAAAATCTAGGAGACCGTCAAAACCGCTACTCCTGATTGACAAAAAGAGGACTCCCGCTTTTAAAGGGGAGTAAAACAGTAAAAAACTATTACAAAAATTAATTAAATTAAAATGTCCAGAACAAATTTCCAAGACTTACTTGATGCAGGTGTTCACTTCGGTCACCTGAAGAGAAAGTGGAATCCCAAAATGGCTCCTTATATCTTTATGGAGAAAAACGGCATCCACATTATCGACCTGCATAAGACTGTTGTAAAAATAGATGAGGCAGCAAATGTGATGAAGCAGCTCTCCCGCGGAGGCCGCAAAATTCTTTTCGTTGCTACAAAGAAACAGGCTAAGGATATCGTTGCACAGAATGCACAGGCAGTTGATATGCCTTACGTTACTGAAAGATGGCCGGGTGGAATGCTTACCAACTTCCCGACTATCCGCAAAGCTGTCAAGAAGATGCAAAACATCGACAAGATGATGGAAGACGGCACCTTCGATACATTGGCAAAACGTGAGAGACTTCAGGTTACACGCCAGAAGGCTAAACTCGAGAAAAACCTCGGTTCCATCAAGGATCTCACACGTCTTCCTTCTGCTATCTTCGTGGTTGACGTTCAGAAGGAAGTAAACGCAGTTAGAGAAGCTAACCGTCTCAATATCCCAGTGATTGCAATGGTTGACACCTGCTGCGACCCCACTAATATTGATTATGTGATTCCTGCCAATGACGATGCCGCCAAATCAATTGCACTCGTGACGGAGATACTTTGCAAGGCAATCGCAGAGGGATCGGAGGAGCGTAAGCTCGAAAAAGAGAAAGAAAAGGATTCTCAGCCTGCAGCTGAAAGCACGGAAGTTATTGCAGGTAAGAGACTTCGTCAGCGCAGAGAGAGGCCTGCAAGAGCCAAAGCTGTTGCAGAAGAGAGCGCAGAAGAAACTGAAGAAGAGACTTCAAACGACTAAATTAACCTTATAATATTTCGCAAAATGGAAATTAAAGCAGCAGATGTTGCGAAACTTCGCAAAATGACCGGTGCCGGTATGATGGATTGCAAGAATGCTTTGGTTGAAGCAGAAGGCGACTATACGAGGGCACAGGAGATCATCCGTGAAAAAGGTAAGCTCGTGGCAGCAAAGCGTGCAGATCGTGAGACTTCCGAGGGTGCAGTAAAGATACGCGTCAAAGGAGGCAAGGGCATCATTGTGTGCCTCGGGTGCGAGACCGATTTCGTGTCCCAGAACTCAGAGTTCCAGGATCTCGTAAATAGTATTGCCGATTCGGCAATCGCCAATTTCCCCGCTGACCTTGAGACCCTCAAGGGTTGCAAGCTGGCAAACGGCGAGACCGTTGAAGAAGCCATATCCCAGCAGACAGGCAAGAGCGGCGAAAAACATAGCCTTGTAGCATATCACAGACTTGATGCTCCTTATGTGGCACAGTATGTACACACTATCAACGGCAAGCTTGGAGCCATAGTTGCATTCAATAAACCCGTACCCGAACAGCTCGGCAAAGGTGTTGCAATGCAGGTGGTATCCATGAAGCCGGTATCGATATCAGCAGCAGATTGTCCTGAAGAGGTGATTGCTGAGGAGCGCAAAGTGGCTATAGAAAAGACAAAGGAAGAGCAAATAAGAAAAGCAGTTGACGCAGCCATCAAAAAGGCAGGCATCAACCCTGCACATTGTGATACCGATGATCATATCGACTCCAATACCGCAAAGGGATGGCTTACTCCCGAGCAGGCAAAGCAGGCTCGCGAGATCATCGCAACCGTATCTGCAGAAAAAGCAGCCAATCTTCCCGAACAGATGATTCAAAACATTGCCAACGGTCGAGTACAGAAGTTCCTCAAAGAGAACACTCTCGAGGAGCAGGAGTACCAGATGGGCGATGGCAAGACTTCTGTAAAGGATACTATCAAAGCTGTTGACAAAGAGGCAAAGGTTATCGCTTTCTACAGAGTATCTCTCAACGACTAATTTTTATTAGTTCTGAGTTTTGAGTGGGTAGTCAGGAGTAATTTTTTTTAGTAAAGAGTTCAATGCGTTCTTTTGGACTCTAAGTTGGAGCGAAAGTTTTAGAATTCTTAGACAAGTTCTAAAAATTAATAAAGTCCCGAGTTAAGAATAATTAGCTCAGGACTTTTTATTTTACACAACCTCCAATACACTACCGACTACCCACTACATACTACACACTACCCACTACACACTACACACTACACACTACATACTACCCACTACACACTACCCACT
>DFOK01000086.1:288-13198 GCA_002376715.1 Bacteroidales bacterium UBA3543 | reverse complement strand
CCAGTTTACCGGTCTCAATTTCTATTGTCCTTCCGTCGGACAATTGGATGGTTTTCTTAATAACATTCATTGTTTCCGCTAAAAAATTATATTGTTTCCGCTAAAAAATTGTTTTCTCAATAAAAAAAGAGACCGCTTCAAAAACACGGCGGTCTCCATTTTTTTCCTGTTTGTATTATCTACGAAGGTTGAGGGCCTTCAATATTTCACGGTATCTCTCAATGTCGGTATCCCTTAGGTAATCGAGTAACTGACGTCTCTTACCTACGAGTCTGAGGAGTGAACGTTGGGTGTTGTGATCCTTGCGGTTCCTCTTCAGGTGTTCGGTAAGGTGAGCGATACGGTAGGAAAACAAAGCAACTTGACTCTCAGGTGAGCCGGTGTCAACATTAGACTTCCCGTATTTGCTGAAGATCTCTTGCTTTTTGTCGGCTGATAAATAATCGGACATAAATGCAAAAAATTAATTGTTTTTAAAAAATGTGTTCTCGTTTTTAGAGTGCGCAAAGGTAACTAATATTTTTTAGTTTGCAAAAAAATCCCTTATCTTTGCAACCTATTATTCGGGAAGTGGCGCAGTTGGCAGCGCGCTGCGTTCGGGACGCAGAGGTCGGGTGTTCGAGTCACCTCTTCCCGACTTGAAGAACAAGTGGCACTCAATCGGGCGCCACTTGTTCTGTTACGGGGTGCGTGTTGCGGGGTGCGAGGGGGTACGGGGTATTACTTCTTTGGTTTTTCTTCTTCCGACCTCACAACAAAGACCCTTCCGAATGCATCTTCGATGCGGATCTCAAACTTTGATGGGTTGGTTGCGCCTTCCTTTGGCAATAATTTGAGGCAATAAGAATCTTTGCCACCGGGCACATAGTAGCCGAGCATTATGTCGCCATAGCCGATCTCTGATACCGGTAGTGTAATCTCCCTGCGATCTCTACAGCAATAAATGATATTAAACAGATCATTCAATAGCTCTCCTGCAGGATGATTTTCATCATAATCCTCCAATGCGATTACATCAATTTTTGTAATCCTCCAATCTATTGCCTCATAATCAATCCACCAATGTGTTATATGGCGACGTCCTTTGACAACCAAGTTGGTGTCAGAAGCAATGTAAAACTGTCTGCTCTCAAAATCAAATGTCCAATCCTCAGTAACAGATGGAATTATTTTAATAAATGGACGCTGATCAACATTAAGCCTTATACTATCCACCTTATAGATATGTTTTATTTCCTCTTCGAAATCCTCGTACCAACAACTTGATAGGCTAAATACGCATAGTGTCGCTAAAACTATAAACTTGATTTTTCTCATGATTTTAATGTTAAGTGATTGTTATATGTCCCCTTTGAAAAGATAAACAATATATTCTCTAACAAAATCAATGCCTCTACACAAAAAATATGAACCCCGATAGTTTGACAACTATCGGGGCCATCACTCATCTGTCTGTAAAAGTGACTACTCTTTGGCTTTAACAACCGGTGCATCGAACACCTGATTGAAGGCCTTGTCGATAACCTTTACAAGATAGTCATTGTGAGCACTTTCAAGAGGATCACTACTGTTTTTGATGGAAAGTTTATACCTGAGATTTTTCAACTGGTAGTAAACCATCGAATTGATATCGGTGTTGTCCTTTGTGGTATCTGTTGACCTGATAGCCGTTTCCCCGGTAAAGAGACCGCATAGTGCATTTACATATACCTTCTGTCCCATACGTTTGTATAATCTGGCTGTCGCATCCCTCGGCATGGGGCTGTCCCACATATATTTATTTAGGTCTGCAAATAGATCAGTCATGGTATATGCCTTGTTGTCATAGTAGAGTTCCGCCTCATAGAGATTGAGCATAACCCTCTTGCTAAGCAGGTCGCCGAAAACCGCCTTATAGGCATTATCAATTATAATTTCAGGCTTTGTAATCACCTTGTTGATAATATCGCCAGGCACAAGCCACTCCTGAGGGGTGAAGACATGCCTGTTGAGGAAGGTCATAGCCTCTTTCTGTTTGGATTTTTCCACCGGAGTATAGACATTACCCTCCATTTCCACTCGCTTAGGATTCTCATATACTCCTCCAACCCATTTGACAACATGCCTTATGTAGCGACGGTATTGTGTAAAAACCTGGTTGTGCATATTGCGGAGACCGTCGTAGCCCTTGTTTGGTTCCGAGGTCCATTCAATAAGGTTATTCATGATATACTTCAGGTTGCGGATGCCGAGTTCGTTGGTCTCCATCTGATTATTTCCCAAATCCTCGCTCTGGTAACGGGGGTCATTGGGACTCGATTCGGTACCGAAAAAGTAGAGGGGATCAGCTGTCTTTTCCATGATCCATTTATTAATCATTGGAAGTTCTTTTTTGGGATCATCATATTCATAAAATCTCCTGTAACCCCATTCAATAGCCCAATTGTCATAGGTGCTAATACGGGGGAAGAGCAGTTCACGTGGAATATTGTCTCCGGGCTGAGCCACGAAATTAAAACGCGAATAATCCATTATAGAGGTGGTATGGCCATACTTCCTGAGGTATTCGGGATCACGCAACTGCTTTGTAGTGGCGACAGCCGATCCGAAGAAATTGTGACGTAGTCCGAGGGTGTGCCCTACCTCGTGTGAGGAGACAAATCTGATAAGCTGTCCCATCAGTTCATCATCGAAGTTCATTGTGCGCGCACCTTTGTCTACCGGTGAGCATTGAATAAAATACCAATCGTGCAGGAGAGACATCACATTGTGATACCAATTGATATGGCTCTCGATAATCTCGCCTGAGCGTGGATCGTGGACATGGGGTCCGCTGGCATTAGCTATATCGGAAGGTTTGTAGACAATCGCGGAGAATCTCGCATCCTCGAGAGACCAGGTAGAGTCCTGTTCGGGAGTCGGAGCCACCTCAGCACGGATTGCATTCTTGAATCCGGCATTCCTAAAAGCGGGTTCCCAATCATTTACTCCCTGAATCAGGTAAGGAATCCACTTGGCAGGTGTCGAGGGATCTATGTAATAGACAATCGGCTTGGCCGGCTCTACAAGTTCACCTCTCTTATACTTCTCGAGATCTTCAGGGCGGGGTTCGAGTCTCCAGCGAGTAATCAGCTGTACCTTCTCCACACCGTGAGGATTCTTGTCAAAATCCGTATATGTTGCCGTAAAATAGCCCACCCTCTCATCGTAGTAGCGGGCAGTCATCGGCACCTCGGGCAGAAGCACAAAGGAGCAGTTTAACTCGTAGGTGGCATTGCCACCTGTGGTTCTGGCAAAGGTTTTTACCACTGTCACCTCTGTATTGATGGGATAGGTCCTGATACCGCTGATGTAGGATTTCTCCTTGTCCTGAGCTCCGAGCTTAAAAGAGGTTTTGGTTCTCTTAGTAAAATAGAGTTCTTCCGAGTCTGCGTTGAAGAAATCGGTCACATCAATGATGGAAATGCTCTTATCCTCATTCCAGGCCTTTATGGGGAATGAACCTATAATTGCAGTGAGGTTGGACTTTAAGATATTTTCGCTCATAATGGAGTCTTGCGAGCGCTCCCTCACCGATACATTTCTGAAAAAAATCTTATTGTCGGGACCTTTTTCAAATGTGTAGAGGCCACTGTTCAACTGGTCACCTGCATACCCGCTGAAACTGCCCCTGATGCCTGCAGCGGATTTAACCACTCTGGAGACCATCAAGATATCTCTTCCGATGAGAGAATCGGGAATTGCGAGATAATACTTGCCATCCTGCTTGTAAACAGTGGTCATACCCACCATTTTCGAAGCCTCTTTTGTGATGAATTGTTCGATTGAAACAGGGCATTGAGGACCCTTCTTGGTTGAATCGCGTTTTGATTCAGCCTTTACCACAGGTATTCTGGAATCATTAGATTGCCTGTTGCGCTGAGCTGAGGAGGTTAGGGGGCTGAAAAGTAAAGCGCCCGCCATAATGATTGTCAATAATTTTTTCATTGTATCTATGTTTGAAATAATATCAAAAAAATTTGGAAACCACATCCCAAAGCACCACTCCTATCGAAACCGAAACATTCAGCGAATGCTTGGTTCCATACTGAGGAATCTCCAGACAGATGTCACTCATATTCACAACCTCCTGCTGCACTCCACGCACTTCATTACCAAAAATAAAAGCGTACCTGGCTCCTTCCTCGGGGCGAAAATCCTGTAAAAGAGTGGAATGCTCGGTCTGCTCTACACTCACTATCACGTAACCCTCCTCTTTGAGACGACGCACCGCTTCTGCCGTACTTTCAAAATGTTCCCATTCCATACTGAACTCGGCACCGAGAGCCGATTTGTGAATCTCGGCGGTAGGGGGCACCGCACAGATGCCACACAGGAAAAGTTTTTCTACGAGGAATGCATCGCAGCTACGAAATGCGGAACCGATATTGTGTTGACTACGGATATTATCCAGAACCACAGTCACGGGCATCTTTTTCCTCAATTTGAATTCTTCAGGAGTGATACGGTTGAGCTCACTGTTCAAAAGTTTTCGGAACATAATTGGAAAAAGCCGTAAAAAAGTTATCTTTGTGATTTGTTGCCGCCCCGGGCGCAAGCGCAAAAGTACGAAAATAATTACACAAATAATATAACAATGAAACAAGACGTTCAAATATCCGAATTACTTCGAAAAGAAGAGGAGCGCCAGGCTCAAGGTCTTGAGCTGATAGCATCCGAAAATTTTGTGAGCAATCAAGTGCTTGCAGCATTGGGCTCGGTCTGCACCAATAAATACGCTGAAGGCTATCCGGGAGCTAGGTACTATGGTGGTTGCGAGGTAGTGGACCAGATCGAACAACTCGCAATCGATCGCCTGTGTCAGCTCTTCGATGCCGAATATGCCAACGTGCAGCCTCACTCCGGTGCACAGGCCAATATGGCCGTATTCATGGTTTGTCTGAAGCCAGGAGACACCTTTATGGGTCTGGATCTGGATCATGGCGGTCACCTTACACACGGTTCTCCCGTCAATATGTCCGGTATCCTCTATAATGCCATCGGCTACCAACTAAATCGTGAGACCGGTACGGTAGATTACGACCAGATGGAGCGCAAAGCCCTGAAGTACCGCCCCAAACTTCTGGTCGGTGGTGCTTCCGCTTACTCGAGAGAGTGGGACTGGGAGAGAATGCGTGCCATTGCCGACAAGATAGGCGCCATCTTTATGGTAGATATGGCCCATCCTGCCGGACTGATTGCAGCAGGACTGATGAATAACCCTGTAAAGCACGCCCATATTGTTACCTCTACTACTCACAAGACCCTCAGAGGTCCACGTGGAGGCATCATTCTCATAGGCAAAGACTTTGACAACCCGTGGGGAATTAAAACTCGTAAAGGCGTGATCAGGAAAATGTCCTCGCTGATCAATTCAAGCGTGTTCCCCGGCATCCAGGGCGGTCCCCTCGAGCATTGTATCGCAGCTAAGGCCGTTTCCTTCTATGAAGCCCTCCAGCCGGAGTTCAAAACATATCAGGAACAAGTAATGAAGAACGCTTCTGCAATGGCCAAGGCCTTTGTAGAGAAGGGTTATCATGTAGTATCAGGAGGTACGGACAATCACCTCATGCTTATCGACTTCCGCTCCAAGTTCCCCGACCTGACCGGTAGGGTAGCTGAGGATGTACTCGGAAAGGCCGATATTACCGTTAATAAAAACATGGTGCCTTTTGACAGCCGCTCAGCATTCCAAACTTCCGGTATGAGGGTAGGTACTCCCGCAGTAACCTCACGCGGTCTGGTTGAAAAGGATATGGCCGGTATTGTTGATATGATTGACAAGGTACTCAGCAATCTTGATGACGACAATGTAATCGCACAGGTAAAAGAACAAGTAAGAATGAAGATGAGCGGTCTGCCGCTAAATAGGTGGTAGAAGCCCTTCGGGCTTGACAAAAAAAACCTGAAAGTTTATGACTTTCAGGTTTTTTTGTGTTGCGAGTTGCGGGTTACGCGGTACGAGATGCGAGGCGCTATTTCATTGTCCATACAAAATATTTATCTTGTTTTGTAAGTTTTCATTGTCTATAGACAATATTTTCTTTATTGTATGGGTTTTATTGCGTATACACAATAAAATTTTCTATCTTTGCGAAAACAAACAAAATGTAATATGGAAATCATTACACGAAAACACTATGCCAACATTGTTGATTCCTGGATTGGAAAGGACAACATTATTGTTCTTGTTGGCTCTCGCCGCGTTGGCAAGAGTTATGTACTTAAAGATTTCATTCAGCGACATTCTGCTGAGAAGGACATCAATATCATCTATGTTGATAAAGAAAAAAAAGCCTTCAAGGATATAGATACAAAAGATGATCTGGATGCTTGGATTGAATCGCATTTCGTTAAGGGTAAGCACAATTATATCCTAATTGATGAGGTTCAGGAGATAAAAGAATTTGAAAAGAGTGTATGCAACTGGTATTCGGAGAATAATACCGATGTTATCATAACCGGCAGCAATTCCAGGATACTGTCAGGCGAACTCGCCACGCTCCTCTCCGGCCGATATGTGGAGGTACGCGTCCATCCATTGACATACTTGGAATTTTTGGAGTTTCACGACCTCCGGGATTCTGACGATAGCCTTATAAAATACCTTAACTACGGAGGGATGCCGGGTCTCAGGAAAGTTGGGCTCGATAGCGAAGAACATGTTTGGGCATACCTTAATAGTGTCTTTAACACCATCATCCTCAAGGATATCATTGAACGTCATGACATACGCAATATCCCTTTCCTTAACAACCTTATTACGTTTTATGCTGACACGACCGGAAAACTCACTTCGGCCAATAGTATCTCAAAGTATATGAAGTCTCAAAACGAGAATGTGTCATCCAATCTAATACTCTCGTACAGAAGGTTCTATGCTGAAGCTCACCTTATAGATGTGGTGCGGCGCTATGATATACACGGCAAAAGACTGTTCGAGTCAAACGAAAAAATATACTGGGACGATCTCGGACTCCGAAACTTAAAGGCAGGAGGAAGAAGGGACTCCTATATTGAGAAAGTTATTGAGAATGTCGTGTACAAACAGCTCTGTTTCCTTGGCTATGAGGTAAAAGTAGGCACGCTAAATGCCGGTGAAGTAGATTTTGTTTGCACAAAGGCAGGAAAAACCATATATGTCCAGGCCAGCTATATTGTTTCTGATAAAGCAACTAGAGCGCGCGAATTCGGTACGCTTGAAAAAATTCGTGATAATCATTCTAAATATGTCATCAGCGCCACACCACTTCTCGCTGAAAGAAATGAAAATGGCATCATTCATCTTTCTTTAAGAAAATTCTTAAAAGAAGGTTTGAAATAGAGGAAAGCACACCATTTTTGACATAACCCCTAAAAGTCAGACAAATAATTCATTGAGCTTGCACAGCAGAAAATTAAGTGTAACTTCACAACATAAATCTAAGTGTAAGATTACATTATCAGCGAAATAACATTTTTTGCTTCGCTGCTCGCCTATCTAGTCAAATTGAAAAATAATAAGCAAACGCTGACAATCTAATGGTTCGCCGTTAGCAGTTCGCTGTTAGCCCTCCTCTTGTTAATATATGCACAACACCCTTTGACTGCAAATCAAAGGGTGTTATTATATTCCGGAGTTAATTTTCTTAACTGAGGTCCCATTACATACTAAAGGTTGCTATTGAAGCAAAATAATCAAACGCCTCGCGTGCCTCATTTATTTCTTTTTCAGATGCGGGCACAACCTCTTGTGCAGCTTGTTCAAAACGAGTTGCATCTTCACCGGTAAGGAGTGGTGTTTCTTTAATTGGTTTTGCCATAATCTTTTTCTTTTTTATCAATTTCTCCACAAAGATATGAAACAAATATCAATGAGATGTGCAGAAAAGACAATTTTGAACTCCAAATTCAAAAAAACAATCAAAATTTCTAAGAACTGCCACTTTTTGGCAGCGAGAATGTCTTTCTTTGCATCAGTGAAAAGGTAATCATTGCAATAATGAGAGAAGAATAATTGCAGTAGTGAAAAGGCAATTAGTGCAGTAGTGAAAAAAGCGTTAGTGCAATAGTGAAAAATAAGTTCGTGTAGTAATAAGATAATCCTGGCAGTAACAGAAATAAAAAAGGAGCATAGTTATGGAAAAGAAAATATCTACAAAAGAGATCCTGGCAGGTATGCTGGGGTGTCAAGAGCTGATTGATGATTTGGGTCTGGAGTTAAAAAAGAAAAGTCTGTTGGAGTGTTTTGAGGAGGTAATTGAGAGGGCGCGAAAGAATAGGGAGTTTGGTCGGGAGTATGATGAGTACTTCTGTCTTAACGATAAATTAATTGCTGCTAAACGCTTCGAGTTGGAGACGATTGCACAGGAGTATGGAATCAGCGAGTGGCAGGCGGCGTTATTTGCTATTGTGATTGAACTATGTAAGGGAGATGATGTGAATCAGAGGAGACTTGCCGAACAGCTCAAAACAAGTTTCGTCTCATTTCTCTCATTAGAGAAGGATCTGCTTGAGCTTGAGAAGCTGCGTTTAATTAAAAGAAACAAGTGGGGTTCGATTAGAGTTTCGAGAGAGGTTTTAGAGATGTTGCGCGAAAATAAGCCTTTCCGAAAATCCTCTTCAACAGGATTGACAACAAACACTATTCTTTCGAGAATGGATCGTTTATTCGGCGATATTACAATAGATGAGGGTAATGTCAAGCTGGCATTGGAAGAAGTGGACGACATGCTCCTCTCCAACCCTAATACTTCCATTGCTAAGGCAGCCGATTCATTTTTTGTTTTAAAAGCCGGAGACACAATCAATGATTTAATGGATGATGAGAGTGATTATGACTATTCCGAGTCTATGAGTAAAATTGAGCGTATGCTTTTCTATGCTTTGATACATCGCTACAATCGATACGATGACGATGACTGCGAATGGTGGGATTTCAGGAGTTTTTTCTCCGATGATGACTTTGATTGGCTCCAGGGAGAGTATAAAAACAGGAGTCTGGATCTCCAGAAAATGGGGGTTATTGAGTATGTAAATATAGATGGGATGGCTGCAAAAGATCGTTTTCATCTGACGGACGAAGTCAAGGAGATGATCCTTGCTGATGTAGGTGGGGTACGTGATAGAACCCCAATGGCAGGTTTGATAGAATATGGGACAATTAACGCAAAAGCATTGTTTTATGATGATGCGGTCAAAAAACAGGTTTCGTCACTTGAGAGCATTTTGTCGGCGGAAAGATTTCCCGAGATAAGAGAAATGATGAAATCAAAAGGTATGCGAACAGGTTTTACTTGCCTATTCTATGGAGCGCCCGGTACGGGAAAAACGGAGACCGTGTATCAACTTGCCAAACGCACCGGAAGGGATCTGATAACTGCCGATGTGACTAAAATCAAGAGTTTCTGGGTGGGAGAAAGCGAGAAAAATATAAAAGAGCTGTTCAGCAAATATAAAAGGTGCGTTAAAGAGTCAAAAATGACACCTATTCTGCTTTTTAATGAAGCCGATGCGATATTCGGCATTAGGATGGAAGGTGCAGATCGAGCCGTTGAAAAGATGGAAAACTCCATCCAAAACATCATCCTGCAGGAGATGGAGAGTCTCGACGGCATTCTTATCGCCACCACCAACATGACACAAAATCTGGATAAAGCTTTCGAGAGACGTTTCCTCTATAAAATCAGGTTCGAAGTACCTTCAGTCGAAGTAAAATCCAAGATTTGGCACTCGATGGTTCCCGATCTCGATGAAGAGCAGACGCGCAAGCTCGCCTCGATGTTCAATTTTTCCGGAGGTCAGATTGAAAATGTCAGCCGTAAGAAGATAGTGCAGTCGATCATCACCGGCACCGAGCCTTCCTATGAGGAGATGGTGGAATTTTGCAGAGAGGAGATGATAGGCAACAACAGGCAAACCGGAAATAGAATAGGATTTTGATAAAATTGGTGCCAAAAAGAGGCAGGCTGCCACATTTTGGCAGTTTAATTCATTATCTTTGTCATTGAAAGCAAAACCATAAGATATGGCAATAAACTACTTCAACCGCTACATCTGGCTCATAGAGGTCATTAACCGTCATGGGTACATCTCCAGAAAGGATATAAGCGACCTTTGGGCACGCAGTCAACTAAATGAGTTTGGAGAAAGTTACCTTCCGGAAAGAACATTCCACAACCACATTAGTTCCATTTTCGAAACTTTCGGCATCGAAATCAAGTGCGACAGGAGCCTTGGGTATTATATTGCAAATAGCGATGATATAAAAGGTGATGAAATCAGAAAATGGCTTATGCAGTCGCTCTCGCTCAACAACCTGCTGAACGAAAGCCACAATATGCGGGACAGCATCATCTTCGAGGAGGTGCCTTCTAGCGAAAAGTATCTCTCTGCAATCATAGAGGCTATCCGCGACAAACAAGCGCTTGAAATCACACATCAGGGATTCACCAAGGAGTATTCCACCACTTTTGAAGCAGAACCATACTGTCTGCGACAATTCAAGCAACGCTGGTATATGGTGGCCAAGACTGCCGCAAGCGACAAGCCGAGGATCTACGGGCTCGACCGTATCAAGGAACTCCGCCGTACCGGCCGCTCCTATAAGATTCCAAAGAAATTCACGGCGAAAGGCTATTTCAAGGACCTTTACGGCGCCTGCATTGAGGACAGCAATTATGCAGAAGAGATCGAAATCAGGGTCGATAAACCACAGGTCTATTACTTCAACTCCCTCAAGCTACACGAATCGCAGACTCCTATCGAGGAGACCTCGGATTATACCATATTCAGATATCACATAGTGCCCACTTACGACTTCACGCAGGAGCTACTTTCCAAGTCAGACTCAATCGAGGTCCTGAAGCCTCAATGGTACCGCAATGAAATCAAGAATACCATTAAGAAAATGTTGAAGAGGTACGAAGATTAATTATGAAAGATTTTGCAGCAATAGATTTTGAAACGGCGAATGAGTGCCGAAGCAGCGTCTGCTCCGTCGGAGTGGTTGTGGTTCGCGGAGGTGAAATAGTGGAGAGATTCTACAGTCTTATCCGTCCGGAACCTGAATACCATAAATGGTTCTGTCAACAGGTTCACGGTCTTTCGGAAGAGGAGACATCCGATGCGCCGGTATTCCCTTATGTGTGGGAGAAGATTGCGCCGATGATTGAGGGCCTGCCGCTTGTGGCTCATAACAGTCATTTTGATGAAGGATGTCTTAAAGAGGTCTTCAGGGTATATCAGATGGATTATCCGGACTATGTGTTTTACGACACCTGCGCTACCTCCAGAAAGCATTTCGCAAACTCCATAGATAATCACGAATTACAGACGGTTGCCGCTGCTTGCGGATACAATCTTGAAAACCATCACCACGCCCTGGCCGATGCGGAAGCCTGTGCGCATATTGCCATGAAGATTTTATAAAGAATTTTTCTCATCATAGTATTAAAGTTAAATTGTTAGAGTTTGTATTCGCCGCCGACCGTGAGGTTCGCGGCGAATTTGTTGTACTCACAACTAAGCACAAAAAGAGTCCATAAGGACTCTTTTTGTAAACTCCGAACTCCTAACTCGGAACTCAAAACTGATTTTACAACTCCACCTTTACCGGTTTGGTCATGTTGGCCGGGTCCATAATTTTGTCAAGCTGCTCCTTTGTGAGGAAACCCTTGTCGAGAACCAGCTGATATACGCTGCCACCGGTCTTTTGAGCCTCTTGTGCAACCTCGGTGATTTTGGCATAGCCGAGATAAGGTTTGAGGGCGGTAACGATACCGATGCTGTATTCTACAAGTTTCTTGCAATGCGCTTTATTGGCGGTAATGCCTTCAACACACTTTGTGCGGAGAGCATCAGAAGCTCTCATGAGCCAGGTGGCAGACTCTACGACAGACTGTACAAGTACAGGCTCCATTACATTGAGTTCAAGCTGGGCCGCCTCAGAAGCCATGGTAATGGTAAAATCATTGCCGATTACCTTGAAGCAAACCTGATTGACAACTTCGGGAATGACGGGATTGACTTTACCCGGCATAATGGAGCTACCCGGCTGCCTTGGAGGAAGATTGATTTCTCCCAAACCTGTGCGAGGTCCTGAGGAGAGCAGACGAAGGTCATTGCAAATCTTTGAAAGGCGAATGGCAACATTTTTCAAAGCTGAAGAGTAAACTACAAAGGCGGATGTATCATTGGAGGCCTCAATGAGATCTTCCGAGAGGGTCACTTTCCATCCTGAAATCTTTTTAATAAATTTTGTGCAGGCCTCTGCATATCCCGGTTCGGCTGTAATACCGGTACCGATAGCCGTACCGCCCATATTGATTACGAGCAAGCCCTGTGCTGCCTCATCCAGACGTTTCATCTCATTTTCCATAGCAGAAGCATATGCTCCGAATGTCTGGCCAAGAGTCATGGGTACTGCGTCCTGAAGTTGTGTACGTCCCATTTTGATAACATCCGCAAATTTTTTCTCTTTTGAACGGAATGAACGGGCAAGCGCTTTAAGGGCTGTCATCACATCTTTATGGATCATATAGAGTCCCAACTGCATAGCCGTAGGATAGGCATCATTGGTGGACTGAGCCATATTTACATGATCATTGGGATGTATATACTGATACTCACCGGGTTTGTGACCGGCAATCTGGAGAGCTCTGTTGGCAATCACCTCATTTGCGTTCATATTGGCTGAAGTACCGGCTCCACCCTGAACCATGTCAATGGGGAAATGTTCGCAATGTTTACCTTCCATAAGCTCCTCACAGGCTGCAACCACGGCATCCTTTACTTCATCGGAAACCAGACCGAGTTGGTGGTTTGCGAGGATTGCGCCCTTCTTTACAATGCCGAATGCCTTGATAAATTCGGGATGGTCACCGAGAAGGTCACGGCTAATGTCAAAGTTTTC
>DFOK01000086.1:0-180 GCA_002376715.1 Bacteroidales bacterium UBA3543 | reverse complement strand
GGCTAATGTCAAAGTTTTCTATGCAACGGAGAGTTTGTACACCGAACAGCGCCTCTACGGGTACTTCCTTGTCACCAAGAAGGTCATGGTCCAACCTTGTCTTACCTGAAGTTTTGAATTTGTATTGAATCATAATGAATAATTAGTTGATTATTATTAAATGCGCGCAAACTTAATAAT
>DFOK01000090.1 GCA_002376715.1 Bacteroidales bacterium UBA3543 | reverse complement strand
GTCTGTTTATTTATATTCGTTTTTATTCGTATTATTCGCGTTATTTACGAAACGCAAATTTACAACAAAAATGGGAAACACAAACAATAATTTGTACTTTTGTGAACTCTGACAAGACTTATATGTACCTCAAGAGCATCATACTTCACAATTTTAAAAATATAGTCGCCGCTTCGCTGGAATTTTCGCCCAAAATCAACTACATATCGGGCAACAACGGAGCAGGCAAGACCAATTTGCTTGATGCAGTTTATTATCTCTCAATGACCAAGAGTTTCTTCTCCTCTTCCGACAGGTATGTATGCAATTTTGACGCGGATGAGGCGCAGATTGGGGGAGTATATGACATTGGAGGGGTAGAGGAGCGTATCGGAGTCTCAATCCGTAGAGGCGGAGCCAAGACCGTGCGTCGCAACGGACGCAACTATGAACGCTTTTCAGAGCATATCGGATTGCTTCCCATAGTGATGGTTTCACCTGCGGACACCTCTCTTATACATGATTCCGGTGACGAGCGCCGTAAATATCTCAACTTTATCCTTTCACAGACCGACCGTGCATACCTGCGCCATATCCAGGCCTACACTCATCTTCTGATCAGACGCAATCGTCTGCTAAAGGAGGATCTTCTTCCGGATGTGCTGCTGGATACAATTGCGGAACAGATGGCCCCGCACGCACACTATGTTTGCGATGCGCGGCGTGAACTCTGCAACAAGCTCGATCCGCTTGTGAGAGAATACTATTCCAGACTCTCCGACGGCAGGGAAGAGGTCAAAATACGCTACCGCACAGACCTTGACAACGGAGATTTCTCTGCACTGTTGCAACAGGATGAGGAAAAGGAACGCATACTTAAATATACCACCGTGGGGCCTCAAAGGGATGATATGACCTTCCTTATCGAAGATCATCCCATTCGCAACTGCGGCTCGCAGGGTCAGCAGAAGAGTTTTCTGTTGGCAATGAAACTGGCGCAGTTTTCCTTTATGAAGAGCATTTACTCCAAGCCTCCCATCCTGCTGCTTGACGATCTTTTTGACAAGCTGGATATGGAGAGGGTAGAATCTCTCCTCAAGATAGTCCTTAAAGATGATTTTGGTCAGATCTTCATCTCCGACAGCAACAAAGTACGCATAGAGAGACTTATGGAGAGTCTGCAGGGTGAATCGCGCTCTTTCATCGTTGAAAATGGAGCATTCAGATCACTTCAAACCTCTGAACCATGAGAAGAGAAAAGAGCCGCACCGTAGCAGAAGTGTTGCAGGAGTACATAAAGGAGGACAATATGGCATCGGGACTTCTTTGTGCACGCATCTTCGAGGCGTGGGATCTGGTTCTGCTCGATATGACCGGTTCCTATTACAAACCCGAAGAGATACCGGGTCTGACTCTGAAAAAATACTTCAGGGATGGCGTACTTTCCTGTAAAATTTCCTCTTCAGTACTCCGTAGTCAGCTCTTTTTTCAGCTTGAGAGCATTCGGAACAGGATCAACACGATACTCCAGGAGGAGCATGTGCTCAAGATAACCATCTATTGATATGGAGAAAAAATTGAGATTTGTAGCGGACAGCGCCATACCTTATATGGAAATTCTACGTGATCATGCGGATTGCGTTTTCTGTAAGGCTTCGGATATCACTCCGGAAGTGGTGCGAGATGCGGATGCTCTATTTGTGCGTACCCGCACTCTATGCAATGCCGCTCTGCTGGAGAGTTCACGTGTATCGCTCGTAGCCAGCGCAACCATAGGTACTGATCATATAGATATAGATTGGTGTTTAGGTAAGGGGATACGGGTGGTCAATGCTCCCGGATGCAACTCCTCTGCCGTGCGACAGTATCTGTTCACTGCCCTCTATGCTTTGGCGCGCCGTAAAGCCATCTCTCTGCAGGGGCTTACTCTCGGTGTCATTGGAGTGGGCCATGTGGGATCCAAGGTGGCGGATTTTGGTGAGAGGTTAGGGTTCAGGGTGTTGCGAAATGATCCTCCTAGGGAGGAACTGGAGCCATACAATGCGCATCTTTTCACCTCTCTGGATCAATTGTTGGCTCAGTCGGATATAGTGACTCTTCACATTCCTCTTTGGAAAGAGAACTATGGTTTTGCAGATGGCATTTTCTTTGAGAATATGAAAGAAAGGGCTATTTTTGTTAATACTTCTCGTGGAGAAGTTGTCTGTGAAGATGCCCTTTTGCGCTTTGTGCCAAAGTTTTCAGGTGTTGTAACGGATGTGTGGAGGGGCGAACCCGACATCAATCGGGCACTGCTTGAAAAGGTAGATATAGCAACACCGCACATTGCGGGCTATTCCAGACAGGGCAAGATCAACGGCAGTACGGCTGTCGTTAGAGCTGCAGGAGAGCATTTCGGAATAGATGATTTGAAAGATTTTACCGTAAGTGATGACACGGCGGTAGTCAGGTTTAATCCGGAAGGTTTGTCTCAGGAGGAGATTTGCAACCGATTGTGTGCCATTTATGACATATGGGAGGATGACAGGATGCTGCGTTCCGACCCCGGAAGATTTGAACAAATACGCTCACATTATAATTACAGAACAGAATTTTGATTTATGTTTAATAATGAAGATTTGAAGGTTTTTGCCGAAAGAGGCATTACTGTCGAGCAGGCCACCGGACAAATGTCTCGTTACGAGACTGGTTTTGAGTGGCTTGACGTTTTAAGTGCTGCAACGCCAGCCAGGGGCATCAAGGTTTTTTCCGAGAATGATAAAAAAGAGGCTTTCAATGCTTTTGTTTCCAATTCTCTTAAGGTTACTAAGTTTGTTCCGGCTTCAGGTGCGGCTTCGAGGATGTTCAGGGATCTTTTCAACGTGCTCGAAAGTGGAGAAATGTCGGAATACGGACGCAATTTCACATCCAGGATTAAAGATTTCGCTTTTTACACTCCCGAAATGTTTGAAGGCTGCACTCCGATGGAGCTCATTGACAAGGTTCTCAATGATAGCGGCCTCGGTTATGGCTCCAAACCCAAGGGACAACTACTCTTTCACAGGTATTCCGATGATGTCCGTACGGCTTTTGAAGAACATCTGGTAGAGGGTGCCCTTTACGCCAAAATGAAGGATGGCACCATCTCCATCGTGGTTTCCGTCTCGCCGGAGCATCTCGAAGGATTCAAGGAATTGTCTGACTCGGTCAAGGAGAGGTATGAACAACGTTACGGAGTGAAGTATTCGATCAAGTTTACGCTCCAGTCACCTTCAACCGACACCATTGCTGCTACTGAGGAGAACAAACCTTTCCGCAAAGAAGATGGCGCTCTGCTCTTCCGCCCCGGAGGACATGGTGCTCTGATACAGAATGTCAATGAGATTGATTCGGATATCGTTGTAATAAAGAATATAGACAATGTAGTCAAAGAGGATTTTATCGAGCAGACCGTACTATGGAAAAAATTACTCATCGGTAAACTCGTCATACTTCGCGAACGTTGTTTCGACTATATCGCACGTATCGACAATGCGCTCAAAATAGGTTGCAAAGATGATATCGTAGCTTTGTGTAATGAGGTTTCCGGTTTTCTTGACGAACAATTCTGCATTACATTACCTGAAAAAATTCCCTATGAACTGCTTCCCCTACTGCTTCGTTCCAAGCTCGACCGTCCTGTCAGAGTTTGCGGCATGGTACGCAATCAAGGTGAACCCGGAGGAGGACCTTTCATAGTCAGGGATGCGGATGGTTGCACTTCTCTTCAGATACTTGAGAGCGTAGAGCTCAATCCTTCGGATCCACGTACAGCCGGACTCTTTGCTGCCGGCACACACTTCAATCCTGTGGATCTGGTATGCTCGATTACTGATGCAGAGGGCAAAAGGTATGACCTCTCCCGTTTTGTCAATGATGATGCCGGTTTTATCTCCTCCAAAAGCTATGAGGGGCGCAAACTCAAGGCACTTGAGCTTCCCGGTCTCTGGAATGGGGCGATGAGCAACTGGAACACCACCTTCGTGGAGGTCCCCCTTATAACATTCAACCCTGTAAAAACGGTTGCCGACCTGCTCCGCAAAGAGCATCTTGGCTGATAAGAACTCAGATTATGAAAAGAAAGCTATCCTCAATAAAGAGTAACTTGTTCACAAGGCTCCTCGCCTTCATTTTTCCTTCTATAATTCTTGCGGGATGTCCGATAGGCATGTATGGCACCCCCAGTGCATCTTATACCACCAGCGGGCATGTGAGAAGTGAGGAGGGCAGACCGCTTCAAGGTATCAAGGTATCTGTAGGTGGCCATCCCTATAAAGATTCCCTTGGCCAACATCAAATCCGTTTTGAGGGGTCTGCTCTTACGGACGTGCAGGGAAATTATCAAGTTGATATCCGTTCTTTCCCTTTAGTGGAAATGATAGTCGTTGCAGAAGATGTCGATGGAGAGGAGGGCGGTGGTGAATATCAGAGTGATACACTGGTTCTCAAGGATTTCAAATATAAAGATGAAGGTGTGTGGTACTCCGGTCACGCTAAGGTCAGCGATGTCAATTTCAATCTGAAGAAAAAGTAGCACCGTGGTGTGGGATACGTGATACGGGATGCGGGGTGTGAGTTACGAGTTACGGGGTACGTGGTGCGAGTAGAGTGTTGGTTATCAGGTGGCTGCATAGTTAAATAAAGAAGGGCAATTCCGTCTTTTTGTTTTGTGTCTCTAATTTTATATTTTATTTGCTTGTTACTTCACATTCCCGATACTGAAATATCAAAAAATCCACCGTGTGATGGTGGATTTTTTGATTTTAAGACGATATGGTATTATAGTCCCTTCCAACTGGGCGGAATATCGCCGTAGTTGCTTACAAAGGCGTTAGTGAAACAATTGGTAATAGTCCAGCCGCTATTGCCGGTAAATTCCCATAATCTTGGGGCAGTACCCGGGTACGCCGCTTGTGTGCCTACATTGTAAAAACAATTGCTGAAATCCATAGTTCTACCTACAAAAAAGTCGGGGTTTGTACTCGGGTCCGGAAAAATTTCCGCTATTAATCGCAATCGGGTGCAACCAGAGAAACATTTGCTGAAATTTATTGCTTTCGTATTGTATTCAAACAGTCCGGTCGGAATAGAACTCAGCCCTGTGCAACCTTCGAAGCACGACTTAAAATCTTCCGCTTGGAGATTGAGGTCAAATATTACTATTGGAATCTTTGTTAATCCTGTGCAGTTCTGAAAGCAGGAATTGAACGTTATTGCCTTCTGATTCTTAATAAACAGTATTTGCGGAATCTTTGTTAATCCTGTGCAGCCGGAGAAACAAGCGTTGAAGTACTTTACTTCTAAATTGTATCTGAACAGGTAGTCCGGAATTGAGCTTAATCCTGTGCATCCATTGAAGCAATAGCTGAAATCCGTTGCTTTCGTATTATATTGGAACAGTTCTGCCGGAATAGAGCTTAATCCTGGGCACTCTGAGAAACAGGAAGAGAACGATAATGCATTCGTATTGTACATGAATAGCTTCCCTGGAATTGATGTTAATCCGGTGCGCCAGAAGCAATTGCTGAAATCTGTTATAAGTGTGTTGTATTTGAACAGGTCTTCCGGAATATTGGTTATTCCGTAGCAAAATGAAAAACATCCAATAAGCCATTTTGCGTTGATATTGTACTTAAATAGTTCTGCCGGAATAAAATTTAATTCTGCACAGCCGGCAAAGCAATCCATGAAATCTACTGCTTGCGTATTGTACTTGAATAGTTCCGCCGGAATAGAAGTTAACTTGATACAGCTCAGGAAACTTCTCTGAAACGCTATCGCACTAGGATTGTATCTGAATAGATCCGCCGGAACAGAAGTTAATCTTATGCAGCCCCAGAAGTAGTAGGAGAAATCAGTTCCCATATTGGGGAAGGGGTCAAGTATGGCCGTCTGTAGTGTGTCTCTTTCGTAAGTATCATCGTTAAAGAATATTATTTGCGGTGTCTGTATAAGAGTGGTGTCCACTTGGTCGGAGTAAATGGTGATGGTATACTCGTCAGCTACGGCATACTCATGAGAAGCGATTGTCTTTAAAAGTGAAGCACCTTGAACAATGGTTGTATCAGAGTCATCTCCCCAGTCGATCATTAGATTTACGGGGTTGATGGATGAGGATGATTTCTGCCAGATTTTGTACTCTGTGTTTGGTTGCAAGGTTGTGATTTTATAGCGGAACTGAGTTTTGGTCTCAGTTGTCCAATCGCTATTTACAGTAGCTGTATATCTGTATTTTGCTGAGTAGGTCTTTGGGTTTACTACCAGAGTGTTCCACTGGCACATTTTTGCACCCATCAGAGTTATATTTACCTCACCGTTTGGCTTGATTTGCATAACTGTCGGGTTAAAAGAAAGAAATGCGGTCAGATCGGTTGCGCCGGTACCGATAGTTACATTGTTCAAGTTAAGTGTCATAGATTGGGTCCCTGATGCTGTTTCTACTGTCCAAATCAGTTTGCTGAGCTCTCCTACATCTTCAGGTATGTTGCTGAGCACAAATTTGATGATGCTGCATGGAGAGTCAAGGGTAAAAAGCGTATTGATGTCATTTGCTTCCGTGTCGCTTAGGAGTAGTTTGGCAGCGAGATGCGCTGATGAACCATTTCCGATTTGTGTCTGTTCCCAGAAATTAGCATCAGGTGGTAGCGGTTCTCCATTTTGACCCAATATGACATTTGCTGGATAGTAGGCTTTGTATTTGGTAGCGCCTGACACAGTTTCTCCCGTAAAATCGCCTACTGTTCCTGTAACGTAGGAAAATACCTTATGTCCTTTATAAACATTGTCGTTGTCATATCCAACCAGCATTAGTTGATCACCGCTTTCCCATGCCAGTGTGCCACCACTACCGGGGGTATCAGAGTCTGTGTAGGCTACGCGTGTTTCCGCCGGGATAGTTGCGCTTATGGTAACCATCTTTCCTCCTTCCTTCTCAATTTCTGGAAGAGCTTCACGGGTGCAGCTCGCAATCAATAAGCCGAGCAGTGCGAAAGTAAAAAGCTTGAATTTCATATCCATTATTTTAATTTCATTTTAAGCCGTTGGCTAATTACTAATTGTCATTCACCTCCTACTTTCTTTCCATATTCTTTCTTTGCCATTCTTCCTGATTCATAACCCCCACCCTGCACCACGCAACGCGCATTCCTCATAGCAACGGACACAAAATGGACGGTAGGCATAAATGCTGCCGTTTGAAAGTGGTGTGGTGATAAATATCTCTATTTCAACGAGAGAGGAAGAAGTGACGGACGACTGTCCGATTCGGTATGATGCTATTTCCCGTTGTGGCGTAACCATAGAGAATAGAAAAGAGAAATCGTTAAGCGTTTAGGTATTTGTGGACAAAGTTAGATTTTTTTACTATGATAACAAATTTGAGTTAAAAGTTTTGAATTCTGAATTGGAAAGGACTGGAGCTCAATGCTATTTCTTTTTTATTAGCAGGATTGCATCAGCGATGTTGCCAATTTCTTTTGCTCTATAGACATATTTGAAACGTCCATCTCTTTTTTGGGTAAAATCACATTCGAATACCCATCCGTGTTCGCCGGGATCAATGTCGCCAAAATCGTTGCGGCCTTTTGGGGGCTCTACATTATCACCCGGAATATAGCGGTAGAGTTCGTATTCTCCTGCTTCTACCATATCCGTTCTATATATAATCTTGGATTTCGCTGAGGTAGCACTCCACCCGCTTTCGCCCATAAAAGCGGTAGTCTGATTGGAGAGGGGTGTCCAACCCTTTGGATTATCGGGATTTTCTATCAGAATGCGTCCCGGTGTAGAGAGTCCGAAGTATTCGGCTACAGCATCCAGAAGGCGCTCACCGAAGTACCTGAGGTTGGAGTCATTAACCCATTCTCCCTCTTTGTTGAAAGAATAAAAGGTGTAGGGAGTTTCCAGGGTCAGTGCAATGGTACGCTCACCCGCATTGTTCCAGAACCAACCCTCGCAGTATCTGGGAGCCACATCTGAGAACAACATCTCCTTGGGATACATATAGGGATTGAATGAGCAGGAGAGTCCCGCAAAGACCCATTGCTTGCGCGCATATTCAATGGAGGTGCTGCTGCTGGTGTGCATCCAGTAAATTGCACAGTCGGCATGCTGTGAGTGATTGTTGAGCACCAGGTCTATCGGTTGTTCGTCATGGAGTTTGCGGAACATCGCTTTCATCGCCTGTACCTCTACTACTGTGCTGTCGTCACTCCTTCCGAAATTGATTTCCTGATTAACTCCGGTCACATTTGACCTTGAGAGGCCATTGAATACTCCGTCAGGATTGGCGAAGGGGAGTATGTATGCATCGATTTGTGCTCTGAGCGACCTTGCCTCGGGCGTGTCGGAGGTGAGTTTTTCTATAAAAGCGTCCAGGAGCCAGGATCCGGGAGTTTCGCTTGGATGCTGGCGGCCGTGAAACCAGAGGCGTTTTTTGGCTGAAGCAGGTACATTTGGATCGGTAATGTGAAGCAGCTGCAAAGGCCTGTTTTCAAAGCTCCGGCCGATAGTGTCAATCAGAGTGCCCTCCCTGCCGCCCCATTCTGCAATGCGTTCCTGGAGATAGGAGTATGTGTATGGACGATAGAGTGCGATGAATACCGTGTCCTTGTCGAATCGTTTATCCAACCTTCTGCGGGGCGATTCGTTGAGGGGGAAATGCATCCAATTATCCCCGTCGTAGGAATAGGAGAGACCGTGGACTCCGTTGTCCTTCAGAGTGAGATATATCTGTTTGCCTCTGATGCCGCTAATTCTGAAATAATACCAATTGGCATTGGCAGCAAGGGAGATATCAATGGGGTTGACGGGGTCAAACCTTCCGTGGAAGAGGTAGGAGAGATGTTCAACCGTATCTCCAGGGGTGACAATTACTTTTACGGAATCGAGAAGCTCTACTTTTCCAAGGTTTCCGCTCTCGAAATCAGCATCGAATCTGACTTGTGAGTTTGCCGTGAGCGATGCGCCCAGAAGCACTATTGTAAGGATAAAATGTCTCATTATAGTATAGCTTATTTTTTGCGAAAATAACATATTATCACTACCTTTACAATACAAATTGTCAAGAATATGAACAACAGGTGGAGAAAAATACTTTCGAATTTTGAGATTGAAGGTACGCCGATAGAGATATCTCGTTTGGGTAAGGGTCTTATCAACGACACCTACAAACTCAGAATTGTAGAACCTGACCTTCCCGACTATGTGGTGCAACGCATCAACAGCGACGTATTCAAGGATGTTGACAAGATGCAGCGCAACATAGACAGGGTGACTGCTCATATTCGTGAAAAAATGTTTGATCGTGGAGTTCCCGGAGGTACGGACAGACTTCTCACATTTGTCAAGAGTCGTACCGGCAAATCCTATTACGAGGCGGATGGAGAGTTCTGGAGGGTTTCCAAGTACATAGACCGTTCAAAGAGCCGCGATGATGTGACACCGGAACTGGCATATATTACAGGCAAGTCATTTGCCGATTTTCAATATATGCTTTCAGACCTGGGTGGGGAGCCTCTTGACGAGACAATTCCCAATTTTCACAACATTGAGTTTCGCATCAGCCAACTTCGCGAGGCTGTATCTGATGATAAAGCCGGTCGTCTCGAACGTATGCGTCCCTTGGTTGACGAGTTGCTTGAGAGGGCTGACGAAATGTCGCTTGCCGAACGCCTCGGACGTGAAGGTAAACTTACTAAACGCATAACCCATTGTGATACAAAGGTCAACAACATTCTCTTTGACGAGGATGACAATGTATTATGTGTCATAGACCTTGATACTACTATGCCGGGCTATGTCCTTTCCGACTATGGTGATTTTATCCGTTCGGCCGCCAATACCGGAGCCGAAGATGATAAAGACCTGGATAATGTCGGCCTCGACATGGAAATATTCAAGGCATTTACGAGAGGTTATCTCGAAGGGGCGAAGCCCTTCATTACTGATATTGAAAAAGAATTGCTGCCTTTCGGGGCCAAGCTCCTGACTTATATGCAGACAGTCCGTTTTCTGACAGATTATCTAAACGGTGACACCTACTATAAGATCAAATATCCTGAGCATAATTATGACCGTACGATGGCACAAAAACGCCTTCTGGACTCTCTTGATGCTCACGAAGAGGAGATGAAGGAGTTTATAGCTTTACTATAGTGTTGCGCGGTACGAGTTACGAGGTGCATGGTACTTAACTTGAAACGCGTAACCCGCACCCCGCACCAATAAAAAAGAGTCCGTGAGGACTCTTTTTTGTTACTTAGTTGCGGTGTAGGCAATCATATCGAGGATTTTGTTGGAGTAACCCCACTCGTTGTCATACCAGGCTACAATCTTTACGAAGTTGGAGTTGAGCTGGATACCTGCATCTGCATCGAAGATGGAGGTGTGGGGATCGGTGATGAAATCGCTTGAAACCACTTTGTCCTCAGTATAAGCGAGAATGTTCTTAAGCTCGCCTTCCGAAGCTTTTTTCATGGCAGCCTTAATCTCATCGTATGTGCAGGCTTTTTCGAGACGGCAGGTCAGATCGACAGCTGAAACGTTAACTGTAGGTACGCGGAATGACATACCGGTAAGTTTACCGTTCATCTCAGGGATAACTTTACCGACAGCCTTTGCAGCACCTGTACTGGAAGGAATTATGTTGGCACTTGCAGCGCGTCCGCCTCTCCAGTCTTTTGAAGAAGGACCGTCAACAGTCTTCTGGGTGGCTGTGATGGCGTGAACTGTAGTCATCAAACCCTCTATTATGCCGAAATTATCATTCAGAACCTTTACAACGGGTGCAAGACAGTTTGTGGTACAAGAAGCGTTGGAAATGATTTTTTCGCCATTGTATTTGGTGTGGTTTACACCGTAAACAAACATGGGGGTGTCATCCTTTGAGGGAGCTGACATGATTACCTTTTTTGCTCCGGCATCGATGTGAGCTTGCGCTTTATCTTTGGTTAGGAAAAGACCTGTAGATTCAACAACATAGTCGGCGTCCACTTCATTCCATTTCAGATTTGCAGGATCCTTCTCACAGGTTACTCTGATAGCTTTGCCGTTAACCACGAGTTTACCGTCAGCGACTTCCACTTTACCGTCAAATCTGCCGTGAACCGTGTCGTATTTCAACATATAAGCTATGTAGTCAACATCGAGCAGGTCATTGATTCCTACTATTTCGATGTCATTTCTCTTTTGGGCTGCTCTGAAAACCAGACGTCCGATACGGCCAAAGCCGTTAATACCAACTTTTACTTTTTTCATCTTGATGTTTTATGTTAGAAAAATTTAAAACTTAAAAATCATGCAAATTTAGAAACAATTATCCAAATAACAATGAAAATATTACCTTTGCGAAATGAAACTTATTGAGATTTTGGTCACCAACGATGATGGCCTCAATGCAAGAGGCGTTAAGGAGGCGGCCGCGCTTATGCGCACATACGGCAATGTGACTGTTGTGGCTCCTGCAGAGCCCCAGTCGGGTAAGTCCGCTGCTATTTCCCTGGAGAATACACTCAGACTGAATCTAGTTGAAAGCGTACCTGCCTCAGAAGGGCTTGGTTCGATCCGCATATACGGCTTTACCGGGACACCGGTGGATTGTGTCAAGATGGGTGTCAATCTCTTCATAAATGAGGGTAGGATGCCTGATCTATTGGTTTCAGGAATCAACCATGGTTCAAATGCCTCTGTGGCATCGGTATATTCCGGTACCCTTGGTGCTGCAACTGAGGGTGCCATATACGACATTCCATCCATAGGTCTATCTCTATGCTCCCATAAACCCGAACCCGATTTTTCAGGAGTAATCCACTATTCACGTATAATAATGGACAATTTTTTGAAGACGGGTATCAGTAGGGGCATCTACCTTAATGTCAACTTCCCCAATCTTCCTCTCGAAGATATCAAAGGCATAAAAATCGCTCACCAGGGGCATGGCAGATGGATTAGGGAGTTTGATAAGCGGACTGATCCCCGAGGCAGGGAATACTACTGGATAATAGGGAGATTCCTCAATCTGGACGACGCACCCGACGCTGACCATAACCTGATTGACGATGGGTATGTCTCCATTGTCCCGCATCGTGTAGATAATACCGACTATCAGGAGATCGAACGTCTGCGAGACCTTTGGTCTCTCTGATCAAATACTTGATATTATGCGCTACTATCTCATTGCCGGAGAGGCTTCCGGAGATCTGCATGGCTCCAATTTGATGAAAGGATTGATAGCCGAGGATCCTGTTGCGGAGTTCCGTTTCTTTGGCGGAGATTTGATGGCTGCTGTAGGCGGTACTTTGGTGCGCCATTACAAATCAACTGCAGTAATGGGGATAATGGAGGTGATATCCCGTTTGGGAGCCATTCGGCGAAATATGGCAGAGTGCAGGAGGGATCTGCTGGAGTACGGTCCCGATGTGTTGATACTTATAGACTATCCCGGATTCAACCTAAAGATGGCATGTTTTGCCCATAAACACGGTATTCCCGTTTATTATTATATTGCTCCCAAGCTCTGGGCGCGCGGAGAAAGGCGCATCCGCAAGATCCGAAGATATGTTGATGAGTTATTTACCATCTTTCCTTTCGAGAAGGAGTATTTTCGCAAACTTGGAGTTGAGGCTCACTACGCAGGCAACCCTCTGATTGATAGCGTAGATGCCTATCAGGGTGTTCACTCGGAGCGGCAGAAGTTCATAGAACGTCACTCTCTGGATGACTCTCCTTCGATAGCATTGCTTGCAGGCAGTAGGAGGGCGGAGATAAGTTTTTTGCTTCCTAGGATGGTGGCCTTTGAAAAACTTCTGAGGCAGAATCAGCTCCTTTCGGGTTATCAGTTGCTTTTGGCAGCAGCCCCTTCGGTTGATATGCAACTCTATCGTTCGTTGATACCTACCGACAGCTCCATTAGAATAGTGTCCGATGATACTTATGGAGTACTTAGCCACTCCGAAGCAGCTATTATCAGTTCCGGTACGGCGAGCCTGGAGGCTGCTCTCATTGGTACTCCACAAGTGGTGTGCTATGGGTTCAACCGCATCACTTATCTTATTGCGCGACTCCTTGTGAGGGTAAAATACATCAGTCTTGCCAACCTCATTCTCGATAAATTCATTTTCAAGGAATTTGTCCAGGATGAGGCCTCACCGAAGATGATATTTGACGAGGTTTCACGTCTGCTTACCGACAAAGAGTACAGAAGTACCATGAAGAGCGATTACACCGCTTTGCGAGAGGTACTCGGAAGTTCCGGCGCTTCATGCAAAATAGCCCGTAAAATGATTGATTTATTGAAAGGAAATAATGTGAACAAATAATATTTTGCACTATGGCAAAAAGAATAAAAGTTTATAAATATCAGGGAGCCGGTAACGATTTCGTTATCATTGACAACCGTGATGGGTCTGTTAAACTGGATGATTCACAGATTAGATGGCTCTGTGACCGGAGATTCGGCATAGGGGCTGATGGAATGATGCTACTTGGAGCCGGTGACGAGTATGACTTCACTATGCGTTACTTCAATTCTGACGGATTTGAGGGTACGATGTGTGGCAACGGGGGAAGGTGTCTCGTAGCTTTTGCAGCTCACAGGGGCATAAAACGCTTTGAATTTACAGCAATTGACGGTTATCACCGTGCAGAAATGCTCGAGTATGGCAACTATCGTTGCATTGTTCGCCTAAAGATGAGAGACCTCCTTCCTGATAAAGAGGGCAATTCTCCCATTACAATCTATCCCGAGGGTTATTTTCTCGATACGGGATCAGACCATTTCGTAATTTTTGTAGATGATGTAATGAATTATGATGTGGACGGTGAGGGTAAAAAGTGGAGATGGGCTGAGCGTTTTCCCAAAGGTACAAATGTTAATTTCGTAGAAATAGTTCCGGATAAGATCAAAGTCAGGACATACGAAAGGGGAGTGGAGGCGGAAACTTTTGCCTGCGGTACGGGAGTAACAGCTGCTTCAATCGCCTCTTTTGTCCGTGGAGATGAAGGTTTTACAACTTCAGGGAAAAGGGTGAGGTTCGAAATTCAAGCCCTGGGAGACTATTTGGCTGTTGATTTTCTTCCCCTCGATGGTGGGAAGGGATTTGAGGATATCTGGCTCACAGGTCCGGCTACATTTGTGTTCGAAACCGAAGTTGAACTCTAGAGTTTATTTCTTACCTTTGTAAGACAAACCCTTGATTTATGGCAAATTTCCGATATATGGGCATAAAGAGAAAAGTCCTTTTGGGATGCATTGTCCTTGCTCTTATTCTGCTGATCTCGAGCTCCATATCGATGTTCGAGTTTACAAGGATGAACGATCATGTTACAGAACTTATTTCTGATAATACCAAGAGCATAGAGATCTCGAGAGAACTTCTCGCGAAGGCGGAAGAGTACAATCTTCGTCTGATGCATCTGGTTGTCGGTGAAGTGGCTGAAGAGAGTATAGAGGTAATCAACGATGACGAATTTATCTCATTTTTCAGCGGTATAAGGGAGAGTTTTGTAACCGAACAGGATAAGGCTAATGCCGATTCGGTGATGTATGCCTTTACAGCCTATATGCATGTCGTGCGTGAAGCATCAGATATATGGTTCATTAGTAGCGACGATATCCGCAAAGAGTGGTATTTCAACCGCTTGCAGCCTGTTTATGCTAAACTCAATGCTTATATTGCAAAACTTACCAATGATAGTCAGGATGCATTGATTCTTAATTCACAGTCGCTCCAGGATAATTTTTACCGCAGTCTCATGCCCGGTCTGATCTCAGCATTGCTGGGTTTTCTCATGGTGCTACTCTTCAATTACTATCTGAACTATTATCTGATCAATCCGCTTCTTAGAATATCCCATGGCATTAAAGGCTACCTTAGCTTCAATAAGAATTATGATGTCAAGGTAGAGGGTAAGGATGAACTTGCCGAGCTTAATGATCGTGTCAAAGACATAGTAGATATTAATAAATCTGCAAAAAAACGGAGTTGATGAATGCCGGCGTCATATCCAGATATGTTGGAATCGCGCTGATATGCAACGCCTTCTTTATGTTGCTTTCTGCCGCTGTCTCAGCTATCTATGGCTTTGACTCCTCATTCAGCCCACTTCTCGTGAGTTGTTTTTTGACTTGTCTTTTCGGAGTCTTTCCACTGATATTTGTAAGAGGAGGACGTGACATCAATACCCGTGAAGGACTGGCCATCCTTTTGTTGGCTTGGTTTATCTCTTGTCTCTTCGGAATGTTGCCATATGTGCTCTGGGGAGGGGACTTTACCTTGATAAATGCCTGGTTTGAGAGTGCTTCCGGTTACACGACCACTGGTGCAACCATTCTCAGTGAGATAGAATCACTGCCTCATGGCTTGCTCTTCTGGAGATCTTCCACACACTTTATAGGCGGTTTGGGAGTGGTTGTCTTTATAATCATGTTTCTTCCTGCGGTTGGGACGGTAGGTTTCAGGATGTCGAAAATGGAAGTAATGGATGTTTCCAGGAGCAATTTCAGATACAGGTTCAAAAAACTTATCCGTGTTTTTGTGACAGTATATCTGGCTATTACGGTCCTCTCTTTCGTGGCACTGCTACTGTCTGGAATGTCACCTTTTGATGCCATCAATCACGCCTTCAGTGTTGTCTCAACAGGGGGATTCAGTACGCGTAACCTCTCCATTGCGGCTTATGATTCTCCTTTAATAGAGTTTGTCTTGATACTGTTCATGGTGGTATCATCCATCCATTTCGGCTTGATATATGCCTCTTTTGCTACCAGGTCGGCAAAGATATTCAAAGATCCGGCAACCAAGTTTTATCTGATGACCATACTGATCTCCTCTGTGCTTGTTGCCATCAGTCTAATGCTGAGAGGAGGTGAAACGAGCCTCTTCCAAGCACTTCGTAACGGCACTTTTGCCGTGGTCTCCACAATGAGTACCACCGGATTTGCGATTAGTGACACCTCAGTATGGCCGATACTTTCCATACTGGTCATGTTATACATATCTGTGCAGTGTGGTTGTTCCGGATCTACGTGCGGCGGCGTTCGTTCAGATAGAATGTTGCTTATATTCAAGGGGGTAAGAGTGCAACTTGCCAGGATGGCTCACCCAAATGCAGTACTACAGGTCAAGTCAGGTGGACAGGTAGTTGACAAGGAGTTGATCCCAAGTGTTTTTACTTATCTTTTCTTATATCTATTTGTTGTACTCGTCGGCTCGGTAATATATGTGATGACCGGTATGGATCTTATGGAGTCTGTGAGTTCTTCTATATCAATGATGAGCAATATCGGTCCCGCTTTTGGTAAATTTGGTTCGATGGCCAATTATGCCGATGCGTCACAGGTCGCAAAATTTGCTATGGCTATCCAGATGATAGTAGGTCGTCTCAGTATCTATCCTGTATTACTTATATTCACTCTATTCAGGAAAAGATTTTGATGGCAGCAGAGGAGTATCTCATAGAGAAAATAACAGAGAAACTGGGATATGAGCCCACTGCCTGTCAACAGGAATTGGTAGTCTCTCTGGCGCGTTTCACTATCGAATATGATACTTGCGACCTGATGCTGGTAAGCGGATATGCCGGTACCGGCAAAACTTCCGCAATCGCCGCTTACGTCAAGACCCTCAAGGAGCACGAGCACCGTTTTGTGCTTTTAGCTCCCACGGGCCGTGCAGCAAAGGTTTTAGCCGGTTTTACTCAGGAACAGGCATTTACCATTCACAAACATATCTATCGACAGAAATCCATCAACGCAGGGTTTGGAGAGTTTGAACTGGATATCAATAAGCAGAAGGAGACCATCTTCATAGTGGACGAGGCTTCACTCATATCCACTTCAAGTGGTCAACAGAACATATTCGGAAGTGGAGATCTGCTCTCAGACCTGATAACGTTTGTCCGTTCGGGAGTCGACAACAAGCTCATCCTCATTGGAGACAAAGGGCAGTTGCCGCCTATCGGGCTCACATATAGTCCGGCTCTGGACGAGTCTTATATGAGTCGTTACGGCAATGTAAAGACAGTAGAACTTACCACGGTGGTGCGTCAGGCTGCTGATTCGGGAATTTTGAGCAATGCTACCGCAATCAGATTACTTTTGGGCAGCAGCGGTCCTGTGATACCGCAATTGCGTACAAAGGGCTTTGAAGATGTGATCAGAATTCATGGAGGTGAGCTCATAGAGTCGCTTTCCGATATGTTTGACAAATACGGTACAGACGAAGTTGTGGTACTTTGCAGGTCCAACAAACGGGCAAACCGTTACAATATGGGCATACGTTCAAGTGTTCTGTTTCTAGAGGAGCGTCTTACACGCGGTGACAAGCTGATGGTGGTCAAGAATTGCTACCAGTTTCTTGAGGATGTGCCGGAATTGAATTTCATCGCCAACGGTGATGTTGCCGAACTTGTCAGAATATATGGATATGAAGAGCGGTATGGATTGAATTTTGCAGAAGCTGTATTGTCCTTCCCGGACTACAATGATGTGGAGATTACGGCAAAAATTATTCTCGATACACTTCAGTCCGAAGCCCCGGCTTTGAGCGAAGAACAGCAAAGAGTTCTTTACGAAGGTGTAAATGAGGATTATGCCCATGTAAAAGGTAAGAGGAAGAGGTATTCTTCCGTGCGTGAAGATAAATATTTCAATGCTCTCCAGATCAAGTATGCGGCAGCCATAACCGGCCATAAATCGCAGGGAGGCCAGTGGAAATGCGTTTTCATAGACAATCCTTTTTGGAAAGACCCGGTCGAGGATGATCTGAAATGGCTCTATACCGCCATCACAAGGGGAGTAGAGAGGGTTTATTTTGTTAATTTTAAAGATGAATTTTTTATAGATTAGAATGAATATGTATTGGTTTTTGTTTATTGCTGTAGCGGTAGTCAGCTTTATCGTTCAGCACAATCTTAGGAGAAAATTTGAGAAGTATTCAAAGATACCGCTAGCATCCGGTATGACCGGAGCTGAGGTAGCGGAGAGGATGCTCAGCCAGAATGGCATAAATGATGTCAAAGTGACAGCTGTAAAGGGTCAGCTTACTGACCATTTCAATCCCCTTACCAAAAGTGTCAACCTTAGTGAGGAAGTATATCATTCCAATTCGGTCGCAGCGGCGGCTGTAGCTGCTCATGAATGTGGTCACGCTTTGCAACATGCTCATGGTTATATCCCACTCAAACTGCGCTCGGCGTTGGTGCCGGTAGTGAATTTTGCCTCCAAAATCATGTCCTGGGTGCTTTTGTTGGGTATGTTCCTTATAAATGTTTTTCCTCAGGTGTTGATGGCCGGAATAGCTCTGTTTGCACTTACGACACTTTTCAGCTTTATTACGCTTCCGGTGGAAATAAATGCCAGCAAAAGAGCTCTAGTATGGCTCAATACGACCGGAATCACAGATGTTTCTAATCACGAGCAGGCTGAAAAGGCACTTCGTGCAGCTGCATATACCTATGTAGTAGCTGCCCTCGCTTCACTTGCAACCTTGGTTTATTACATAATGATTTCGAACAGAAGATAGTTCGTTATTATCCAAACAAAAAGAACAATTGATATGCAACGTTTCAGATCAGTACTGGCAGTAATCCTTATTGTCGCAACCTTCATTCCCTGTGCAGAGGCACAGTCAAAAAAGAACCTTACAAATGCAGAGATTCTCGGCAAGATACCGCAGGGTATCGTTGGGCAGGCTGTCGCACCGATAGCTTTTGATGACAATAGAACACTCATTTACAGAGAAGGGCAGGAATTCTTCAGGTATGACCTACGAAAAGGTACTTCCGAGCCATTCTCATTTACTCCACCTCAAAGACCTTCACGTTTCGATGAATTGGTCCCGGGTTGGACAAATCCCACATTTTCTCCGGATTCGACGAAAATCGCATATACGTTGGACAACGACCTTTACAGCATAGATGTGAAGACTAAAAAGATCATAAGGCATACTTTCGACGGGTCGGAACTCAATCTCAACGGATATGCCTCCTGGGTCTATTATGAAGAGATTTTCGGCAGAAGTTCCAATTATAAAGCCTTTTGGTGGTCTCCGGACAGCAAGATAATCGCATATTACAACTTCGATAACTCGCAAGTACCGATGTTTCCCATCTACAACTCGCGAGGTCAGCACGGCTCACTCAACCAGACCCGTTACCCAAAGGCAGGAGATCCCAATCCTAAGGTTAAGATAGGCTTTGTATCGGCAAACGGTGGCAAAACCGTCTGGTCCGACTTCGATCCCGAGCCCGACCAGTACTTCGGCATTCCTTTCTGGAGTGGTGATGGCAAGCGCTTTATGGTGGCAAGAATGGATCGTGCTCAGGACAATCTGGAGCTATTCGCAGTTGATCCTGTGTTGGGCAATCTCTATTGTGTCTATACGGAGCATCAGGATAGTTGGATTGATTGGATGGAAGAGATGCTCTTTACTCCTGAAGGCATATATATAGTAAGGGACTTTGAGGGATGGGAGCAGATCTATTTCCTCTCATATGACGGCAATCGTTTCGAGAAACTTACCGGAGGTCGCAACTGGGGTATCAGTTTACTCAAGGTGGACTCGAAATATCTCTTTTTCACGGCAAAGAGAGAGGCAACCACCAGAGTGGATATTTATAGGATCACTCTCAGGAGCAAAACGACCGAAAGGGTCTCATACGGTGATTATAATTTTGCAAATGTGGTAATCTCGCCCGATAGCCGCAATGTGGCTGCAATGGTCTCAAATGCCCGTACTCCCTTTTTTCTTGTCAATATTTCGCTGCCTTCCGGCAATCTGAACCGAAAGAAAGTTACTGTAATTGCTGACTCCAAAGGCCCCGATTTTGATAAATATGCCATAGCTCTGCCTGAGATTATCACCATTAAAACCCGTGACGGGCTTGATATTCCAGCCTCAGTGATTTGGCCGGTAAACCTGAACAAAAACAAAAAATATCCTGTCAAGGTCTATATCTACGGAGGACCCAACTCACCTCAGGTACGCGACAGGTGGAGCGGAGTGACATTCTCCAACCAGTGGTGGGCAAACAATGGAGTGATTCAGGTGACTTTGGACAATCGTGCAGGCGGTCATTTCGGCAAGAAGGGACTCGAGCAGGTTTATAGGCAACTCAGTATTCCGGAACTATGGGATTTTATTGACGGCATCAAACATTTTCTTGCAATGCCCTTTGTTGATGGTGATAAAATAGGTATCGAAGGCTTTTCCTACGGTGGTATGATGACAGTTCTTTGTGTTACCGAAGGCAACGAGTATTTTAAATATGGCATCGCCGGAGCAGGAGTTTATGATTGGCATCTCTATGACACGCATTATACGGAAAGATATATGGATACACCTCAGGACAATCCGGAAGGCTACAAAACTACAAATGTATTAAGTAGAATTTCCAATTATAAAGGTGATAAAACCAATATGATCCGCCTTACTCACGGTACCGGTGATGACAACGTCCATTTCCAAAATACGCTCCAGTTGATAGATGAATTTCAGAAACAGAACAAGGATTTTGAACTGATGATCTATCCCGAGGCAATGCATGGTTACCGCGGTGCGCAGGGGCGTCACTCTGCCATGCAGGATTATATCTTCTGGTACCGCTATCTTTTGGATTCGGAACTTCCTTCCGACCTACTGGAATATTTCAAAAAGTAGCAGATAGCGGCTCAGAGACAATCATCACTTTCTCCCCGGAGGCGAGGGTAGTGGCAAAAAGATGTAAATTACCGCCGTCACGAATCTTGAGACGCTGCTTTAAGGCGTTGGTATCGATAGGGAAATTGAGTGACACACAATTTATGAGAGGGTATTCACGCGATATTATGCGGATGCCCTCTTTGTTGAAGGGTATTATACGTTCGATTCGGAAAGATTTTCCCGGAAATCCCTCTACCGGAGTATCCGAGGTATAGAGATGAGTACTCGTAGCAATCTTGGAAATCCCGAAGAGTGTACAGGGAAGCTTGAAGGCTCCTGCCTTGAGAATTGCCCTACCGAGTTGGTGAAGGTATGTTTCAGGGGCGGAAAAAGGACAATCGGCTACTCTTTCCTCATTGATGGTGAAAGTAAATCGTTTTTCTCTTGCGTGTGTAATATCAACTGCATGAATAGGTATATCCTCCGCAGACAGGGGAGTTCCGCAACTGCTCATCAGCAACAGAACTTCCTTGCATTCGTTGTCGGTGGAGAGAATATGTACCTCTCTAACGCAGGGTATTTCACGAAGTGTAGCGGTAATATCAACCATAGGTGAGAGCTTGACAAGGACCCTATTCGCAGCTTTGAGCAGTGAGCCGCTGAGTTGCATAAGATCGGGTTCACACTCTCTGATGGAGAAAAGTCTACCCGAGTCTTTTGAGCGTCTGGCGGGGTCAAGATATATCAGGTCGAAGTGTGCCTTGTCTCTTTCATTGGCTTTTGAAAACTCTTCATTCTCTTCCGCAAACCTATGTAAATACTCTCTGCAGTCACCGTTAATAATACTGGTGTTATCAAGACCGAGCACTTTAAAGTTGTGTTGCGCTGCTTCGCACAACATTGGGTCGCGCTCCATATATAGGCATTTCGCCGCTCTGCGAGCCATAAAACTGCAGTCCACTCCGAGTCCTCCGGTGAGGTCGGCAATAGTGCCGTCTTCAGGCACGAAACGCATTTTATACTCTGCGGTAGCCTGCGAACTGCACTGTTCCACGCTGAGCGAGGTGGGGTAAATCAGTTCGGTATAAGTGTACCAGAGGGGTATCTTGTAGGCAATTTTTTTGCGTGCCTCTATGGCAGATGCTGCTCTTGTCATATCAACTCCGGGGTAGCGAGATGCGCTTAGCAGGAGTTGTGTACCCTCCGCTTCTGCATGTTCCAGGATAAACGATATAGTCTTATCTTCTTCCAATGTTCTTTTGTCTCTGATTGGAGGCAAAGATAGCGCAATAATCAACTTTTTTGTGTAAATTTGTTTTTTTATGACCTGAAAATTCTAACACTATCAGATTAATATGGAAACAAATTATATGGAAGTTGCAAAGAGCTGGCTGGGCGTCGGCTTTGACGATGAGACAAAAAAGGAAGTTGCACGCCTTATGAGGGAAGATCCCAAAGAGCTAGAGGATTCTTTTTACCGCCTGTTGGAATTCGGCACAGGCGGATTGAGAGGCATTATGGGTGTTGGTACCAACCGTATGAATAAATATACGGTCGGTATGGCAACACAGGGCATGGCAAACTATCTCAAATCATATTTTAAGGAATCCGACAAGATCAGCGTTGTAATTGCTTATGACAGTCGCAACAATAGTCGCGAGTTTTCGATGATTGCCTCCAGGGTACTTATGGCTAATGGTATAAATGTCTTCCTATTTGACAACATCAGGCCTACGCCGGAGTTGAGTTTCGCCATCAGATACCTCAAATGTCAAGCCGGAATAATGATTACCGCCTCTCACAATCCCAAGGAATATAATGGCTATAAGGTATTCTGGGAGGATGGAGCACAAATCATTGCTCCACATGACAAGAATATAATAGCGGAGGTGGCCGGTATCACTTCGGTCTCACAGGTGAATTTCGGCGATGACCTTGCACTTTTCCCTACACCAATAGGTGAAGAGGTGGACAAGGCATTTCTTGATGCAGTGCTTTCTCTTACCCTTTCTCCCGATTCCGTTAAACGCCATTCGGATTTGAAAATTGTCTATACTCCTCTGCATGGCACCGGAGTGCGTCTTGTGCCCCAGGGGTTGCGACTTTTGGGTTTTTCAAACATATACAATGTGGATGCACAGGATGTAAGTGATGGTAATTTTCCTACAGTTGTTTCACCAAATCCGGAAGATCCTGACGCTCTCAGACTTGCTATCGAGAAAGCCTTGGAAGTGGGAGCAGATATTGTAATGGCAACTGACCCCGATGCTGACCGAGTGGGATTTGCAGTTCGTGATGATAAAGGGGAACTGGTGTTGCTTAACGGCAACCAGATAGTAGCTCTCCTTACAAGTTATATGCTCACCCGCTGGTCTGAATTAGGCAAACTCCAGGGACGTGAATATGTGGTCAAGACCATCGTAACCACTGAACTGATCCGTGATATCTGTGACAAATATGGAGTTGAGCTCTATAATGTGCTCACCGGTTTTAAGTATATTGCCGAAATTGTACGTAAGAATGAGGGCAAAAAGGTCTTTATCTGCGGTGGCGAGGAGAGTCACGGCTTTAATGCCGGTGAGTTTGTAAGGGATAAGGACTCTATTGTTTCCTGTGCTCTTTTTGCGGAGTGCGCGGCATGGCTTGCTGATAGCGGCAAAAGTATCTATGATTATCTGCAGGAGATTTATGCTGAATATGGCTATTATAAGGAGGACCTTCTTTCCGTGACAATGAAGGGTAAAGAGGGCCTGGAACAGATCCAGCAGATGATGAGAGATTTAAGAATAACCCCTCCGACAGAGCTCGCAGGGTCACCGGTTGTTAAAATCATCGACTACAATAAACCGGAAGAGACAAATCTCCCCAAATCCAATGTACTGCAGTTTTTCAGCAAAGATGGCAGTCTGGTTTCTGCGAGACCTTCAGGTACCGAGCCGAAAATTAAGTTTTATTTTGGAGCAAAAGGTGATGATGCCGACCGGAAGATCAGCTCTCTTTTTGCGCAATTCGAAAAATATGCGCAAAAATATTGATTAGCACGTAAAGTGTAAAAATTACTGAAATAATCAGAGGTAGCGTTTCAAGTATGCTATCTGTGTGAGGAATGAATATCATTCCCATAATCAGAACTATAATCGCAATTATTATAAACGAGGAAAAGAGTGGTGCTTTACTTAAGCTCACTCTTTTCTTTTTAAGTGAAAACATTGGGATTTCACTTATTAGTAAAAGAGCGAGGACAATCGATATGGTGGGGATAAACCATGCGCTGTCCAGTAGCACGTTGACAAACGACGATGTACCATTTAGGCGACAAATGTCGGCGTAAGCTGCCAAAGGTGCAATGATCATCGCGCAGGCTGGTGTGGCAAGGCCGATAAAGTCGCTCTCCTGACGGGTGTCAAGATTGAATTTTGCCAACCTTAAAGCCGAAAAGGCTGTAATGATCAGAGGTACGAATGCCAGAAAAGTGTACCGGTGTCCTGATTCGTAATACAGGTTGAAAAGGATAAGGGAAGGAGCCAGACCAAAACTTACAAGGTCTGCAAGAGAGTCCAGCTCCTTGCCTATATCAGAATATGCTTTGAGTAATCTTGCACTGAAGCCATCCAAAAAATCAAACACTACGGATCCTGCAATAAAAAGGAATGCACCTAGATATAGGCCCCACAAGGCCATTATCACAGCACAACAGCCGCATGTCAGGTTGAGAAGTGTCAAAATGTTGGGGATGTGCTTCCTCATGTAGTGTTACTCTAAGCCCATTTTCTTACGAATATCTTTAGGAATAGCATCCTTGTGCACAAGAATACCCAATGTCCTCATCTTTACGTAAGTTTCGGACATATAGAGGTAACCGCCCATTTCTTCGTTACGGCTAGTGCCCCAGGAATTCTTAGTTTTATAGAATTTTGTGCCATTTTGGTCTTTAAAAAGGCCGGTTACGTGCATCAAGTGGTCATCTACAGTCTGGAATGTCTCAAAAAATGTCTGTCTTAGCTCCTGTGTGGCATCTAGTTCGGGATAGATTTTCTCAAATTTTACAGCCTCTTCAAAAAACTCGGGTTTGGGGTCTATGGCGATTCCGCGGTTGTGGTTAAATGACTTGGGAATCAAGTCACCGTCCCAGGCAACGGTATAACCGTTGAGCAGGGCATTGTCTATGATGGCCATAAATTCATCCAAGGGCACGTTGTAGTAGAGCTGGTGGTCCCAGTTGTCGGGAATCTCTAAAGGTACCTGTTTGTAAAATGGATGATGTGTAAGGCTGGTGATTTCGACATAGTCACTCAGGTCATCAAAGCCGAGCATTGCTGCAAAACTCTTAGGAGTATATTTTTTGCCTTCATACTCAAATTCTTCGGGAAGTTTTCCAAGATAAGTATCAAAAAGATGCTCGTGTATCTTCCAGTATTCGGGTGAACGAACTTTCCTCTGTACGCTGACCTCAGACAGTGCCTTTACAAAGGCGCTTAGCTCACTGTGGTTGTGTTTGTCCGAGTCATATGCGATGCCGCCATATACACTTTCAGGTACGATGCCGTGTTCGGCAATGGCGTTGATAGTCATATGCGAGAGTGAGCCCGGACCAACATTACCCCTGCCAAGACGAAGGTAGTTGTCACTAATTCTCTTGTTGTAATTGTGGCGAACCACAAACATCTCGGAAAGATCGTAAACTCCTTTGCCCTGGCGTATGAGTTCCGCTTCCAGGAGCGATATCGTGGCGAAGCACCAACAAGTGCCCGTGCGTGCCTGGTCTTTTACGGAAGTAACTTCTATGTCTTTCACCGGAGTGAACTTATAGATGGTCTGTGTCTGTGAAAAAGCCGATACTGCAATCAGTATTGCTGAGACCATTATTAAAAAACGTTTCATAGTGTATCTGTTGTTTCCGGTTTTTTATTTAATACCCATTTTCTTACGAATCTCCTTTGGAATGGCATCCTTGTGAACCATTACGTCCATGGTCTTATATTTAACGTAAGTTTCGGACACATACCAGATGCCTTTGTATTTACTGTTTTCTCCCCATGAGTTTTTCACCATGAAGTAATTTGTGCCATTCTGGTCCTTCGCAAGGCCGAAAACGTGCATTCCGTGGTCATCAGTAGTAGTTTTCTCCTCATATCCCTGCTGGCGGAGTTCTGCTGTTATTTCAAGTTCAGGAACGGGTGCGCTGAATGTAGGTCGGCCGGTAGCAGGGTCTGATCCCACCCAGTGAGCCTGATCGGAACCTACCTCTTCGGTTTTTTGGCGAATTGCATCCATATCGGGAACGATGCCGATGCCGTTACGGGTAAATCCGGTTTCGCTTACGTCTGATGCCCAGGCAAAAGTATAGCCGTTTTCGATGGCATTGTACATTACAGCCATAAGCTCGTCTAGAGGGAGGTTATAAGCAGTCTCCCAGCGCCAGTTGTCTCCCACTTCCACAGGGTGCTCCTCATAGTAGGGGAGATGTGTCCAGGATACAAGGTCTACATAATCATCTAGATTGATACCGAGTGATTCCATGTATGTCTTGGGAGTATATTGCTTTCCTTCATACTCGAATGTCTCAGGTACAGGACCTAGATATGCTGCCAGAATGCCTTTAAGACCCGGAATCCAGGCGGTAGATAGTTTTCTGTTGGGGTTTTTGCGGATACCGTCCACGTAGCCCTTCAGGCCGGCAGCGAGTTCACCATGCATATGACGATCTGTGCCATAATTAAGGCCGGGCATTACTGAGTTTGGAACAATACCGTACTCTTTGAGTACACATAGTACATCTCCGAAGGAACTGCCTTGTGCAAAGTTGAGATGCCCGTCCACACGGATGTACTTAATAGCTTTGTCCGTATATGCATTTGAAACGACAAACATCTCTGCCAGGTCAAGGTCGCCTTTGTACCCCTGACGGAGAGCCTCGGATTCAAAGAATGAGAGAGCAGCAAAACACCAACAGGTGCCGGTACTGGCCTGGTTTTTCACTGAGGTAATCGGGAGCTCCTTAACTGTGGTAAATTGGAAGCCTTCAGGCTTTGTCTCATTTTTGAGTTGAGCTGTGGCTGAGAAGCAGATAAGAGCTGCTAGTGAGAGAGTTAGGATTTTTTTCATTATAAATTGGATTAAAATTATTCGTATCCAACAAAAATAATGAAAATGTCTCTTTTATCCAAAATATTTTTGCAGTTATTCACGGCATTTATCTTGACAAAAAGTCAGTCTGCGGTCGATGGCAAACAAATTGAAACACTTTAGTTACAAAACATTTTTATAAACGAAAACGGAAAAATTATAATAATTATGGACAAGCAGAATCTCGAAATTTTGAACAGATACGCCA
>DFOK01000057.1 GCA_002376715.1 Bacteroidales bacterium UBA3543 | reverse complement strand
TTAAAGAACTGCAGGAAACAAATTCATTTTCAAGAAATGAAAAATTTCAGTATCTTGCATCAATTATTGACAGAAAAATACTTGACGGATTTAGGCTTTATTCCTCTCACTATATTGCGGCAGATATCCTCAAATGTGAGGGTAGGTTTTCAGAGAATTACACCGAAGCCGAGAAAAATGTTTTCCAAACTTATATTGAGAGAGAAATAGCGGGGGTTCCTGAATCGGTTGATCGTGGTGCAGTGATGAATAATCTCCTGCACATTTATGCTAATCCGGTATTTAGGAAATATAAATGTTGAAATATTTTATTAACTATAATTCTTAAAAACATGAAAAAGATTCTTACTATTTTCCTTTGCGCATCTCTCTTGTGCACAGGATGTGGCAGTTCCTCAAAGGCTTCCAAGAGTGAAATTATGGGTGGCGATGGTGGTGCAGTAGTAGGAGCGGGGATAAGTACGCCCGGAGGCAAGGATACCAAAAAAACGACTAAGGCCAAGTCTACCAAGAAAACATCTAAGACCAAGGAGACCAAGAGCACCAAGAGTACAACTGAAAGCAGGGATACCAAGAAGAGTACAACTACCCGTACTTCAAGTGGATATTCCGTTAGTGACATTATGGAGCAAAAGGCAGCCGACATGGCTGAGATCGATGGTGTAAAGGTAGAAACCTTGACGGATGACAAGGGATATAAGGCAATTAAAGTGACTTTCGACAGTGGTATTCTCTTTGAAAGCGGCAGTTATACCCTTAATGAGGCTGCAAAGGCCTCGCTCTCCGAGTTTGTAGAAGAGATGAGAGATCTCCCCGAGACTAACATTACCGTATACGGCCACACGGACAACACAGGTTCGGCAGCAGCAAACGAAAGAGTCTCTCTACAGCGTGCGAAGTCAGTTTCAGACTACCTCAAATCACTTGGAATAGGAGCTCATAGAATTGTTCATGAGGGAAAATCCTTCAGAGAGCCGATAGCTGACAACTCCACTGCAGCAGGCCGCAGACTCAACCGTCGTGTAGAGGTGTTTGTTTTTGCCAATGCGAGAATGATTCAGCAGTCGAGATAAGGAATTCATAAGAATAAAAGATGAGACGCCTCTTTCCCGGACTCCTAATGGCACTATTGCTTCTGCTACCTTCTTGTGCGAGAATCAATACGGGCATGACTGACGGGACCTATTTCTACCCTCTTGAACCTTTTACCGGAGTCAAGGTGGGTGACAACGTCTTTACCAGGATTTACGTGCAGCAGGGGGAGCCCGGAATTGAGATTACCTGTGATGAGAATTTACGTAATTACATCTATGGTAAGATTCTGAACGGGGTGTTGCATTTCGGCATAAGAAGCAATGTCGTGCCGGGGACGAGCGTGGATATGGAAGTCAGGATATACACCGAGTCGCTTAGTTATCTCGAAGTTGCTGACAATACGCGCGTCGGCGTTTACGGAGATGTAACAGGTGACTTGGAAATCAAACTAACAGGCCATAGCAACGTGAGGTGCAACTCCCTCGATGTGGACAATCTGACTATCAGTGCCACCGGAGGTGGGGCAGTATTGAAGGGCAAGGCTGATAAAGCGGTAATGAAATGCTTGTCAGGTGCCTCTGTCATGGATTTCAATTTGTCAATTGAGGATCTTGTCATATATATGTCCGGCGCCAGCAGAGCCGAGCTTACGGTAAACAATACGATTAATGCAGATTTGAGAGGGGGCAGCACTTTCACCTATCGAGGCGATGCTTATGTTCAATCTGAAAAGCTCAGCGGAGGCTCTGTGCTGAATAAAGAGTAAAAATTCTTGGAAATCGTAATGAATTTGATTAATTTTGCGGATTGCGTTAAACATAGTTTAACAGGTCCGCAAAATTGCTTTTTAGTTAGAACAATTAAAATCTCTATAATATGAAAAAAAATATTTTTCTTAAGGATGCCGTCGCAATGGTAAAAGACGGCGCTACAATTATGGTTGGAGGCTTTCTAGGTACGGGAGCTCCTGCGCAGTTAATTGATGCTCTTGTGGAGAGCGGGGTTAAGGACCTTACAGTTATAGCCAACGATACCGTGTTTGACGGCAAGGGCTGGGGCAGGTTGATTGAAAATCGCCAGGTAAAGAAGATTATATCCTCTTATATAGGCGGCAATGCCGCATCTGTTGACCAGATGAATGCAGGTGAAACAGAGGTTGAGTTCGTTCCCCAGGGCACTCTCGCAGAGCGTATTCGTGCAAAGGGTGCAGGTCTTGGCGGCGTATTGACACCCACAGGTCTTGACACTGTAGTTGAGCAAGGCAAGCAGAGGATCACTATTGACGGAAAGGACTATCTCATAGAGAAACCCCTCGGTGCTGATTTCGCATTTATAGGCGGTTCAATTGTAGATGAGTCGGGCAATGTGTTCTATAGAGGCACCACTCGCAATTTCAATCCCACGATGGCTCAGGCCGGTGATGTTGTGATTGTAGAGGCCGAAAAATTGGTTCCGGTAGGTGAATTGGCTCCCGAGGCTATACATACCCCTTCCATTTTTGTGGATTACATCTATGTAAAACAATAATCAGACATAACAGATATTAAAAGAAACTATTTATGGCAAACAAATCTATTATCAGAGTACGTATGAGCTCTCAGGATGCTCATTACGGCGGTAATTTAGTTGACGGCGCTAAAATGCTTCAACTTTTCGGTGATGTCGCTACCGAACTTTTGATTAAACGCGACGGTGATGAAGGTCTCTTCAAAGCATATGATATGGTGGAATTCTTCGCTCCCGTATATGCCGGCGAATTCATCGAGGCAGTGGGTGAGATTGTTTCCGAAGGTAATTCTTCCAGAAAAATGGTATTTGAGGCGCGTAAGGTGATTGTTCCCCGTCCTGATATCAGCGCTTCAGCTGCTGACTTCCTGGAAGAACCCATCGTTGTATGCCGTGCAAGCGGTACTTGTGTAACCCCTAAATCCTGCCAGAGAAAATAATTATGGATAAGCTAATTATTACAGCCGCCATCTGCGGCGCCGAGGTTACCAAGGAGCAGAATCCTGCGGTTCCCTATACTGTTTATGAAATTGTACGTGAGGCCAAATCGGCAGTTGATGCGGGTGCAGCCATCGTGCATCTCCACGTACGTGAGGATGACGGTACTCCCACACAGAGCAAGGCACGCTTCAAAGAGTGTATTGATGCCATCTACAAGGTGTGTCCCGATGTCATACTTATCCCTTCTACCGGTGGTGCGGTAGGCATGACGGCAGAAGAAAGACTTCAGCCCACCGAACTTTTCCCCGAAATGGCTACCCTCGATTGCGGTACCTGTAATTTTGGTGACGAAGTTTTTGAAAACACAATGCCCATGATGCGCGAGTTCGGTAAAAGGATGCTCGAAAACAACATCAAGCCCGAATATGAGTGCTTTGAAATGGGTCACCTCGATACAATACTTACCATGGCACGCAAAGGCGAGGTGCCGGGTCATCCTATGCATTTCAACTTCGTTCTCGGCGTACCCGGTTGTACATCAGCAACCATTCCTAATCTCTGCTGGCTCGTTAATGCCATTCCTGCAGGCAGCACCTGGTGTGCTACAGGTATAGGTCGTCACAATTATACCCTTGTTGCTCCGGCAATTTCCATGGGCGGTCATGTGAGAGTTGGATTTGAGGATAGCCTCTATCTTGGTAGGGGAGTCCTTGCACAGTCCAATGGGGAACTTGTTGCAAAGGTTGTGAGACTGGCCAAAGAACTCGGCCGCGCTGTTGCAACACCAGCCGAAGCACGCCAAATCCTTGGATTGGCCCCAAGACAGTAAATATTTAAGACAATAATCTAATTAAATACAGCAATAATATACAATGAAAAAAGGTAACAAATATGGAACGCACCGTGTAATTGAGCCTAAGGGCGTTCTTCCTCAGCCGGCAGATAAGATTGACAACAACATGGATGAGATCTATGACAACGAGATCCTCATCGATGTGCAGACTTTAAACATCGACTCGGCTTCATTTACCGATATAGCCAACTTCTGCAATCACGACAAAGAAGAGATGAAGAAGGAGATACTCCTCAATGTGGAGCTCCAGGGCAAGCACCGCAACCGTCGTACGGGTTCCGGTGGTATGCTTCTCGGCAGAGTTGAGAAAATCGGTGATGCTCTTAAAGGCAAGACCGACCTCAAAGTTGGTGACAAGATCGCCACTCTCGTTTCCCTCTCACTGACTCCCCTTCGCATTGATGAGATTCTTGAAATCCGCGAAGATGTTGACCAGGTGGACATCAAGGGTAAGGCCATTCTTTTCGAGAGCGGTATATATGCAAAGATACCTACGGATATGCCCGAAAAACTGGCCCTTTCTGCTCTGGACGTTGCAGGTGCTCCTGCTCAGACAGCAAAACTTTGCAGGCCCGGTGATACGGTTCTCATCATCGGCGGTGGTGGAAAATCAGGTATGCTCTGTTGTTATGAGGCAAAGAAACGCGTAGGTGTAACCGGTAAGGTAATCGGTATGGGACATAGCGAAAGGTCAACTCAGCGTATGCGTGATCTAGGTTTCTGTGATGAGGTATTTGCAGGCAATGCAAACGATCCTATCGCAATGTATGAGAAAATTTACGAGCTCACTGATGGCAAAATGGCCGATGTGACCATCAACAACGTGAACGTTCCCGATACTGAGATGACCTCAATTCTGTGTACCAAGAACGATGGTATTATCTATTTCTTCTCTATGGCTACCAGCTTTACCAAGGCAGCTCTCGGTGCAGAAGGTGTAGGTAGCGATGTTACTATGATTATCGGTAATGGTTACACCAAGGGACACGCAGAAATTACCCTCCAGATACTCAGAGATAGCGAAAAACTGAGAAAGATATTTACCGAACTTTATGCATAAATTGAGGATATGAATGTATCAAGAAGAAAAGAACTCTTTCCTGAGGTTACCGATGCCCAGTGGGATGACTGGAAATGGCAGGTAAAAAACAGGATCGAGACGCTTGACCAACTCAAAAAATACGTTAAACTTACTCCGGAGGAGGAAGAGGGTGTCAAAAAGACACTCTCTACCCTCAGGATGGCGATCACTCCCTATTATATCTCACTCATCAACCCTGATGACTCCAACGATCCCATTCGCAAACAGGCAATTCCTACAGGTGCAGAGACGCATCAGTCAGCAGCGGACCTTCTTGATCCTCTTCATGAGGATGAGGATTCCCCGACTCCCGGTCTTACGCACAGATATCCGGACAGAGTACTGCTTCTTATCACCGATATGTGCTCAATGTACTGCCGTCACTGTACAAGAAGGCGTTTTGCCGGACAGAAAGATGCTGAGAGCCCTAGTGAGAGAATCGACAAGGCTATTGAGTACATAGCCCGCACTCCTCAGGTCAGAGATGTGCTTCTTTCCGGAGGTGATGCCCTGATGGTTAGTGACGCGAAACTCGAAGATATAGTAAAGAGACTCCGTGCAATTCCTCATGTGGAGATCATCCGCATCGGTTCGAGAGTGCCCGTTGTTTGCCCCCAGCGTATAACCGAGGATCTGGTCAATATGCTTAAGAAGTATCATCCCGTATGGCTTAACACACACTTCAATCATCCCAACGAGGTAACTGAAGAGTCTGCCGGAGCTTGCGCCAGACTTGCAGATGCAGGTGTTCCTCTAGGAAATCAGTCTGTACTCTTGCGTGGCATCAATGATTGCGTTCACGTGATGAAGAAACTTGTTCACGAACTTGTGAAGATTCGCGTGCGTCCCTACTATATCTATCAGTGTGATCTTTCAATGGGTCTGGAGCATTTCCGTACTCCCGTATCAAAGGGTATCGAGATTATTGAGGGTTTGAGAGGCCACACTTCAGGTTATGCAGTACCTACCTTCGTGGTTGATGCACCCGGCGGCGGTGGCAAGACTCCCGTTATGCCTCAGTATGTGATATCACAGGCTCCGGGTAAAGTGGTTCTGCGCAACTTTGAAGGCGTAATCACCACCTATACAGAGCCGGACGAGTATCACTTCGAATGTACTTGCGAGGAGTGCCGCAAAGAGAAAAAGAAACCGCTCGAAGGGGTTGTTTCCCTGCTGGAAGGTCAAAAAATGGCAATTGAGCCCGCATTCCTCCAACGCAAGGAGCGCAGCAAGCACTAGGATTATGCCCTTTATAGATGAGATACTCAAATACCGCAGCGTGTCTATTGTCGGGCTTGAGAAGAATACAGGCAAGACAGAGTCTCTCAACTATATTATCAATAGGCTGCCAACCGATTATTTTTCGGTGGCGGTGACATCAATCGGACTTGACGGGGAGTCACTCGACCAGGTGACTTCCACCGCCAAACCCGAGATTACCATGAAAGAAGGAATGTTTTTCGGCACTAGTGAAAAACATTATCGGGAAAGGAAGATCCTTTCCGAATTGTATGATGTGAGTGATGTGACCACAGCTTTGGGGCGTGTGGTAACGGCAAAAGCACTTCAGGAGGGCAAAATCCTTCTTTCCGGTCCATCTTCCGGAAGTGCGCTTAAAAGATGGATGAGTTCATTGAATAATTTCGGTATAGACCTGATACTGGTGGATGGAGCCCTTTCGAGACTCAGTACGGCATCTCCTGCCATAAGCGAGGCGATGGTGCTTTCGACCGGAGCAGCTTTTTCGGCCAATATCAAGGATTTGGTGGCAAGGACATCGTTTGTTGTTGACCTGATCAATCTTCCCTTCTTTGCCGGCAAGGAAACGGAGACGGAAATTTCCTCCTTTTCCGACCTCGGTACGGATGTAATCAGAAACCATACCGTAATAGGGGTGGAGGGTGCTCTGACTAACAGATTGCTTCAAGCGGTCAAGAACGAACTCCCTAAAGGCGAAAAAGAGCTGGTGGTCCATGACTTTACCCGCATTTTCGTCTCTCCGGACCTCTACAGATCTTTTATCAGGAGAGGAGGCAGGATATCGGTGCGGATGAAGAGCAAATTGATAGCTATCTGTGTCAATCCGGTGGCTCCCAACGGCATCGTGCTCGATTCCGACCTTTTGTGCAGCACACTCTCCGCAGCTATCGGTCTGCCCGTATATGATATAGTGAAGGATAGAGATAAATATGACGTTTAAAGAGATAATAGATACACCATGCGGTATCCGCTATTGCTTCGATTTGCTCGAACTGCAGTCAGGTTATGCCCGCAAATATCTCCTCGACAGCAGGATGATGACAACTGCCGAAGAGATAGTGGAAGCATATGCCGCTCTGGACAAATTCACTTCTTTGCTCGAAAGAGAACCCTCTCTGATACAGAATCTTCAATTCAGGCTCCAGGGATTGCGTAACATCTCCAATACCCTTATTTCACTGGAGGAGGGAACTGCGCTGGATGATATCGAATTTTTCGAAATCAAGCATCTAGCTCTGCTGGGTGATGAGGTGAAACAGCTCTTCTCCAAGTCAGAAATCTCTAATGAGTGGACGACTTTCGATCTCGACAATATAATCCGTATTTTGGATCCCGACGGCCTCAAAATAGGTACTTTCTATGTATATGACTCCTATTCCATGGAGGTACGTAAGCTCAGAAGGGAACTGGAGAATGATCCCGACAATGAAGATCTGAAAGAGAGGCTGCTAAATGAGGAAGAGAGAATAAAAAGGGTTCTTTGTAATTTGCTCCGACCCTATGCAACGGAATTGAGCAATTTATTACATTCTCTTGCTGAGTTGGATATTGTGATTTCCAAGGCAATTCAGCATAAAAAGGAGTCATTTACAATTCCTGAGGTGGGTAATAGTTCTTCCTTTGAGGGGATGTTTCATCCGGAAGTCAAAGCCATTCTTGCTCAAAAGGGAAAAGTATTCCAAAAAATATCTTTCAGCTACCAACCCGGAGAGCCCGGTATCATAATCGGGGCCAATATGGGTGGCAAGACGGTAGCTTTGAAAAGCCTCTGTCTCTGCCAGTATCTATTTCAGTTTGGATTTGCAGTTCCTGCGCTCAAGGCTGAAATGGTGCCGGTAGAGAATATAGTCTTCTGTTTCGGTGACGATCAGGATCAACAGAAGGGATTATCCTCCTTTGCAGCTGAAATGTTGCGCATCGACCGTATGATTGCCATGGTGGAGAGTGGAGCCATGACTCTGGCACTAGTTGACGAGCCGGCCCGTACTACCAATCCCACCGAAGGAAGTGCACTTGTCTCTTCTCTGCTCAGAATACTCAGTAATTGTCCAAATCTTTCTCTCGTGCTCACAACTCACTATAATGTGGACAGCGACGCAAGGTGCTGGAGAGTGAAGGGTCTGGTAGAGGATAAAGAGGGTTCTGAACGTCTTAAAATGGATTATTCGCTAACCGAGTCATCTGACAATGAGGTACCCCATGAGGCTCTCAATATAGCCCGTAAACTGGGAGTCAGTCCAAAATGGCTTGAGGAGGCGACAAAAATACTCGACACACAATAAACCACACACTACACACTACATACTACAT
>DFOK01000022.1 GCA_002376715.1 Bacteroidales bacterium UBA3543 | reverse complement strand
TGAATGCAGGAATTTTGTGAGCCGGAATAACGATAGTGGTGTTTTTTGAAATATTGCGGGCTGTTTTTTCTGCACGTTCCTTTACGATGAAACTGCCAAAACCGCGAAGATAAACATTGTCGCCTTTTTCAAGTGAATTTTTAACGCTATCCATGAAGCACTCTATCACTTTCTGTACTGCGATTTTTTCCAAACCGGTAGCCTTTGCAACTTCATTTACAATGTCTGCTTTTGTCATAATAATTTAATATTTAATGGTTCATATTTCTTAATTGGGGTTGCAAAAATAAAGTTAATTTTTTAATATTCAAAAAGTAATGTGATTTTTTCAATTTTTAAGTTTGGCATAATGATTGACCAATATAAGGGTACCACCCGAAATGGTGCGAAAACGGTTTAATTTAGCTTTAATACTGACATTTTGACACATGAAAGATATATTTGACAACATTTTCTCAGCAAACTCACCGGATGTGAACATTATACCTGTAATGAACATAGATAACATACAAAGCCTCAAAGAGAGTGAAATGCCTCCTGTTTTGCCAATATTGACACTTAGGAATGCCATTCTATTCCCTGAGACTGTCATACCGGTAACCATAGGCAGAGAGAAATCCATCCGTCTGATTAACGAATCTTACAAATCCAACCGCTTGATCGGTGTAGTAACTCAGATTGATGCAAAAGTAGAAGACCCCCAGCCGGCAGATCTGTTCGAGGTTGGGACCCTGGGCAAAATCATTAAAATCATCGAGATGCCCGACAAGACCATTACCGCCATTGTACAGGGCCTCCGCAGATTTAAGGTTGACCAGATCAATATCACCGCTCCATATCTGATGGCGCAGGTGACCTATCTTGAAGATATAGTTCCCGACAAGAACGACCAAGATATGGATGCCATAACCGACAGCATCAAGGATTGCGCTCTCCATATCATAAGACTCTCCCCCAACCTCCCTTCGGAGGCAGGATTTGCCATCAAGAATCTGGAAGGATACGAGTTCCTGATCAATTTCATTGCCTCGAGCATAGAGATTGACAACATTGTGGATAAGGTGGACCTGCTCCGCCTGGCTTCACTTAAAGAGAGAGCTCTGAAATTGCTGGAACTGCTCAACCGCCAGATTGAGATTCTAAAAATCAAGGACGATATCCAGAGGAAGGTGAAAAGCGAGATTGACCAGCAGCAGAGGGAATATTATCTGAGCAATCAGCTCAAAACCATTCAGGAAGAGCTGGGTATCGGCTCGGATCAGCAGGACTTTTCCCAGTTGAGGGAAAAGGCGGCAAAGAAAAAATGGCCACAGTATGCTGCAGATGCCTTTGAAAAAGAGATTAAAAAGCTCGAAAATACTAATCCGAGCTCACCTGACTTCAATATACAGTATACTTATGTGGAATTTCTGACAGACCTTCCATGGGATGAAGGCACGGAGGACAATCTGGACATGAAAAATGCGCAGAAAATCCTCGACGAGGATCATTATGGTCTTGAAAAGGTCAAGGAGAGAATTATTGAATACCTCGCCGTACTCAAGCTGAAGGGTGATATGAAATCCCCCATCATCTGTCTCCACGGGCCTCCGGGTGTAGGAAAAACCTCCCTCGGTAAATCTGTGGCACGAGCCCTCGACAGGAAGTATGGAAGGATCTCGCTTGGAGGACTCCATGACGAGTCCGAGATCAGAGGTCACAGAAGAACCTATATCGGCGCAATGCCGGGACGTATCATTCAGACCATCAAAAGGGCCGGCAGCTGCAATCCGGTAATTGTACTGGATGAAATAGACAAAGTGGGCGACAATTTCAGAGGCGATCCTGCATCGGCGCTGCTCGAAGTGCTCGACCCCGAACAGAACACGGCATTTCACGACAACTACCTCGATATTGACTACGATCTTTCCAGAGTACTCTTCATAACCACTGCGAATAACGTAACTACCATACATCCCGCACTTCGCGACAGGATGGAACTCATCAATGTCTCCGGTTATCTGGCGCAGGAGAAGGTCGCCATTGCGGAAGGGTATCTCATCCCCAAGCAGATTGAGGCCCATGGTCTCAAGAAGGAGGATATGCAGCTCTCCAAAGAGGCGATAGACACCATCATAGATTGGTACACGCGTGAATCGGGGGTAAGAGGTCTGGACAAACAGATAGCCAAGATCGCACGTATCACAGCCAAAAAAATAGCCCTCGAAGAGGAACTGAAACCGGTACTCGATAGTGACGATATCAAAGATTATCTCGGACTGCCCACCAACCAGCCCAATATACAGGAGGGCAACGAGGCTCCGGGAGTGGTTACAGGTCTGGCCTGGACGGAGATGGGCGGAGATATCCTCTTTGTGGAATGTAGCCTGAGCGAGGGTAAGGGAGTACTTTCAACCACCGGTAATCTCGGAGATGTAATGAAAGAGTCGGCAACGATAGCGCTCCAGTATCTGAAGGCTCATCCGGAGCTCTCCGGAGTCGATGGAAAGAGTTTCTATAAAAAGGATTTCCACATTCACGTACCTGAAGGAGCAATCCCCAAAGATGGTCCCTCGGCAGGTATCACTATGGTGACTGCAATTGCTTCCGCACTGCGTAGCAAGAGCATCCGTAGCGGTATAGCAATGACCGGCGAGATCACTCTTAGAGGAAGGGTGCTCCCCGTTGGCGGCATCAAGGAGAAGATCCTTGCTGCCAAAAGGGCCGGAGTCAAAACCATCGTACTCTCTTATGAAAATGAGAGGGATATCAAGGAGATTAAAGAGATATACATTGAGGGTCTCGAATTTAAGTATGTGAAGAATATTGACGAAGTCATAAACTACGTCTTTTCAGAACAATAATTATGGATGTTAAGATTGAAAGCAGCTGGAAAGAGGCTCTGAGCAGGGAATTCCAGAAACCCTATTTCGCCTCTCTGGTGGAGACTCTTCGTACCGAGAAGCGTCAGGGACGGGTCATATACCCTCCGGGACCGCTAATTTTCAATGCTTTCGCTCTCACACCCATTGATAAGGTTAAGGTGGTTATTCTGGGCCAGGACCCCTATCACGGGCCGGGACAGGCTCACGGCCTCTCTTTTTCGGTGCCGCACGGAGTCCAGCCACCCCCTTCCCTGCTCAATATATATAAAGAGATAGAGAATGATCTGGGCATAACCCTACAAAAAGATGGGTCGCTCGAAGGATGGGCACGCCAGGGAGTTTTCCTGCTCAACGCAGTGCTCACCGTAAGGGCGTCTGAAGCCACTTCCCACAGCAGAATAGGATGGATGGAGTTTACCGACGCCGTTATCCGCATACTCTCGCAAAGGCGTGAAAATATTGTTTTTCTGCTTTGGGGTAATTTTGCAAGGAGCAAAAAGGAACTGATTGACACTTCCAAACACTTTGTTTTTGAAGCAGCGCACCCTTCGCCTCTTGCAAGGGGAGCATTTTTCGGGTGCAAACATTTCTCGATGACCAACGAGGCACTTGTCAGCCGAGGACTCTCCCCTATTGACTGGAGTTTGTAATAACTTTTTGAATTCTTGTTTTTTAGATATACCTTCGCGGTGTAATATCTGATATGAAAAATATGAGACTTGCACTTTTTCCGGGCTCTTTCGATCCCTTTACCATGGGTCACCTGGATGTTTTGAAATCCGCACTGAAACTTTTTGACAAAGTCGTGGTGGCAGTGGGATACAACAGTTCCAAAGGAGGGCTCTTTTCCCCCGAAGCCAGAGTCGAATTGATAAAAAAAGCCATTGGAGATATGGAACGCGTGGAAGTGGACTCATACACCGGCCTCACCGTGGATTACTGCAGAAAAATAGGGGCAGTATGCATCATCAGGGGCTTGAGAACCACCACCGACTTTGAACTTGAAAGCGTTATCGCCCAGGCCAACCGCAAAATGGCCCCGGAGATCTCCAGCATCTTCATCCCAGCAGGACACGAATATTCATTTATCTCCTCGACAGTAGTAAGAGATGTACTCATGAATGGCGGTGACGCCAAATGTTTTTTGCCACCCGGCATTGACATCAACGATTACATTCATAAATAGTAATCCCATACAGGTATGAAACTAAGGGTAATATCTTTGGTTTTCGTCCTGGTCATCGGAATCTTTTCCACATCGGGCCAGAACACGGCCAAGTTCCACAAAGGCATCGAAGAATACTTCGACTCTCTCCTCTATTATCCTACAGACACCATTAACTCTCGGATTGACCGCCTGATAACAGCTCTCCCCGATAAAAAAGAGCAGGCTAAAGTCGCCGGTGCTGCATTTGACTATTTTTACGGTTCTCCTGTAATGGGAATGGAAGCGGTTTCGCTCCACATTGCGGAGAACTGGTTTCTCAACGGAAAACTCGAATGGGCCAATCCCGAAAGCTGGCATCTGCTCTATACTTTTGCCGAATTCAACAGATCCTCAATGATCGGTTGCGATGCTCCGGAACTCATCCTCGAAAGCATTGATGGCTACCTGGTAAACATTCTCAAAGGTGACGGCCAATGGAAAATACTCTATTTCTATGATGACAAATGCTCTACATGCCAGGAAGAGACTCCTCAACTGGCCAAATTTGCCAAAGAGTATTCCGGTCCGCGAATCACCATATTCGCAATCTATACCCAAGGCAACCGCCTGGAGTGGGAAGAGTATGTCAAGCGGATTTTCGGAGACATTTCCAATCCGGATGTCATCATATTTCATCTCTGGGATCCCGAGGTCGCCAGTTCGTATCACATGAAATATGGCGTACTGTCAACTCCCTTGATGTTTCTGATAGACAGATTCAACGTCATCGCCGGCCGCAAGCTCAACTGTGAAGCGCTATGCCATCTTCTGGAGGTCAAACTAAATGAAAGTAACGAGTTCAGAAAACTCTTCGCCAATATATTTGCTTCGATGGAGCCGGTTGACAAAGAGGTGATTGACCAGGTTGCGGAGACTTTTTACCGAAGGACGACCCCGGATTCAATACTTTACCGTGAAACATTTCACGAACTCTATTCTTTCCTGAAAAACACCCTCGGAGCACCATTCCAGCAAGGAGCTCTGGACGTCGGACGCACTTACATACTCGGAAAAGAGAATTATTGGTCCAAAGAATATCTGGACTATATCTCCTACGATATAAGACTCTCCTCCACCAATCTCCCAGGAGAAAAGGCATCCGACCTTTTCCTCACTGACATTAATGGACGAGAGCGCAGATTACTACAGGGTTGCTCACGATACACCATTCTTTGGTTTTATACCATTTCCTGTGAAGAGTGCCGCAAAGAAGCGCTTGCCCTGGCGGAAAAAGAAGAATATCTCAGAAAAAAGGGAGTGAAAGTAAAATCTATTTATGTCGGTGAAAATGAGGAAGCCTGGCGTGATTTTCAGAAGAAAAACCCGAAAAAATGGGTATATTTGTGGGATAAAACCGGAGAATCCGGCCTAGATACACTTTATGATGTTCGCACGGTACCGCAGATTTACCTGCTTGACAGAAAAAAACGAGTCATAGGCAGAGAACTGGGCACGGAACATCTTTTCGAATTATTAGACACATTATGATAGCAGGCAAGTACAAAGAGTTTTATGACAAACTCAAGAGCATCATTCCCGAGAAGAGAATGCTCCACGATCCCCTCAGCACGCTGGCATTCGGCACGGATGCCTCATTCTACAGACTCATTCCCAAACTGGTAATCAAGGCACATAGCGAAGAGGAAATAGTCGCTATTCTAACTACAGCCTACAATATGGGACTTCCGGTGACATTCAGGGCCGCAGGCACCTCTCTCTCCGGGCAGGCTATCAGCGATTCGATCCTCGTCTTGGCTACTCACGGATGGAAAGAGCACAAGATCCTCGACCACGGACTCAAAATACTCCTACAGCCCGGTATCAGAGGGGCTGCCGCCAACCGATTCCTGGCACCTTACGGACGCAAAATCGGTCCTGACCCCGCCTCCATAGATGCAGCAATGATAGGCGGCATAGCTGCCAACAATGCCAGCGGAATGTGCTGCGGTGTGGCAGACAACTCCTACAAGACCGTGGCCGATATCCGGGTAATACTGCCTGACGGCACTCTACTCGATACCGCTGACGAAGCTTCAGTACGAAACTTTAAAGAGAGTCACAAAGACCTGCTCAGATCACTCGAAAAGATCTCAGCTGACATAGCCGCTGATAAGGAACTCAAAGAACGCATCATTAAAAAATATAAGATAAAGAACACGAACGGTTACTCACTGAACGCCTTTACTGATTACAGCGATGGTATCGATATCCTCAAGCATCTCATAATAGGATCGGAAGGTACTCTTGCCTTTATCTCCTCCATTACCTACAATACAGTTGTTGAACACCCTCACAAAGCCCTTGCGATGGTGGTCTTCACTTCAATAAAGGATGCATGCACTGCAGCACAGATACTCAAGAAACAGAAGGCATCTGCCGTTGAACTCATTGACAGGACCGGTGTGCGTTCTGCTGACCAAACACCGGGAATCCCGGAGTACCTCAAGACCATAGGAGAAGAGAGCTGTGTACTACTCGTCGAAACCAGAGCCGCATCTGCAGAGGAACTCAAGGCCAATGTGGAATCGGTTACCGCTTCCATCAGCCACATTCCTACCGAACTTCCCTACAGTTTTACCACAGATGCCAAAGAGCAGGCGATGCTTTGGAAAATCCGTAAAGAGCTCTTTCCTACAGTAGCCGGATTGAGGAAATCAGGCACCACTGCCATAATCGAGGATATCTGCTTCCCTATCGACAAACTGGCCGAAGCCACAATGAAATTGAGAGAAATTTTCGAACGTGACGGCTATGGCGATGCCGTGATATTCGGCCATGCAATGGATGGTAACCTCCATTTTGTGTTCAACCAGAATTTTTCCGAAGATAAGGAGGTAGAAAAGTACCGCATCTTTATGGAGGACATTACCAAAATGGTGGTTTCACAATATGACGGATCGCTCAAAGCCGAACATGGCACCGGACGCAATATGGCTCCATTTTTGGAGATGGAATGGGGACGTGAAGCCTACAGATTGATGAAAGAGGTCAAGGATATATTCGACCCCAAAGGCATTCTAAACCCCGGCGTCATAATCAATGAGGACCCCAAAGCTCATATCAGCAACCTCAAGCCCATCCCTTCTACGAGAGAAGTTGTCGATAAATGTATGGAATGCGGATTCTGCGAAGGACACTGTGTTGCTGAGGGACTCACACTCTCTCCACGCCAGAGAGTTGCCGTCTTCCGTGAGATTGAAAATCTCAAAAGAACCGGAGAGGAGCCTCATCGTGCAGCTGAGATGCAGAAACTCTTCCGCTATGCAGGAGAACAGACCTGTGCTACCGACTCTCTGTGCCACCTTAATTGCCCTGTAAAAGCCGATACCGGCAAACTCATAAAAGAGATACGACACGAAATTCATTCACCTAAAGGTGAAAAGAGAGCCCTCAAGATTGCAGGATATATGGGTAGCATTACTGCCTTTATGCGCGGCGGACTCAAGTTGCTCCACGCCCTGCGGCTTTTATTCGGCAAAAAGCTCTTCGGGGCCCTTGCGAGAGGAATTAGAGCAGTTTCATTCAAGCTGATTCCGTTGTGGAACGAGCATATGCCTACAGGAGCAAATAAGATCAAAAAACGCACTTTCCCCGAAAAGGAACTCAAAGTGGTCTATTTCCCCTCCTGTATCACCAGAAGTATGGGCACATCGAAGAGCTACAGCAAGGAAAAAGAGATTACCCGAATGACCGAAGCTCTGCTCACCGCTGCCGGATACCAGATCATCTATCCGGAGAATATGGATAAACTCTGCTGCGGAATGCTCTTCTCCAGCAAGGGCTATGTGGAAGCGGGCAAAAAGGCCTCCGATGAACTTAAAGCCGCCCTTCTTAAAGCTTCCGGTAATGGAAAATATCCGGTTCTGTGTGATATGAGCCCCTGTCTTTACACGATGCGCACCAATATGGAGGGTGAACTCAAACTCTACGAACCTGCAGAATTTATTGACAAATATCTGCTTGACCGTCTCGAATTGAAACCCGTGGATGAAAAAGTGGCGATTTTTGCAGTATGTTCTGCAAAGAATATGCAAGTGGAATCACATCTGGAGAATGTAGCACGCAAATGTGCACGTGAGGTGGTAATTGTAGACTCAAATTGCTGCGGCTTTGCAGGCGACAGAGGATTTTTCTTTCCTGAACTTAATCAGCACGGATTGAGGGACCTCAAGAGACAGAGCGAAGGGTGCGATCACGGCTATGCCACCAGCCGTACTTGTGAAATCGGCCTTTCACGCCATAGCGGTATAGAGTTTAAATCGATAATTTACCTTGCAGCAAAGGCAGCAGGAATAGATACAAGCAAATAAAAATTGAAGAATATGTTCAGCAGTCTCTCGGATTATGTGAAGTTTTTGGAATCCAAAGGAGAACTTATCCGCATCAAGGAGTTCGTGGATCCCGTATTGGAGATAGCTGAAGTGACCGACCGCGTCAGCAAAATGCCGGGCGGAGGAAAAGCTCTTCTCTTTGAAAACACCGGCACAAGGTATCCGGTTCTGACCAATATGATGGGGTCGGAAAAACGCATCCTCTACACTCTCGGAGCCGATTCATTTGAAGAGATAGAGCAGAGGTTTGAAGATATCATAAATCAGATACTCAAAGAGAAGAGTACTCTGATGGATAAACTCAAGATGCTTCCCCTGCTAAAAGAGGTCTCACGATGGCTTCCCGTCAACCACAAAGGCTCCGCTCCCTGTCAGGAGGTGGTACAGTACAATGCAAAACTGAGCGAATTGCCGATACTCAAGTGCTGGCCGCAGGATGGAGGCAGATTTATCACTTTACCGCTTGTACACACAGTCAGCCCCGTCACCGGACAACGCAATGTCGGTATGTATAGAATGCAGGTATTCGACGACAACACCACCGGAATGCATTGGCATAAACATAAAACAGGTGCAAAACATCTTTCGGAGTCGGGTCACAGGCTCCCCGTAGCCGTTTGTCTGGGAGGGGATCCCCTCTATACCTATTGCGCCACCGCCCCACTTCCGGAAGGGATTGATGAGTATTTGCTTGCCGGATTTCTGCGCGGTAAACCTGTGGAGATGGTGGAGTGTTTCACGCAGAAACTTAAGGTACCCGCAGATTGCGATTTTGTGATTGAGGGTTATGTGCAAAAAAGCGAACCGCTGGTTATTGAAGGGCCCTTTGGTGACCATACGGGATTCTATTCGCTTGAGGACTATTATCCGCAGTTTCACGTTACCTGCATTTCTCACCGCAAGGATGCGATCTATCCGGCCACTATTGTAGGGGTTCCTCCGCAGGAGGACAGGTTTATAGCTTTGGCGACTGAAAAGATATTTTTGACTCCGATCAAATTGGTGATTTCTCCGGAAATAAAGGACCTATACCTGCCTGAAGAGGGTGTGGGTCACAATTTCGCTGTCGTGAAAATACGCAAGAGTTACGACGGCCAGGCCTTCAAGGTGGCAAATGCAATGTGGGGTGCCGGCCAGATGATGTTCAATAAGTTTCTGATTGTGGTAGATGAAGAGATTGATATTCGTGATCACAACGCGCTCAAGGAGACTATCTGCAAACATTATTTCCCGGAAACCGATACTTTGGTAAGCAAAGGACCTCTCGATATTCTCGACCATACTGCCCCAAGAGTTGGATTTGGCGGCAAACTCTGTCTAGATGCTACCACAAAAGAATATAGCCGCAAAGAGCCTGTGGAGATGGATCAGATCATCAGAGTTAAGTTTGACAAAGATGAAGAAGAGAGCAGCGAATATCGCAAATTATGGCTGCTCGGAGCCAACTGCGATGCAGAGCGCGACTCATCGATCAAAAATGGAGTTCTACATCTCGATGCCACCTCCAAAAAGGGAATGAAAGGCTTTGACCGCGAATGGCCCGATATCGTAACCTCCTCTGAGGAAACCAAAGCCGCTGTGGATGCCAAATGGGCGTCGATTAGTTCTGAGTTGTGAGTTCCGGGTTGCGGGTTGCGGGTTGCAGGTTGCGGGGTAAAGGATATGGGGTTCGGGGTGCACATTACGAGGTGCGAAATGTGGAATTCTTTAGCAAAATATAACTAACAGCCAAAGGCTAACGGCTAACAACTCACCTCCGCCACCTGCACCACTACATACTGCCACCAGATCATATTCATCAGCATTTAAAATATCTACAGAGACAAAGTTGCCGACGGGATAGGTCTCTTTCTTAGAGTATGCTCGTGCTAAGGCCTTAAAAATCCGGCAATACGCCTAAACGTTAATTGGGTGTAATGAAGAGGCGAACGGATGAATTTTCTCCGCGAGGATGAATTCCCGCCCCTCCAGTGGAAAAGCTCATTACATACCCCACTTCTGGCTGAGAGCTGCTGTACTCCGTGGAGGACCAAAATAAACCTTGGCTACCCACATATTTGTACTCATTCATAAAATAAACGCCACTAGCCGGGAAATAACGAACAACATCATTCTCTGTACCGGAAGTCCAGAAGGTTGCATTGACGATATCATCAATGGTTACGGTTGGTGATACATTGCGAGAGGTAATCTTCATATGAGTATTATTGCCATCGCTTATATACTCATATTTCCAAGCAGATAACATATCAGTGCCCTTATAACGAAGAGCGTAACAAGGAGAAATAGAGTTACTGCTTCCGGTGTTACGGTAATCGGAGAACATGCTAAAGAATTGCTCACCTTGAACAACGACACCATTTCCCTCCTCACTATTATCATAAGAAGATGTGCTCTTGAACCTAACATAATAAGGACTGTAAGAATACGAAACAATACTAGCCCACTCTTCCCGGCTCGGTAAATGGTAAGCCACGCCACCGATGGTTTTAGTAGTGAAATTATCAACAGCATCTTGAAAAGCGAAATAGCCGCTACCTTCACAATCTGTCAAGCTCGTCACGAAAGCATTTCCGTCTTGGGTAACGTTGTACTCTGCCACAAAGCTGAGCGGGTTAGGTATCGGTCCCCAATTGTCGTCGCTTATGAAAGCAGTGTAGTAACTTCCGCCGTTGTAGTTCTTTCCGTCTGTGATTGTGCCACAATCCATCCTATATGACTTTTCTCCAAGCAGTGATACTCTTACCTTTCCATTTGGAATAATCTTCATCTTATAAGGGGCAAAACAGAGGTAAGCGGTAAGAGTGCGCTCAGTAGGTGAAAAGGTTACATTTTCAACGTTAAGCGCCATATATCCCACATATCTATATGGGCTAGGTGTATATGGCTCGAAATTTTCTACCATCCAAATCAGTTGGCCGAGTTGTCCCACATCGGCCGGTATGTTGGTTATATTAAATTTAATGATACAGTTCCGTCCGCTTAAGGTAAAAGACTGAGTGAGAGGTTTGGGTCCATGATCGCCCAAAAATAGCTTGCTTTTGAGATGTGCAGTCGAACCATTTCCGATCTGTGTCTGTCCATAATAGAAAGTATCGGGATCAACCACTTGGCGGATCTCCTCTATAAATTCTAGGCCCTCTACCTTATAGTATGCTGCGTATTTGTCGGCGCCTGGCACCGGTGTTCCCGTAAATGTATTGTCACTTAGGTAGTTGAAGGTAGAGTTTCCTACATAAGCATCGCTGTTGTCAAACCCGAAAAGTAGGAGCTGGTCGCCCTCCTCCCATGCAAGTCCACCTGTGTCGCCGTCATATGAAACGCGAGTCTCCGGTGCGATCGTAGCGTTGATGGTCACGATATTTCCCTCATTATTGTCAGACTCTAAAATATCGATATTGCGTTCGCAGCCTGCCACCGTCAAGGCAAGCATTGTAACAATAAATAGTCTTGTTTTCATATTTGTTTGTTTTTTGTTAGCTATTTGTTTAGGGGTTTACCATGCTGATCCACCGTCATCATAGTTGGGCAAACCAAATTGCTGATTAGCAGGCTGACTTGGTTGGAGGATGCTCTGGGTTAGTTCGATATCGATGACCTCGATATCCGGCGCGGTGTATTGTTCCGCTGGTTTTAACTCTTTGTTTTTCATAATTATTTGATTTTAAGGTTTGTCTTGTTTTCTCGTCGCAACAAGCAAAAGAGTCCTTCTGTCGGCTCCGACGGGACCAACAGGAGATGAAAGATGGTTGGAAAAGTTGCCTGTTTTTGAATGGGGGGGGGCGGCAAGCATCTCTATATCAGCAAAATAGAGTGAATCTATGTGCGATTGCCCTAACAGAGATAATGCTATATTCTGTTTTGCCACAAGCATGTTATTAAGTCCCCTACTTCAAACGATTAATACTCAACGCTTCAAAATAAGATTTTATTTTCAATAAAAAAATATTTTTTAGAAAAATCATGAAAGTTTATTAGTTCTGCTAAAACTAATGACTGATAGGAAAATGGGAATCACTTATAAAGAATTTAAGGAAGCGGTGGACACAATAGATGTCTCCGATAAAATCAAGAGATACTTCATAGATCTTATCTGCAAAGCAGCGTTAACCTCACTTACCGAAAAGGAGCGTCAGGAATATCGCGATCATTATTTTGCGGTCACATATGATGATATTATCGAATCCGCACGTGAAGAGGGACTAGAAGAAGGAATGGAGAAGGGTAAGGCTGAAGGTATTCGTCAAGTTGCAAAGTCATTGTTGTCTCAAGGAGTGTCATTGGAGTCAATCTCAAAAGCTACGGGATTATCACAAAACGAAATCAGCAAACTCTCGTAATTGAATCTCCATACTAAGAACTCCCCTGCAACACGCACCCCGTAACACGTAACACTACACACTACACACTGCGGCCAGATCATATTCGTCGGCGTTTAAGATCTTTACAGTGACGAACCGGCCGACGGGATTTTTTCCTTTAAAGAGCTCATTCATACCGGAGGCTCCGATGAGGATTTCACCATCCACTTCGGGAGATTCGCTCATACTGCGACCCACATAGACTCCATCTGTAAAAGAATCCACAATCACCCGCTCTTTCGAGCCGATACGCGATCTGTTGTACTCTAAAGAGATTTCTGACTGAAGCTCCATCAGACGCTCGTATCGCTCCTGTTTGACCTTCCGACTGACACTATCCTTATAGTTTTGTGCACCGAAAGTTCCCTCCTCTTCCGAATAGGTAAAGGCTCCAAGACGCTCAAAGCGACTCTCGCGTACAAAGTCGAGAAGTTCCTCGAACTCCCGTTTACCTTCGCCCGGGTGGCCGACAAGCATGGTGGTACGCAGTACTACTCCGGGCACCATTTGACGCATCTTTTCAATCAGAGCGCGGGTCTGACGACCGTCAATCGAGCGCCTCATCATTTTCAGCACCTTGTCCGAAGAGTGCTGGAGCGGAATATCGATATATTTGCAGATTTTGGGATTCTCCGCCATCAGCCGGAGCACATCTTCCGGAAATCCTGCCGGATATGAGTAATGGAGTCGGATCCATTCGATGCCGTCAATAAGGGATAATTTCTCGAGGAGAGTGGCAAGAGTGCGCTTTCGGTAAAGATCGAGCCCATAATAGGTAGTATCCTGAGCCACAACTATAAGCTCCTTAACACCCATTTGCGCCAGATTGCGCGCCTCTGCAAGCACTTCTTCTTCCGGCACCGAACGATGGGGACCGCGAATCATCGGTATTGCACAATAGGAGCAACTGCGGTCGCAACCTTCGGAAATTTTTAAATATGCATAGTGAGAAGGTGTAGTCAAAATCCTCTGCTGCTGTAGCTCTGAGTTGTATTTCGCCCCAAGGGTCGAGAGAAGAGTTTCAAAATCAGAAACTCCGAAAAATCCATCCACCTCGGGGATCATCTCCACCAAAGTCTCCATATAGCGCTGCGAGAGACAACCAAACACAAAGATCTTTTGTGCTAAACCCAAGTTTTTCGCCTCAATAGCCTTAAATATGGTCTCAATGGATTCCTCCTTGGCATCTTGGATAAATCCGCAGGTATTGATCAGAATGTAATCCACCGGCTCTTCAATAAGGCCGACATTTTCCGGCACCAGAATGTAGCCTGACGCGGAGAGTTGTTTCATCAAATGCTCCGAGTCAACCCTGTTTTTGGAGCAACCCAGCGAAATTATTTGGAGTTTTTTCATCAATTACGCCTGTTCGGCGGACGTTTCCTCAGATGGAGTATCTTCTTCCTCTTCTACAAATTCGAGAGAGGCAAACTTCTGGAGCAGATTATACCAATCAAGTATCTTCTTCATATGTGAGACATAGAAGCGATCCTCGTCATATTCGGGGAGCACCTCTTTGAAGAAAGCTTTGATCTTTTTGGGGTCCTCCTTGGAGCTCATTGCGGGGCCGTTTTTGAGCTTCTGTGCCATGCCGGTGAATATCTCTTTGAGAGAAACATCTTCGGTCGTGGTATATACCGAAATATCCGCCATTGAGGAAATTTTTGCGGATGTGCCAAATGTAGTCCTCTGTTGTGTCTCCAACGACTCTACTATTACGCCGTTTCTTGCCTGTGAAAGATATAGGAACAATCCACGCTGTCCCGATACCGATAAAATCTTCTTTAGATCTGTCTTTTCCATATCATTTATATAGCTCTTCTTTAATTCATGCCACGCTCTTTCTTTATAGTCTCGTAGGCTTCCTGGACTTTCTTGAACTTCTCTTCCGCACTCTTCTGTATGTCGGGGCCGAGTGTTGCCACTTTGTCGGGGTGATGCTTCATTGCAAGACGTTTATATGCCTTTTTGATCTCCTCTTCAGTAGCGTTTTTATCTATTTCGAGAACGGTATAGGCGGACTCTATGCTCTTTTCAAACATAGCGAGTATGGAATTGGCATTTGCTGAAGAAATGCCCATGGCTGATGCAATACTCCTGAGAACATCTATTTCAGCCTGACAAACATTACCGTCACATTGTGCCAGAGAGACCAGATAATGGAAAAGCTGCATCCGCTGCGAGTAATTCATATACTGGCGGATTTGTCCACCTACTTCATAGATATTGATTTGTTTATCCTTGAGACCTTTAAGAATCTCCATGGCCTCGGGCACAGCTCTCTCACCAAAATTGTTACGGATAAAATTCCTTACATATTCGAGTTCACTCTTTAGATATTTACCGTCTGCCTTGATCACTGCAGTGGAGAGTACCAGCAGACTCACTATAAAACTATTGCGCTGGCCGATGTTGCGATCCTGGGGAGAAGAGGGACGACGAGTACCGGTGCCACTCTTATGCGTTCCTGTGTATGGACGACCCTCGTTGACATCCGACTCAATGAGTTTAGAACCCATATCAGCCATAGAGCCGATCAAAAACCCTATGAGTCCGCCGATGGGTCCAAATATTACCCACCCCAGAATACCACCTATCCACTTACCTTTTCCCATCTCTTATTTTTTGTATAATATCCATTACTTTTGCGATAATGGAATCGCGATCATTTGTTTCTATGGAGAAATCAGCCATTTCGAGGCGACGGCTGTCACTCCACTGGTTGGAAATACGCCGTAATACCTGTTCCCTTGAGACATTGTCACGAGCCATTACACGTTCAATCCTTATTTCCTCAGGAGCGTGAACCACCAGAACATGATCGATAATCGGGAGCAGCAAGGGCTTTTCCAGCAAAATTGCCGACTCCATCAGTACGATGTCGCTCTGTTGCATCTCTTTCCATTTAAGAAAATCAGTCGCTACTGCAGGATGTACAACAGCCTCCACCTCGGCGAGCATCTGAGGATCCGAAAAAATCTTGGCTGCAAGCGCAGCACGTTGGAGTACGCCATCCTTTACAACATCTCCTCCGGCTATGGCATTTATGCGCTCCAGCAACACATAGTCAGTATCATAAAGGCGTTTTGTATTGGAGTCAGCGTCATAAGAGGGAATGCCCAGGGCATTGAAAACCCTCACTACGTAAGATTTTCCGCTGCCTATACCACCGGTACACAATATGACGCTGCTATTTTTCATCTGTCATGTGTGATTACTGCTTCAATCATCGGGGGGTCTAGCGAATATGAGTAAATCTCCGCGTCTCCTCTTTCAAGCCGTGGAATTACCTTTGAACTCCTCTGATGTATGAAAGTATTATAATCCAGCGTGAGTGAAATATCGTCAAATATATCATCATTCTTCGCCGTAAAGGGTATTCTTGCAGTAAACCTCACTCTTGAAGGAATCAAAACCATAGAATAACGCGAAGGAAGATTTTTGACATCGACACTCATCCAACCGGAAACTTCGACATATCTGTCCACCCTGATGAAATACCGGATCTCTTCACTATCTATCCGAACACCTCGGATGGTTTCCAGCCCGGTAACTCCCTGAATGGACTTGTCCACATTGGTCAAATTGACCGGAAGTGTGTTGACCGAACGGATGTTGACAATATCCTCCGTATTGCCATAAACCAATACCGAATCGGGAGAAATGACAATATCACCCACATTGGTGTACTGCTTCTTGTAAATAACTGAAATGAGTGGGTTAACAGGAACCTTGCGGTGTGATTGTTCAGGAAATGTGAAGGTGAGTGTACCCGTCTCGATAAAGTCAATGTTTATCTCACCTGAAAGAGCAGCCGAAAGTTTGTCTTTCAACTCATTCGCCGTGAGCGAGAATCTGTCCGAAGACTCCTCTATGGGAGTAAAGAAGTCGGGAGGGATCTCCAGTGTTACCTGGGGTACTGATCCGCGGCGATTATTACGTATGATATAAAAACCGGTAGCCCTTCCTCTTACAAGAAGAATCTCGTCGGCTACCGCTTCGGGCTGATGTCCCGTAATATTGGTAACTGCCTTTACCTGAAAACGCAGGTAGGCGGAATAATCGTTGGAAAGGTTATGGACAAGCCAGATAAAAAAAGCCAGCAGGAGAGAGAGTATCAGCGATACCCAATCTCTCCCCTTTCTCTTTTTAAAATCTTTTTTGTCACGACCTGACATGGTAGAATTGTTACTTTACGTCCGAAGGGTCTTTTACCAGGGAGGCCTTATCCACAAATATCTTCACGTCCTTATCTATCTCGATGAGGATTTTGTTTTCTTTAACCTCGTCTACCGTGCCGTAAATGCCGCCGATAGTAATTACTTTGTCACCTCTCTTGAGATTGTTACGAAACTCGTCGAGTTCTTTCTGTTTTTTCTTCTGCGGACGAATCATGAAAAGCCACATAACCACGAAAATGAGTGCGAGCACTATCAGCATCGAGTAACCGCCTCCGGCTTTGGGAGCAGCGGCATCGGCCTGTAAAAGGAAAAATGTCAAAATGTTCATATAAAAATGTGTTTAATTAATTATTTCTTCTGTTCACTGCCCTCATGTAGTCCCCTGCCCTTCTTGACAATCTCTCCCTCATTGATTTTTTTGAGGATTATTGTGTCAAGAATGCCATTGACAAAAATACGGCTGTTGGGAGTACCAAAATATTTGGAAATCTCCACGTATTCGTTGATGGTCACCTTTACGGGGATCGTCTCAAAGACCACAGCCTCGGTGATACCCATAATGATGATGACCCTGTCGGTAGAGACCAGGCGGTCGACATCCCAGTTGACTATATTCTCTCCAATGAGTGCGGAATATTCCCGGTAGCGCAGGAAGGACTCTTGAAGCAGTGTCAGTGCATACTGTATATCCTCTTCCTTCTGTACCGGAGATACATTTCTGCGTGTGGAACGCATAGTGCCTATATTGCGAATTATCTCGTCAAGTACGAACGTGATGTCGTCCAACCAGTATATGGAACGTTCCTCTATGATTCCTGCAAGTTCCTCGTTATCTTCAAACTCATTGGAAAATATATCTATGAAGAGGTCGCAGTCGCGCTCAAAAGAGTTCTCTGTCGAAGCCATATACTTCTTATAATAATCGCTGGCAGTTATCGACCTGAAAATTCTTTTGACAACATAATCATAATCTACCCACACAAGACCCCGTTTCTGACAGAACTTGGTCATCTCTTCGTTCTGTGAGAGCAACTCCACAAAGGAGTTGTTCACAAACCTGTAATTGGGATTTGCCTCCTCAGGTGTAGCCTTGTATTTTCTCTTACCTACTTCTATCCTCTCCCTGGCAACATTTACAAGCGGCTTGCATATACTGAGCAAAAACCAATAGAGCTCCTGAGTCTTTTCACAGGAAAACTGCAATTCTTTTTTCATCTTGTCGATAGAGGGAGACTCCTGAGCCATATTCGAAAAAAGAACTTTAAACGCTTTTACACGGAGCAATCTTCTGGTCAGCATTCTTATATTTCTTAAATATTTTGCAAATATAACCTTTACTATCAAAATAAAAATTTATCTTTGCGAAAGAATTTTAAAAAAAATGATATGTACTACGAAGATTTTGACAATGCAGGACAGATGGGCCGCCCGGGTGACGATGTTTATTCCAAACCCGTAAGAGCCGGAAAAAGGACATATTTCTTTGATGTCAAGACCACAAAAGGTAATGACTATTATCTTACTATCACTGAAAGTAAAAGAAGGGTAGAAAAAGACGGAAGGTTTGTATATGACAAACACAAGATTTTCCTATACAAGGAAGACTTCGATAAATTCTCCGAAGGTCTGCAGGAAGTTGTAGAGTTTATCAAAACAAAATGCCCCGTAGTTGAGACTCAGCGCGATGAACGCAGAGAGGAGCCCGACAAAGAAGAGCCTGCCGCTCCTGCTTCTTTTACTGATGTGAATTTCGACGAATTATAGAAATTTCGACCCATTATATTCAAGCCGGTCTTTGTGCCGGCTTGTTTTTTCACTTGTAGTTAACTAGTTTTGAAAATTAATAACACCGGATGAACAAACTCGCAAAATATATAATCATATCAGTGACCATTGCATTGGTCGGATTTCTCGTATGGTATTTTAGCGAGATAGTCTGGTATCTGCTGATTTCCGCTGTTATATTCCTCATAGGCAAGCCTCTAGCTACACTGCTGACCTCCTTTTCCATCAAAAAGTTCCGCATTCCAAACTGGTTGGCTTCAGCAATCACTCTGCTAACCATTTTCTCTGCCATAGGACTCGTATTATTCTTCCTAACCCCAATCATCATAAGGATTGTCAGCAATATCGGCCAGGTGGACTTTGACAGAGTACTGGCCAATATCTCCGAACCCTTCACAAAACTCAATTACCGGTTGACCACTCTATTCCCATCGCTTGGAGAGGATTACCGTGTGGAGGCCTATATTCTCGAACAGATAAAAGAGAGCACCAGCATAACTTTCTTTACCCGTGCCTTTTCCTCAATCGCCTCGTTTACGGTGGATCTGGCGATTGGCATCTTCTCGGTGGTCTTTATCTCCTTCTTTTTCCTGCAGGAGCGCAACCTTATGGGGAATATGCTGAATGCAATCGTTCCCGATAAATATGAGGCCAACATGAAGCGAGCGCTCTCATCGGCAGAAAACCTTTTAAGACGCTATTTTACCGGTATTTTCATCGAATCAATTCTGATAACCATTCTCAATACCGTTGGTCTCTACTTTATAGTCGGATTTGACTTCGACCTTGCAGTGATGGTGGCATTCGCATCGGGGGTGCTCAATGTAATCCCATATGTCGGTCCGCTTACCGGTGAATTGCTGGGAGTTATGGCAGGAATTATCACGCATTACAGTACGCCTGATGCAGGCCCTGTATTGCCCTTTTTGTTATTGATATTCGGAGTAATGCTCACCACCCAACTGATTGACAACTACCTTTTCCAGCCTTTCATCTATTCAAGTACCGTCAAGGCGCATCCGCTGGAGATTTTCATAGTTATACTGATTGCAGGTTATGTGGGCGGAGTCATCGGTATGCTGATTGCAATCCCCGCATATACCGTATTGAGAGTATTTGCCGGAGAATTTCTCTCCCATTTCAAAATAGTCCAACGCCTCACAAAAAGTCTCAAGGGTGCCGGTGATGAAACCCCGGTGGAGACGAATTGATTGCTGCTCTTTAAGTCGAGTGCATAATTTATAGGAATGGAGAAGCAAATCCATAATGAAACAATCTTTCAAGTCTGCCGATGAATGATTTGAAAACATTGACAAATGCCATACGTACCGGATCGGAAGTTGCCTTTGAAGCATTCTTTCGCGCCGAGTTCTCCAATGTGGCATTCTTTGTGAACCGGTATATTCACGACAGTTGCCAGGCCGAGGATATAGCGCAAGAGGCATTCCTTACTTTGTGGAAGCATAGGGATAATCTGGACACCGAGCGCAATCTCCGTAACTATGTACTGACCATCGCACGAAACCGGGCATTGAACTGGTTGCGAGATGTAATTGCAAGGCAGGGCGGCACTTTGGAAGCACACGAAGCACTAATTCATAGTCGCATCTTGCAGGATCCCGAGGTGGATCAGCGTATTGATGCATTGGAAACTGAGCAGATGCTTGCTCGCGTATTCAACTCTCTGCCGGAGAAAGCACGAGAAATGTTCAGGTTGAACCGTGAAGAAGGAATGACTTATACTGAAATTGCAGCAAAACATGGTGTCAGCACCAAGGTAGTTGAATACAACATAGTGCTTGCATTGAAGGCTTTTCGGAAGGCGCTCCCCGATCCGGATTTTTGACGGGCATTTTGAGGGGATTAGTAAAATAGTGGGTATTTATTATGTGAAAGATAAATAAACAAATATGACAGACGAACAAATTATAAGGTATATTAAAGGAGAATTGGACGAATCAGAGCGTGCAGAAGTTGTCTCTTGGATTAAATCTGAAGATTGCAATTTCCGTCATTTCTCCAGATTACAGCTAGCTGAGACATTCGGAGAAATGGAGCACGAAGCCTTGTCTGAAGAAGAAGCCAAGGAAAGGTTAGCCGCGACAGGTTGGCCAGACACAGCCAATCAAAAATGGAAAAAGAAGTCGGGATGGCTATCTATTATTACCCGCATTGCCGCTATTCTGCTCATCCCTTTGACAGTAGTTGGTGTGTGGACAATATCGCGTAAGAATGGACACATCAAATATCTTACTGAATCAACTAACGCCGAACGCATCATTCCTATTCAGGATGCAGCTTCTTCTACTTATATAGTCCATCCGGGTGTGCAGGGAGATGTTATCCTACCCGATGGCAGCCGTGTCAGACTCAATAGTGCCAGCACTCTAAAGTGCCCTGATCGCTTTGATGAACAAGCTCGTGTCGTTGAACTTTCCGGAGAGGGTTTTTTCGAAGTAGAGGGAAACCCTGACTGGCCTATGTATGTCAAGACATCCAAGGGATTAACCGTCAAGGTTACGGGAACACGCTTCAACGTAAGTTCCTACGAGAATGACCCGGCTTTGAAACTTACTTTGGTGGAAGGTTCTGTAACGGTGATTCACGAAGCTACAGATAGGCAATACAAAGTCCTGCCCAATGAAGAGATGGTGTTTTATGACGGAAGGCCAACCCTCCCGCATAAACAAGAAGTAGATGTCCTTCCTGCAATTATTTGGAAAGATGGTATTCTTCTTTTTGAGAACACTCAGATGCCCGAGGTCATCAAGAAGTTGGAACGTTGGTATTGTGTTGACATTATACCGCAGGATCCTGCGATTATGGAGATGCGTTTCACAGCCTCTTTCGAATCAGAATCTCTGACACGAGTACTCCAATTGCTCAAAATCACCTCAAAGATTGATTACCGAATTGAGGGAAAGCAGGTATTCTTGACACGCTAAAATATTATCGGTTTGAATGAGGGTAACCCATATGCACATGTGTATATGGGTTATAAATAATCTCTAAATTATGATGAACAAACCTAAAAAATTGACAGCATGTTTTCTTCAGAAAAGCATGTATTCAGCCATATTGCTGCTGCTGTTGCTGTTGCCAACGATAGCCAAGGCACAGGATATTAGGCTGAACTATCAAAACACTCCGCTGATTACGGTAATCAACGAAATCCATAATCAGTCAGGGTACAAATTCGTTTACAACAACTCGCTTATTGATATACAACAGCGAGTATCTGTCCAGTCGGAAGGCGAAAACATTGAAATCGTCCTTAGTAAGACCTTTGCAGGTACGGGAATCGTCTGGGAAATTATTGACAAACAAATCGCGCTATCTCCTGCTATCAGTACCACTGTTCAACAGAATGATAGGGCTTTGATTGTCCGGGGCAGGATCACAGACCAAGATGGTGAACCACTGGTAGGGGCTGCCGTACAGAACTTGTCCGACAAAACCTATGCAACTACGGACTTTGATGGAAATTACGCTATCGAAATCAGAAATCCTGCCACTGCTATATTGGAAATAAGTTCGTTTAGTATGCAAACTGTGACTGAACGATTGAACGGCCGTGCGCGACTCGATGTCCAAATGAACTTTGACCGCGTACTGCTTGACGAAGTGGTAGTCACCGGTTATCAAACGCTATCTAAAGAAAGGGCTACCGGTTCGTATGATATAGTAGCAAAAACGCAGCTCGGTAAGGCTTCCAGCAATATAGCCACCCGTCTAGTAGGGGCTGCTCCCGGTATCGCCTACACAACCGACATCTATGGTAACCCAAGATTCTCAATCCGTGGAACCTCCACATTCTCCAGCAATGCTACTCCTTTGGTTGTTGTGGATGGCTTTGCTGTCTCCTCCTCCTTATCGGATCTAAATCCGAACGATGTAGAAAGTGTAACCATCCTAAAAGATGCCGCAGCAGCTTCCATTTGGGGTGCCCGCTCAGCTAACGGTGTAATCGTTATTACCACAAAGAATGCTCAAAAAGCACCGGAAGGAAGGGCAAGTGTGACCGTTGATTACTCGGGATTTTATAAGATATCCCCGAAACTGAATCTAGAGTATACGCTATCACGAGCATCCTCTAATGATGTAATTGATTATGAAGTAAACAACTTCAATCGTTGGGACGCACCACTATGGTACCCTGCAGAATCATCTTATTCCGGAGGAAAGAGCGTGGTTTACGACCTATTGAATGAGGCACGTTTGGGCCATATATCTCAGTCAGAGGCATTATCTATTATTGATACTTACCGTAAATTGGATAATAGCTCTCAACTTCGGAAATATTTTCTTCAAAATGCCTCCACATTCCAACAGAACGCAAATATCTCAATTGCGACAGCTCGAAGTCAGACCAATCTCTCACTGCTATATGAAGATCAAGAAAAAATTTACAAGCGGAACATGGACAAAAAATACATGGTCAGTTTCCGCAATAGGACCACTCTTTTCAAATGGCTGGACTTGCACGTAAATGGAACTTACAACTACACAAAATCTAACAATAGCAATTCTGGTCTTCCTGGGCTCTCGCCTTATGAAATGTTGGTAGACAGTAACGGTGACTATATTAGGTATAGTGGTGGCATTTCACTTAATTACCTTAAGCGCCATGTACCTACAGAGAACTTCCCTTATTCGGATTGGACAATGAATCCGGTTGAAGATCTGTACGGCCGTGAACTTACTTCATCTAACACATTGGCACGCTTACAGACAGGTCTGACTTTCAAGATTATTGAAGGCCTATCACTTGATGCTAAGGCTCAATATGAAATGATACAGGGCAGGACACACAACTATTACACCGAACAGACATATTTGGTCCGTAGCACGGTAAATACAGCTTCCAGCTGGGACAAAAAAACAAATAAGGTCACGTTTAATCTGCCTACCGGCGGGTTCCTTGACCAAAGCACATACCTTATGGATGTGCTGACACTCCGTGGCCAAATCAACTTCAACCGCTCCTTTGCCGGTAAGCATGACGTTGCCGCCATTGCAGGTTTTGAAACCATTGACAATATTTATCAGAGCTTTGGACATCCCCGTACTTATGGGTATGATGACAAATCTCTTTCTGTAGGAACCTTCCCCAACGGCGTGGGTGGAAGCGGAACTCGCAGGATAGATAACTGGCAAGGTTCATCGCAGACGTTCGCCTATACTAACTCTTTCTCTTATACGACAGATCGCTATTTCTCTGCGTTTGCCAATGCCTCTTATACATACAACAGAAAATATACGCTTTCAGGCAGTTTCCGTACAGATGCATCCAACCTCATCACTGACGATCCAAAATATCGATATGCTCCATTTTGGTCTGTCGGCGGTAGCTGGCAACTTGGTAAAGAGGACTTTATGCAAGATATAACATGGCTGGATCTACTGACAGTCCGCGCCACGTTCGGTTACAACGGTAATGTTGATAAGAGTACGACTTTTAAGCCATTGATTAATCCAAGTGCAAACCCTAGCGTACTGACTAATGAGTATACGGCAACAATGGCCAGTTATGGCAACCCTACTCTGCGTTGGGAGCGTACCAGAACTTTCGACATCGGAGTAGACTTCTCTGCCCTCAACAACCGTCTAAACGGAAAAATTGATATCTACCAGAAACATTCACTAGACTTGATCGCCTCCGTGTCTCTACCGGCAGTGCAAGGAACCTCTTCAATGAAGATGAATAGTGGTGAAATTGACAACTTTGGCATCGAATTCGAGATCGGCTCTACGATTCCTGTAAACAGAGATATCGTATGGGAAGGCTCCTTGATGTTCGCATGGAACCGGAACAGGATCACTTCGCTGGATTATTATCCATCTTACGCGTATCAGCTTGTGTATAGTGGCGGCTCCTATGCGTGGATGGAAGGTTATGACATGAACACCATGTGGAGCTATAAATATGGCGGTATAATAAACCAAGGAACTGAATCGGCACCAGACTGGCAGCCTACGCTTATTGGCAAGGATGGGGTTCAACAAACCTTCGCTAGATGGCCATCCGGGGATGCAATGAACATCTCTTACGACATGGGTACAACTGTTGCACCTGTCAATATCGCTTTTTCTACTTCATTGAAAGTCTATGACTTTGACATCTCTTTGATACTCACAGGCAAGTTTGGTCATGTTTTCCGTCGCGAGTCTTTCAACTATCCCGGACTCACCGGACGTGCAATACCAAATGCCAAATACAGCGAAATCATAGATTGCAACCCTGATGAGCGAATACATCTTCCTTTGAAAGATAATGAGACCCGCCTCTACTTCTGGGATCGTTTCTGGGGCTATGTCTCTTACCTTACGGAGAATGCTTCATTCATCAGGATTCAGGAAATCGATCTTGCCTACAACTTGCCTAAATCTGCAACTTCATGGCTGGGTATAAATAGCCTAAAAGTATTCTTCCAAGCCAATAATCCGCTGAACATTTATTTCAATAAATGGCATGAAGATCCGGAGTTTAAACGCGGAAGCGCACCACTCCAGTCCGCATATATGTTCGGCATAAAATGTAATTTCTAAAACGAATACGACTATGAAACTGAATCAATATAAAATAGTGTTTATCTGCCTCGCTTTCCTTTGCTTGAACGGTTGCACCTTAATTGACGATTTTTTAGAGGTAGATCCATCCAAGAGTACCCGAAAAACCATCCAGACTGCAGAGCAGCTTGACATGGTCCTCGCCCGTTATGCCGGCTTCTATCAGGAAAACCCGGACATTATGTTGGCTAGTGATGATTATGATATACGCACAGACATCAATGATGCTATGAGTAGCGGTTATAGTATATATCAACTGGTGTATGGTCTGTGGAACGATAAGAACAATGTGGATACACGTTACCATACTTGGGGAAAAGAATATGGGAAAGCCTACTACGCCAACCTAGTAATCAACAATATCGACGACGTGGAAGGAGATGAATCATTCAAAGCCAACCTGAAAGCGGAGGCTCATTTCTTACGAGCTTACTGTTATTTTCAGATTGCTTTGGCTCACTCACTTTATTATACGGGATCTAATGGTGACGAACTGGGCATTACGCTTAAGCAGAGCACCTCTTTTGAAGAATCTGTAGCCCGCGCAACACTTAAGGAAACCTGGGATTTCATTGAGGCTGACCTGCAGGAAGGACTAAAAGTAACCAAATCATTTAAGAATAGTGAGGGTCGCAACCAAAACTGGCGTGCTACTACAGCCTCAGTTAAGGCATTCGCTGCCCGTTACTACCTTTATCGTGCTGATTATGACAAGGCACGGAAGTATGCTGAAGAAGTGCTCAGGGAATACAATGTCTTAAAAAACTATAATGATCCTGCAGAAATGTCCAGACACAGCTACGTCGATATGTATACCATCAATCAAGGCACATCTGAACAGGAGGTAGTTACGGTTCATTATCCATATACTTATCCTCAGATGTCCAGTGACGCTACTCGTGTACTTTTTGCCGAATGGAGCGAGATGCTTTACATGCGTGCCTGCTATTATGGCTCATGGTGGTACATTCCAAGCAAGGATCTTCTAGATACATATCGCACCGATGTGCCTGGAGAAGACCCTAATAATGACCTACGATATTATTACTATGTGCTACCTGATTTCGGACTTCGCTATTGCGAAAAGACGACTAGGGGACGTCAGCCAGGCTACTGTCAATTCTTCTTTGACACAGTCATATCGGGTCCTACAACAGCTGAAATGAATCTGATTATAGCAGAATGTGCTGCCCGAAACGGCAATATAGCAGATGCTATGAAGTATGTGAATAATGTGCGTCGCAATCGTATCGTATCAGCAGTATATGTTGACCTTACAGCTTCTTCGCAAGCTGATGCACTCAAAAAGGTACTGCAAGAGCGACGCCGGGAGATGGCCTTCACTATGCGCTGGTATGACCTGAAACGCCTCAATGCTAATGACCCTGCCAATCAAGTGACAGTAACACGTACATTTTATCCCTATAACGAAACCACGATCCAGACTGGCGAAACTCCTAAATCCTATGTACTCGCACCCAATTCCCGTCATTATGCATTACCGATCAGCGAAGACGAGATCAACAAATCGAAGGGTGTCATCCAACAGAACACCTACTAAACAGCAATATTATGAGAAAGTATCTTATATTGTTTCTAACCGTTATTACGATTGTCTCCTGCTCCCAGAGAGGACAACTAAATTCGGAGGGATTGGCTGATCTCAAAGTGCTTTACGTGGGAGGCCAACCCGACGTTGAAACAATGGGTGGTAGAACTCATAGTGCTGAAGAAAGTGAAAATTCGATTCTAGAACGTATGGCTTCTTTCGAAACATTTCTAAAATCGAAATTTACGGTAGTTGAAGTGATTCGCGGTAAGAATTATGCGCCGGAAATGTCAGATACCTTTGATGTGACTATCTTTGACGGCCATATCCCTGTGATAGAACAGGCGTTTCGTGGTTACGACATAAATGGGAATCAAGTTTACAACAGGGCAAGGATGCTTCCGTATGATTTCAACCGCGCAGCAATTACTATCGCTTCGATGAGCGAGGTAATAACACGAGCAATCGGATCTAAGAATGACTGGTATTGTCTCTGTCTGGATGCCGATGCCCACAATTGGGTGGAGGATCATCCCATATTTCACGGCCCCTTCACGGTATCGATGACAACAAGAATGGAGCCTACACCTGATGACGCATTTTATTACACCTATTTTACCGGTAACCTGCCTGATTCCACTAAGATGTGGCGTGTCCAGCAAAAGGGTTATATGGATGACCGTAGCACCCCCATCGGGATGGTCGCCCGCCCCTGGGGATACGTAGAAAATGAGGATTCAGAATACATCTCAAGCGGTGTCTGTGCCAAGTCTATTGACGCTGTGGCGATCGGAAGGCATGGAAATTTTCTCCATTGGGGATTTGCTGCAGCTCCCAACAATATGACCGAGGAGGCGAAACAGGTCTTCGCCAACGCTGTAGTTTATATTTCCAACTTTAATGGGGAAAAGATGCTCGTACGCAAACACAATGATCGGATTGCAACCCGCGAGTACATCAAGGAATGTAAATATCTGGCTACGATGCCACCATACGAAGAACGAGTGACATGGACATTAGAAGCCAATGAGGAGGGTCTGAAGATGCAAGCTTCTGCTCGTGAAAAGCAACGTAAAGGCCACCAGCTAAACCAGACGGAACAATATTATCTGAATTTTGTACCGCAGACTCCTATGACGCTTGAGGAGTACCTAAAACGCTATTTGAAGGAGGCTTTTACTGCGTGCGGAAGTGATTTGGAGAAATATCTACCTTATTACGATGAGAACCTGCCTTATTTTTATGGTGGTGAAGGATCTTACGTATTATCAATAGATGAAGATTGCAAGGCTTGGGGGATTGATAATCACGATGTCAAATTGTTGGATATGGCTATATCCTGCTTAGAAAAAGGGGATGATATTGAACGTGCAAAACGCATTCTTGACCGCTACACATTGTGCGATTTTGAGACAGCAAAGGAATGGCGCGCCTGGTACAAAAAGTATCGTAAGAAAATGTTTTTCACAGAGTCAGGCGGGTGGGTATTCATGATCTCCGGTCCTTCCTCATTACCTGGAAATGATGCTTATGCACGTATCCGACGCAATGCTGAGGCTGAGCGGCAGCAGGAAGAACAGACTTCTTTTCTATCCACCCCCACCTATGAGGATCCTGTCAGTATAGCTGCAAAATGGGTGTCTGAGAACAAAGGAGGCTACATTGAACTTTCCTTTTCGCTTTATCAAGGCTTCCGCCTATATAAGGAAGTTTCTTCTAAGGATCCATTTACTCCCCTCTCTGTGGAGACTTCTGCGCCTGCAGGTATCTTTATCGGAGAACTGATTACTCCACCTTCTCGTCCCTTAGGTAATAGAGGCAACAGTGTGTATGAGAATGATTTTACCATTTCCATTCCAGTCGATGGCGGTATATCCGGTCCTGTAACCTGCACCATATCGTGGCAGAGTTGCGATGATAAGATATGCCTTCCTCCACAGAAGCGGGAATTCAAGGTAATGGTACGACAATAGAAACGAACAAATGAAAAAGGGCCGGAAAAAACCGGCTCTTCTTCATTATTTTGTATTGATTATCTTGTCGACTTCCAGATAAAATTCTTCGCTCTCTCCGCTGTCACGGTAAACGATGGCACCATTTGGATCAATCAATATTTTGGTTGGGAAGCCCTGGACATTAAATTTCGCAACATAATCGGTGTTTCCTTGCATTTGTAAGAGATTAGTCCACTCCATCTGATGTTTTTCCATGCAGGAGATAACTTTCTCTATTTCTTTATCATTCGCAATACCGATCAGAGTAAGTTTGTCGGCATTTGCTTTCTGGAACTCTCGCATCGCTGGCATTCCGGAAAGGCAAGCACTGCACCACGTTCCCCAGAAATCTATGATTACATATTTGCCTCGAAGCTCCTGGAGATTGAAGGGATTTCCGTGTACATCTATTCCTTCAATTATCGGACATGGAGCACCAACAGCGGCCAATCTGGCACCCTCAACCCTATCTGAGACACTTATGTAAAAATAATTTTCGTAGTACTTGGGATCCACTTTTGCCAAAAGCGGCTCAAGATCCGCCGGCTCTATCTGCGAACGAACAAGCATATCTTCCATCAACCACAGTGCTGCGATGGATGAAGGATTATTTTCGATTAACTCCCTGCGAAGCCGGTCACTCTGAATTTCCAGTGAATCTGATTCATTAATAAGTTTATTTCGTTCTGTTTCAGTGAGAGAAGTATCAATAGCCATCTGTACAGCGATATCTCCGATTCGGCTCTGTATAGGCATATATTTGCTTGTAAACTCGGAAAATAATCTATTTTCCTTATCTCCGGTTGGGTAAAAGTCCACAAAATTTTTACCGCCCAAGTCTGCGCTTCCTTTCAAGTTTGTTCCCGGACCCAGAATGCACCATAGAGAAGAGGCCTTGTTGGGAAAATATCCCCTATCAACATACTTGTAGAATTGGCGATCTTGGGACAAGCTTATGCGTAGTACAACATCTTGCAATGTTGTACCCGAAACGATGATTTTCCCATCTATCACAGGAATGAAAGGTTTAGCGGGATCGTACAGATTGAGTTGGACAGAGTCACGCAGGCCGAAAACAGTAATGGATGCCTGGTCTGAAACGATTCCTTTGAGATCAAATTCAACCCGAAAATCGCGGGTCGGCTCCTTACAGGAAAAGAGAGTTAATGCTATAAGTGAAATCAAGGTGATAATAAGGAGATGTTTTTTCATGGTGAGAGTGATTATAGATCATATACACTTCATATACACTTTTAAAATAAAATTCCCTTGAAATAACAAAAGCGCTGATCATAGAATCAGCGCTTTTCTTTCTTTGTAGCGGAGGGAGGACTCGAACCTCCGACCTCCGGGTTATGAGCCCGACGAGCTACC
>DFOK01000079.1 GCA_002376715.1 Bacteroidales bacterium UBA3543 | reverse complement strand
ATTGTCCACCTGAAAGTTCCAGGAATAAGTCATTAATTGTAATCATCTTCGGCGCAAAAAGAGCCTCACCCTCCATGCATTGGGTCAGATACTTCCTGAAAAAGATAGATGAGCGCCTGTTTGGGAATACAAAACAGAGCTTATTGATCTCACTTTCATGTTCTTGATAAAAATGGCGTGCAACGCAATAAAGGAATTTATTTTCCATAATTTTCTTGTTTTACAATATTATATATCGTACGGTGAGAAATATTTCGTATAATCTACAAATATACGATTTTAAGGCGATAAAAGTTTTGTATATTTGCGATAACCTATCAAGGGAATAAAATGAGACTTACGTTCGGTTATAGGGATACGGTTTGCGAAATCGTTGAAGGCAGGGGTTCAATTGCTTCAGTCGGCAATCTCGTTGGTAAGGAGCGCAATGTGCTGGTCGTTACCGATAGCGGAGTGCCCGTACAATATGTCAAATCAGTGCTTGCGCAATTTTCAAACGCCTCTCTTCTGACAATTCCTCAAGGGGAAGAGAATAAGAACTTCAATACCCTTGAAACGATTATTGCTGCCCTCAGAGAACAAGAGATTGATCGTTCAGGCGCGCTTATAGCGGTAGGAGGAGGTATGACGGGTGATATCGCCGGTTTTGCAGCTTCCTGTTACAATCGCGGAATCGATTTTTACAACGTGCCTACTACGTTGCTGGCCCAGGCAGATGCCTCAATAGGAGGTAAGACTGCTCTCAATTTCGGTCATATCAAGAATATGGTTGGTACCTTCCACCATCCCAGATGTGTCATTATCGATACGGATACCCTCAAAACCCTCGATGCAAGGCATCTTTATAGCGGGCTGGCTGAGGTCATAAAAATGGCAGCCACTTCCGATGCGGCTCTTTTTTCTATGCTTGAGTCGGATCAGCCCCTAACTGATACTCTGGATGAAATTGTTGCTGCTGCCCTGCGCATAAAGTGTGATGTAGTCCTTAAAGACCCTCTTGAGCAAGGTCTCCGCAAAGTCCTGAATTTTGGACATACCATAGGTCACGCCATAGAAGTTGCATCTGACGGCAAACTCTCTCACGGAGAATGCGTGGCGGCAGGTATGACCTATTTCTGTTCCGATGATATGCGCAAGAGGCTTGAAAAGATGCTGAAGAGATATAATTTGCCGGTCAAATCACCATTTGCCGGTGCTGCGCTGCTGCCAAATATCTCTCAAGACAAAAAGCGCAAGGATGGGTTGATTACCACTGTTTATGTAGAATCTCCCGGTACTTTCGAGTTTAGAAAGATGACTCCCGAGGAAGTTGCGAGCCTGATTTCCTGAGTAGAAGTTTATGAAGTACAGTGACCTGGAATATGGACTAATAGGAGAAAAACTGGGGCACAGTTGGTCTCGTGAAATACATCAGAAGCTCTCTTCTCGTCCATACGATTTGTGCGAAGTGCCGAAAGACGATCTCGACCTGTTTTTTCGTCAATCGAGTTTCAAAGGCATAAACGTTACGATTCCCTACAAACAGGCGGTAATACCCTATTTGGATAGCATCTCCCCGGTTGCTGAGAGCGTAGGTTCGGTCAACACGATAGTTCGAAAGAAAGAGGGCCTTTTGTATGGCTACAATACCGATTATATCGGGTTTGATTCCCTTGCGAAGCATGCTCGTATAGCCTTTTACGGCAAAAAAATTCTCATTTTCGGAAACGGAGGTACTGCAAAGACCGTCAGTGCGGTTACATTGGCTGCCGGTGCCAAATCGGTTACATTTGCCGTCAGGCAGGTAAGAGGGGAGGACCAGGTACTTATACCGGATCTGGAACGTGATCCGCAGTTGCGCAATAAGCAGCAGATCATTGTCAACGCAACTCCGGTGGGTACGAGTCCCGATGATGAAGAGAGGCTGCTTGACCTCTCGATTTTTCCCAATCTTGAGGGAGTTCTGGACTGTATTTACAATCCGTTGCGTACCAATCTGGTACTTGAGGCACGCCAACTCGGACTTAAGGCGGAAGGTGGACTTTATATGCTTCTGGTGCAGGCCTGTTTTGCGCAGGAACTTTTTCAGGATAGGGTTAATGAAACTCTCTGTGATTATGAGAAAACAGAATCACTTTATAATGAACTTCTGAGAGCCAAGGAGAATATAGTGCTCACCGGAATGCCCTCCAGCGGCAAGAGTGTAATCGGAGCCATACTTGCCAATAAACTTGGCAGGAAATACTTTGACACCGATAAAATGATAGAAGAGCAGACCGGGACCGACATCACGACCATCTTCCAAGAAAAAGGAGAAAAGGGCTTCCGCGAATTTGAAAAGAGTGTGATACAAGAGGTGTCGATGCGTCAAGGGGTTGTCATATCTACCGGCGGAGGTTGCGTACTTGAGCCGCTCAATATTCACCGCCTAAAGCGCAACGGACGAATCTATCTCTTGGATAGGGATCTCGATCTGCTTATATCTTCCAAGGATCGCCCCCTGGCATCGGATAGGGATAGACTTCATAATCTCTATGCCGGACGTAAAAATCTTTATCTCGATACGGCTGACGTTGTTATTGACAATAATTCCTCTGTAGAAGATGTAGTTGAGAGGCTTATTGAAACACATTTCAGGATTTAGAATCTCCAGCCTACTGCAATAACCGGAGTCAGATAAACCGGCCAGCTGTAAAACAGATGGGCTCCGGCTTTTAAAATCAATCCATAGGGTGCCTCATAGCGGTAGAGCAACGGAACGATCGCTCCTATAGGCCCGAACAATGTTTTAAGTTCATTCTCCGGCTCCTTCCGTACGAATTCCAGCCTCGAAATCAATCCCAGACCCATCTCTAGGTGGTGATTGGAATTCCTAAAAAACACATAAGAGAAACTTATCGGAAATGTGACTATGGGAGCCGTTTCACCTCCGATTCCTGCATAAATCTGCCAAGACCTATGGTGTCCGAGGGAAATTCCCAGATTCGCACTATACAATTCGTATGGGATCAGAGGAGTGTGAGTAATCGTCAAAGAAAAACGGCTTTTGTCGTAGGATTTTTGAATGTTAGATTCTTGTGCTGATGCAAAGAAAACTCCAGTAGCAAACAGACAAATTATCACACCTGCCTTTATGAAAAATAAGCCTTTTCCCTTTACCATATCTACAAAGATAGGTAAAAATCTATTTTCCTATTATCAGAATATCACGAAGGTTTTTTCAAAATTCCAGTTTTCTATTCTGATGAAGGCTTTGCGTGTGGCAATGTTCAATCCTATATATACATCGGCAAGGCTTTCAGCTGCGAAATCATAGCCCAACTCCTCCATATAGAGTCCAAGGGGAAGGGTAAAAGTACTAAGGCAGGCAGTTGTGCCATCGTTTGTTCCATTGAGAGTAAGTTCCATTATTAAGGAGGCATCACCCTGTCTCGGTATGCGTACAGAATACTCTCCGATAGGGGAGGCTTCGGGTACGATGCAGTCGAACTTTCCCGGAAGCGGCTCCAGGGTGTGACGGTCGATGCCCTGAAAGTTGCCTTTTACTCTCATCTGCACCTTCTCAAGTCCTTTCTGTCGGTCCATCGTCGTTTTCTCGACTCCGCTATCTTTAATATATACGGTAGTGAATTGTTTGTGCGCATCCATGATAACATAAGCTTTTTCACCCATGGCTTCTATCGTAGTCCTGAAAGCATAAAGGGAGTCGGCCTGACTACCTTCGGGAATAGTCAGAACCTTTTCCCCTTTTTTAGAAAGAACACCGGATATCCTGATGCTCCCTTTGGAGACGCTCTCTTTACGGATAGTGTCCATCATATTTACCGGAATGGTTTCGCCGAAATGGAAATCTCCTCCGGAGAGTATAACGTCATATTCTCCATCCATCATCCGATGGACGAAATCATATTTGAGCACTCTGGAATAATCCATTGTCAGACGACATGGACAAGGGGTCCTGTCTTCAAGAATGGTACAGCTGCAAAGGATGAGTGCCAGGAATCCGGTTAAGCTCTTTCTCATTTGAACAACACAAATTAATTCATAAATACAAAAGTGTTTTGGATTGGAAATGGTTAGATTTCTTCGATAACTTCTCCGCCCTCTTCCCATGGAGCAACGGTAATTGTGGCATCGATGGCATCAGTAGTGGGTTTGGTTTCAGGATCATTCGAGCCCAGGTTTCTGATAGTAAGGGAGACGTCATAAGCGGAGTTGCGCATAAACGAAGGAAGTGTGACAGGGTAGTAGTAGGTGTTACCCAGGATTTCAGCTACAACTACCAAACGTGTCTTTCTGGCAGACCAGGTTGTAATGTCGTTGGAGTCTCCGGCAGTCCCATTGGCGTAGCCGTAGAAACGAAAATTAGGAGTATCGCTGCTTCCCACTGCGATGTTCCTTTCGGTGGAATTGCCGAGGAGTGATTCAGGAGCTTCGGATTTTGTGGTGCCATCAATTATAGCACCTGAATTGCGCCCCATCTTGTTGCTCCAGGTGCTGATGGCAGCATTTCCGGCAACATTTTGGTTGGATACGACATTGTCGAGCATGACATATTTGATCTTAATGTTGCCGTATCCGGCAGAAAGACTGTTGGTCACTTTAACAAGTCTCGCACGTGCCACAAAACGCGAAATAGTGATTTCAACGGATTCCGTACCCGATGACTTTACTTCAACCTGCTTCTCTCCGGACATTACGAACCCGCTTGCAGTTGCATTCTGTGCCAGTGTCAGTGCCTTTGTCTTGAGGGAAGTTTTGGTGACGGTAGCAGAGAGTGTTTCGCCCAGATTGGCTACAGCCCATATTTCGTATGTGCCTGTCTGTACCTTGTCGATGGTTTTGCTAAGGGATGTGCCGTTGTCAAAATAATACTTGCAGACTTCACCATCGAAAATGAAAATCTGGAGATTGTTGACTGTTGCCTCATTGCCTACTACATCGGTAACGGCTTTTGTCTCTATTGCCCCTTTGACATTGATTGTGAGTTTGCCTTCGCCCGTGCTGTTATCGGGCTCAACAGGGTTGCAGCATGTAAAAAGTGCTACAACGGTCAGAATGGATAGAATTTTTCTCATTGTTTTAAGTGTTTGTAAATGTTTGTAATAGTTTGTAAATTGTGAATAGTTGTTTGCTCGCTTTGAAAACGGGTTTTGGCTACACTTCGTCATCTATTTCTCCGCCTTCATTCCACTCGCTGATTTTTACTATAGTTTTAATGGTACCCGGTTCTGTAACGGGCTCTTCGGGATGAGAAACACCTTCGCGTGTGATAGTGATATCATAAAAGTAGTAGGTATTGGCAAAAGTGTTTTCCATTGTTACAGGGTAATACCATAATGTTTCTCCCAATGATGCTTCGATCACAAGTCTGGTCTTTCTGGCACTCCAGATTTTGTGATCTAAACAATCCGTGCTCAAATTGGGATAGGGGTAAAGAGTCTCGCCGACAACCAGCGAATCTCCGTCAGCTATTAGCCGGTCAATCAAGCTGCTGCAGATGAGATTGTCGCACGAACTTTGTTGATACTCCATTTTGTTGTACCAAAGGCCATCATCGCCCTGCATTGCGGTGAGTGCGTAGTTATTCTTACCTGCGACATTGGTCAAATATATTCGATGGACTTTAAATGGCATTCCGGCAAGATGAGAATTGCCGAAGTCCGTTCTGATTATACACTCAACTTTGGCCACCATTCTCTGCACAATAATTTCCAGTTCCAAATCGGAGTCAATCTCAACGGTAGTAGTGCCGGTCATCTGAAATGACCCTCTGCCGTTGTTCCAGAGGTAGCTGTCGTACATAAGCAATTCTTCTGCGGATGAAGGAGCCACCGGCAGGTCGGGAGCGTTGACGAAACAGCAAAATGTGCAACGTCCTCCCGGAATTATTATTTCATAATTGCTGCCGGTACCGGTTATCCTTTGGACGAAAGTCTCATTACTGTCGAATATGTAGAGTTGTACGCTGTTGATCCTTGTCTCCTCTTCAGCTGTAACTCCGATAGCGCGTGTGACTATGGGTGGTGCGGGTTGCGAGGTACAGGGTGCGAGGGGTTCGTGGGGGGCGGGGCGGGGGGTGCGGGTTGGGAGGGGGTCTAGGGGAGCGGGTAGGGGGTTGTGGGACGCGGGGAGTACTGGGGGTACGGGGGGCGAGGTCATGTTATCTAGTAGTACTCTGGGGGCATGCGCGCAGGTGACGCTGTCGA
>DFOK01000061.1 GCA_002376715.1 Bacteroidales bacterium UBA3543 | reverse complement strand
ATTTCTCACCGTACGATATATAATATTGTAAAACAAGAAAATTATGGAAAATAAATTCCTTTATTGCGTTGCACGCCATTTTTATCAAGAACATGAAAGTGAGATCAATAAGCTCTGTTTTGTATTCCCAAACAGGCGCTCATCTATCTTTTTCAGGAAGTATCTGACCCAATGCATGGAGGGTGAGGCTCTTTTTGCGCCGAAGATGATTACAATTAATGACTTATTCCTGGAACTTTCAGGTGGACAATTGGTTGATAAAATTGAAGCGCTCTACATTTTGTATCAGGAGTACGCGGAGCTTTTTAAAGCTCAGGAAGAGAAAGTACAGAATACATTTGACGAGTTTGTTTATTGGGGGGATGTGTTTCTGAATGATTTCGACGATATCGACAAATATTTGGTTGATGCTGATAAACTGTTTTCAAATATCGGAGACCTAAGGAAGCTGACTGCGGATGAAAATGATTATTTGAGTGAAGAGCAGAAAAGAGCTATAAAGGAGTTCTACACAAGTTGGACTCATAGCAAAAAGAGTGATATAGCGAGTAAAAAGAATGAAGATAATGGAGATAAAGAAGAGAGTATTGAGGATACCGAAAATGATGAAGATAAAGAGAACGAAGAGAGGGGAAATAATGAGATAAACAAAGGGAATGAAGAGAGGGATAAAATAGATATCAAGGGGGAATTTTCCACTATTTGGGACAATTTGTACAAACTATATACCCGATTCCGCGAAGCCCTAAAGGAGAAAAATCTGATGTATGAGGGAATGATGTACCGCGAGGTTGCCGAAGCGCTGAAAGAAGAGATTGCAGAGCCGCAGGAAAAAGCGAAAAAAGAAGAGATTTTAAACAAATGTCGTAAATACGATAAAATAATTTTCATAGGTCTAAACGCCCTGAATGAGTGTGAAAAGGTGCTTTTTAGGCAACTTGATAAACCCGGAAGCGGTATTGATGTGGATTTTATCTGGGATTATTATGGAGATATCCTCACTGACAAGGCCAACAAATCCTCGCAATTTATGCTTCGTTACAGCGGAAGGGAGAAAACACCCTACGGGAATGTCGTGGAATTTTCCCAAAAAGCTATCATTAAGCCTTACGGGACACCCCTTGAACCCCTTCGTTATGATATAGGACCTGGAAAAATTAATATTGTGAGTGTCCCCTCAGCTGTTGGTCAGACGAGATATGTGACGGAAATACTGGAAGGTATTCACTGTAATAAAGATGGGACTCTTCTCGTCAACCTTGACCTCGAAGAGACCGCCATAGTTCTACCCGATGAAACTCTGCTCCATCCAATGCTCAATTCCATTCCGGATTGTATTGATAAGGTCAATGTCACGATGGGTTATCCATTGATCAACTCACACACTGCCACATTTGTCTCCCAACTGGAGGAGCTGCACAAAAAAACTCGTCCAAATAAGAGTGGTGGGGTCTCATTTCACCATAAAAGCGTAATGGCCCTTCTCAGCCATCCCTTCCTTACAGCTGTACTCCCTGAAGAGGGACTTAGGAGCATCAAGGATGAGATTGTAGGCAGAAACCTCGTATATATCAATCCGGATGCACTTGAGAGTTACAAGTGGCAGATTGAGGCCGATGAGCAGCAACTCAGTAAAAATGAGATATTTAAAACAATATTTAGCACGGCTCCCGACACCAAAAATATTAGTAATTGGCTCGAGAATATTCTCTTACTTATTCAGAAGCATCTAACCGGCATCGACAGTGAGGCCGCATACCACTACCTAAGGACGGTCAAACGTATCTCGGACCTTGGACTCGAATTTACGGAGATTAAGACCTATTTCCGGATCTTAAAGCAAATCGTCTCAGTACTCTCTGTCCCCTACAAGGGCGAACCTCTGCAAGGCATCCAGATTATGGGACCTTTGGAGACCAGAACGCTCGACTTCAAAAATGTCATAATCCTCTCCTGCAACGAGGGTATTTTCCCTTCGGGAAATGTCAGCAACTCCTTTATACCATATAATATCCGGCTTGGGTTCGGCCTCCCAACTTATGAGTACCAGGACTCCATCTCAGCATACCATTTCTACCGCAGTATTTGCAGAGCGGAAAACATCTGGCTCATCCACGACTCACGCACGGAAGGCACTAAAGTCGGAGAACCGAGCCGCTACATCCACCAGCTAAAATATGGCTACAATATACCGAGGGATGGAAGTAGGAGGCTGGATATTACGCAGCTGGCACTCTCCTACAACATGAAAGGCAGGGAGGAGAACAACCTGGATATCGAAAAGAGTCCGGCTGTGATGGCAAAACTGCGGGAAAAGTACATTCAAAGGCCTGACTGCGATTTCAACGGCAGTTTTTCAGCCTCCACCCTCAATGATTACTTCAAATGTCAAAGGATGTTTTATCTCAAACATGTCGAAGGAATCGGTGAAGAAGATGAAGTGGTGGAAGAGGTGGACGGAGCACAATTCGGCACAATTTTTCACTATGTGATGGAGAAACTCTATACTCAGCATGTGAGCAACAAATCTTCAACCGTAAATAAGAGTGATATAAAGGATCTTAGAGAGGACAAAGATCATATCAAAGACTTGATACTTGAAGGATTTGCCAAAGCGAGGGAAAAACGGGGATATAACTATACAAATAACACCATCAGTTATGACGATCTCTCCGGGCAGGAAAGAATAGTATTCGAATTGATCGCTGATTTTGTGGATAAAACCCTCGAAATAGATGAAGAGTATGCTCCTTTCACATTCAAGGCTGCTGAAATGAAAATCAACTATTACATGGATATTGACAATATCGGCACTGTGAAAATCAAAGGCTCCATCGACAGGGTTGATGAAAAGAGTGGTACAATCAGGATAATCGACTACAAAACGGGAAGTGTGAGTGGAAAAATGCGCGATGAAAAGGGAGCCAAACCCAATGATACGATACCAAAACTTTTCAAAGAAGAAAAAAATGGCTCTTGCGTTAAAAACTCGGTTTCATTCCAGCTTTTACTCTACAAAATGATGTACTTGCATCAGCCTAATATAGAAAATAGCGATAATATTCTTCCCGCTGTCATTGCGCTACGACATTTCCACGAAAATAAGGGCGTACGCTCTCAGGAGGGGCTTACAAAGGAGATCATGGATGCATTTGAGGAGAAAGTGAAGGAGAAAATTAAGGAGATATTTGATGAAAAGGTACCTTTCAAAGCTGTCACCTTTGATGACGGAGAATATGGCGCATGCCGTTACTGCAATTACCAAAACATTTGTAAAATCTTGTAAAACCTATCGAATATGCCCGATACAAAAGATAACCCTAAGATTATTATAGCTTCTGCAGGTGCAGGTAAAACGCATAAACTGACCGAGACCTACCTGGAGATGCTTGAAAAGAGCTATGACGCCGGCAATCCACATCCCCATAGAAACATCCTTGCGGTAACCTTTACCAACAAGGCCACTGATGAGATGAAAGAGCGTATCTTGGAAAAACTCTATATTAAAGCAGCAAAAGGGGATAAAGATTCGGAGAAGCTCCTAAAAGAGATCCTGCACGACTATTCCGGCTTTAATGTAAGTACTATCGACAGATTTTTCCAGCTGGTAATGAAGACCTTTGCAAGGGAACTGGGAGAATACGGCTCATACGATGTGGAACTTGACTCAGAAGGTGCTACTATAGAGGCAATCGACCGTATGATGGACTCCCTCGGGGATGATAAGGATAAAACCTTGTTGAAATGGCTTGTAGATTACTCACGCAGCGTTATTGATGATGGCCGTTCCTGGGATGTAAGAAAGGAACTCTATAAGTTTTCCGACCTATTCTACAAAGAGGATTTTCTTATTAAAAAAAGAGGCGAAGCGGGATATCTTTATAGAGTCGATGATGGTTCCGGAATAGATCCAAAGGCAGAAATCAAAAAGTTCCTAAAGGAAATTAATATAATTACAACAAAGTTTGAAAGTGAAGCAAAGGTACTGGCTGAGAAGATAATTATTGAGTACGATAGAGTGAATGGTATAATTGCAAAAATGAGAGTTGGCGACAAGTCACCAAGAAATGGAATCGACAAAATCGCCAAGGGTATAATTCCTGACTCCCTTAGCAAGACATTACAAAATGCCAGCACATGGTGTTTGAAAGAAGACAAGACGATATACCAGCAATTTAAAGACAATTATCTCAAAGGCCTCAATATTAAAGCTGATGCTTTAAAAACTCATTTCGACAACCATTTTATCACATACAACACGGCAATAACTATTCGAAAAAACATCTATCTCCTTGGACTTACAACCGATATTTTCAAAGAACTGGACAAATATCTCAAAGAAAATAATCTTGTCCTTCTCAGCACCACAGCAGACATCCTAAATAGAATAATTGATCGGAGCGACACTCCTTTCATTTATGAGAGAATCGGCAATAGAATAGACCATATATTGCTGGACGAATTTCAGGATACATCCAAGCTGCAGTGGCAAAATTTCGAACCTCTGATCAACAACAACATCGCCAATAGCAATGACAATCTTATTGTAGGAGACGTCAAGCAGAGTATCTACAGATTCAGAGGCTCCGACTCCTCTCTTTTAAGGAATCTTCCTAAAAACAAAAAGGTTACACCTGAAATTAAATATGAAAACTGGCGTAGTGCTGATACCATAGTCCGATTTAACAGCGATTTCTTTGAAAGTATCACAAAAAATGATCCTATCGTAAAAGATATTTATACAGGCTGTAGTCAGGTAATGCCGGAGAAGGAATATAACCAAGGCAACCTAAATCGTTATGATGCCGGGGCTGTTAAAGTGAGAGTGTTTGAAGTTGATGAAGAGGATAAAAAGGCCTGGATGCAGGAGGCCCTGGATGCCCTTGCAGGCAAAGAGGATGACATAAAGGATCTTGGCGAGATAGGACGGCTTACAGACGATGGATATGAGCTACGCGACATCACAATTCTTGTCCGCACCAACAAGGAAGGCAAAATGGTGGTAGATAAACTGATTTCAAAAGGGATCAACGTTGTCACTGAAGAAGTTCTGGTGCTTGGGTATTCCAGGGCAGTCCTCAAGATTGTGACACTCCTTAAATACCGGGATAATCCGGATGACCAGGTTAACCAGCTGATGCTCAAAACTCTTTTTACGGAGAATCAAGAGAGCAATATAGGCGATTTAACCGGTAAGGAATTAGCAGAAATGCCACTTAAAGAGGGTTGTGAGGCTATATTTACTGCCCTATTTAACGAGGATCAGAGAGATAATCTGAAAGCTCTCTCACTTTATGAAAGTTGTGAGGTGATGCTCAGAAGTATTTATGATGAGATTCCTGACTATGAGATTGAGTTTGTACAGGCATTTCTGGATGAGGTTAATAGATTTATGACGCGTAATGGATCTGATTTGCCGGAATTCCTGAAGTGGTGGGAGGAAAGTGGTCAGAATGTTAAAATCAATTCCTCTTCCGACCAAAATGCTGTGCGTGTAATGACAATACACAAAGCAAAAGGACTCGGCTTCAAAGCGGTCATTATCCCATTTTTCAATGAAAAAACCTCTGTAAAAACCTTCCCTATCCCTCCCTATCTCTGGTGCATACCGGATATTGATGAGCTAAAAAACATAGGCCTGATTCCTGTTAAATACACTACAAAGGACAACACAGGCTTCGAGAAGGATTTTGAAACGGAAAGAAAAGAGACCTATATTGACACTATGAACATCGCTTATGTTGCGATGACACGTGCTTATTTTGAAATGGTTATCTACACTCCTTATGAATCAAAAGATGATAGCATGGCGACAAGACTCAGCTCTTTTGTAAAGGAACGCGGAAAGGATGGTAAAATAGTAGAGTGCGAAAATGGTTATTTATTTGAAGCACGCGCAAATAATGGCCAATGGCGCTATAGTGATGCCAAGAAAATAGCCAGGGAACAACAAGGAGCAACCGAAAAGGTCAAAGTACTCGAAAATGGCATCGAGACCAAACCGGTCAAATCATTCCGCTCAATCCCTATTGGTGATAGACTCGAGCAGTCATTCCGATCGCGCGACTTTTTTGAATTTGAAAAGGATCCTTTGGAGAGTCCCCGTATCAAAGGCCTGGTACTCCACGATATACTATCAGAAATTCGCACAATAGATGACCTGGATGATGCTGTCAACAGAGCTGTTATCCATGGAGATCTAAAGGCATCCGAGTGTGAGGATGCGAAGAATTTTCTCGCTAAAAGAATAAAATCAGTAGCAGAAAGACACTGGTTTGATGGTACTTACGATACACTTAACGAACAAGAGATACTTATTAAAAACGGAGACACACAACGCCCTGACAGGATTCTCATGGGAAAGGATGAAACAATTGTGATAGATTATAAGTTCGGAAAACACGATGACGCAAAATATCGTGAGCAGGTGCGCGACTATATGAAGAATCTCATGCAGATGGGCCTTCCGGGAGTTACCGGATATATCTGGTACTTCAAAGACAACGATATTGTACAGGTCAATTTAAATGAAGAAAAAACGCTGTTTTAGCAAACAATAAAACTATAGTTTATGATACTTTACTCTTATCATGTCGATGCTTTTACTGACGAGATTTTCAAAGGCAATCCCGCCTGCGTAATACCGCTTGAGAATTGGCTCCAGGATGATTTGATGCTGAAAATAGCAGCCGAAAATGGAGTAGCCGAAACGGCATTTTTCATAAAAAACAGCTGCACGGAGGGGTATTCAATACGCTGGTTTACCCCCGACATCGAAATGGATCTTTGCGGTCACGCCACTCTTGCGACCGCTTTCATCATTGCCGGAAACTCAGACAAACCCATAAAAGAGATACTCTTCACCTCCGCCGGCGGAGAATTGAGGGTAGGTGTGGATAATGATCTCTTTACGCTCAACTTCCCTTCGCGACCAGCACTGCCCTCAACACTCCCAAGAGAGACGTATGATTCTTTGAGTATCAAGCCGCTGGAAGTGCTTAAAGAGCGCGACTACCTGCTCATATATCAATCACAACAGCAGGTAGAAGATATAGAGATTGACCGCAACCTCTTTGATATGGTAAATATGGACCCCGGTGGAGTGATAATCACCGCCCCCTCATCTGAGCCCGGAGTGGACTTTGTATCCCGCTTCTTTACCCCGCAGAGCACCATTCTGGAGGATCCTGTGACCGGCTCGGCCCATTGTACGCTTATCCCCTATTGGAGTGCACGTCTCGGCAAACAAGTTATGACCGCCAAACAGATTTCGCCCCGCGGAGGCACTCTTTATTGCGAAGATTGCGGCGACCGCATCCTCATTTCCGGCACCGCCCGACTCTACTCCAAAGGTATGATACGTTTGTGAGAATATGCCATTTCAGGATATTCCATCATTATTTCTATATTTGCCCTTGTTGAATAATTTTCTGACACACTATGGAGAAATCGAGAGTATTTTACACCAATTTGAGGACAAGGGCCGGACTTGGTCTTCTTGACAAGCTCGGACATTTGATGGATGCTGCCGGCATAGGAGCAATTGACTTTAAAGACCAATTTACGGCAGTCAAACTTCATTTCGGGGAGCCGGGAAATATGGCATATATACGTCCAAACTATGCATCGGTAGTGGTTGAAAAGCTCAAATCGTTGGGCGCGCGGGTATTCCTCACCGATGCCAATACCCTCTATTTGGGACTGCGTAATAATGCCATTGACCACCTTAGGACTGCATTTCGCAACGGCTTCAACCCCCTCCAGGTAGATGCTCCGGTAATCATCGCAGATGGGCTCAAAGGTACAGATTCGGTCGTATTGAAACTGGCAGGGGCAAAATACTGTCCCTCTCCAAAGATTGGCCGCGCAGTAGCGGATGCAGATATCTTCATATCCCTCACCCACTTCAAGGGACACGAGCAGACAGGTTTCGGAGGAACGCTTAAGAATATCGGAATGGGGTGTGCCTCGATTGCAGGGAAACTGGAGCTCCACTCCTCCTCCAAGCCCCGCATAAGCACTCGCAGGTGTATCGGTTGCAAAGTGTGCGAAAAACACTGCAATTATGGAGCTGTGAAGGTCAATTCCGAGCGTAAAGCTGTAATCGACTACGATAAATGCGTAGGATGCGGACAGTGCGTCGCTCTCTGCCAATATGCGGGAGCGGTGCTTGCCGAGTGGGATACATCCGAGATACTCAATTACAAGATTGCGGAGTACACTAAAGCAATTTTGGCCAACAGACCTCACTTCCACATCAGTTTGATAATGAACGTCTCGCCCAATTGCGACTGTTGGGCACACAACGATGTAGCTATTGTACCGGATCTCGGAATGATGGCATCATTTGACCCTGTGGCTTTGGACCAGGCTTGCGCCGATCTGGTCAACCGCGCTCCTGTTATCAACGACTGGTGCGGGGACCCCGAATGTGGTTGCCACGAGGGAAGTGATGATAGGTACCAGAAAGAGAGCGAGGATAAATTCAAAATGATCCACCCAGATACCGACTGGAGCGCCGGACTGCGATATGCCGAAGAGATTGGTCTGGGCTCACGTGAATACGAACTCGTAGAAGTCTAATTTACAGGGGGTTAAATTAGCGATCAATCTCTATTGAATAGTTATTTATCTATGACAAATATGGAATTTTGGCAGCTAAAGTCAGAAATCCATGCCCATAATATGGTCGGTCATCCAGAAGTTATTACCAATGTCAAAGTCCTTACTATAAAGGATTCGCATCCCTTGATGAAGGTAAAACTGTACTGCCGGATTGTCGCGATTAACATGTAGCATCATTCTGCATTTAGCGAAGCCCTTGCTGCGAATATGGTCACAAACGTGCTCGAACAATAGTTTGCCAAGTCCTGTTTTCTGATGTTCCGGAAGAATATAGAGGCGCATCAATTCAAATACCTTGGTGCCGTCGGGATCATCCTCTTGAGGCGCAATTCCCGCATAGCTCACCGCCTCCCCTTCCATTTCCACAATAAAATATTCCTGTCCCGAATCCAATCCTGCAGCAAGATTTTCCGGAGAGTACATCCACTCCATCATATAGTCAATTTGCTCGGGTGAGAGCATTTTCCCGTATGTGTAAGGAAATATTATTTCTGCCATTTCGCGAATCAGAGCAATATCTTCTTTGGTCGCCTGGCGGATAGTAATTTGCGGGTTCATGCTACTTGAGGTAGTCAATCAAAATTTCCTCCATAATCCAATAACCTTCAAGATTGGGGTGTACACCGTCCGGCCCGAGATTTTCCTGAAGTCCGTTGCGCTCATCCTTCATCTGCGTATGGTAGTCCACATAAGGAATACGGGCACTTTTTGCGTAGGCACGGATCATCTCATTCAGCTCTATTATTTCCTCCGCAGGAGTCAGCTCCATACGCCACCTGTATAGATAAGCCGGCAGCACCGAGCAAAGTATAGGTTGGATGAGATTGGCCTTGGCAATCTGACACATCGAGATTATATTGTCGAGGATATGTTCAAGAGAGATCGGCCCGTCATTCATTGCAATATCATTTGTTCCCGCAAGAATAACCACATATTTCGGCCTCAGAGCCACCACATCCTTCTGGAATCTAATCAGCATATCACTCGTAGTCTCTCCGCTAATACCACGACCGATAAGATTGTTAAGCTTAAAAAAATCCGGACTCATTATAGGCCAGGCATCGGTAATCGAATCTCCGAATAATACAGCTAAAGGTCTCACTTTCACTTCTTTATTAGCCTCCTCATAACGCCTGGGAGGAATTACTTTCTGATATTTTTCCTGCGCAGCAGCACCCACCGTAAATAGCAGCACCACCGCCATTAAAATTGCTCTTTTCATAGTGCAAAAATAGGAAAAAAGAGGAGAAAAATTAAAAACTCCATACCCCGGCACTCAAAAAAACACTAAACACTAAGAACTAACCTATATATCGCACCAACTACATACTCCTTACTCCACACTCAAAACTAAAAATAACTATCTTTGCCGCCTGTTATGGGATACACCGGAGAACTCATATCATTGGCGGTGACAGTTAGTTGGACGGCGACTGCGCTTTTTGCCGAAGTTGGCACGAAGCGCATAGGGTCGCTGCAGCTAAATATCATAAGGATGACACTGTCGCTATTGATGCTCGGTGCAACCCTTTGGATTGTGACCGGCACACCCTTGCCGAGCTTTGCTGATGGTAAGACTTGGTTCTGGCTGCTGCTCTCCGGGCTTGTTGGCTATGTATTTGGTGATTGGTGCCTCTTCAACTCCTACCTGATAATTGGAGCGCGTTTCGGGCAACTCTTCATGACTCTGGCTCCTCCGGTGGCAGCTATCACGGGCTGGGCGTTAATCGGAGAGACCATTTCCTGGAAAGGTCTGCTGGGTATGATTATAACTCTCTCGGGCATTGCCATGTCTATCCTCAGTAGAGGTCAAGGGCACAAAATGGCCGTTAAACTTCCTCTAAAAGGAGTCTTACTCGGCATAGGCGCTGGAGTTGGTCAAGGAGTGGGGCTGGTGCTGAGCAAAGTGGGAATGGGGCACTATCATGCTGCAATCCCCGAGGGTGCTACTATGGTAAGCGCAATGGTTCCCTTCGCATCGACCTTTATAAGAGCGGTGATGGGTGCCATCGGATTTATATTAATCCTTCTGATTAGAAAGGAAAGTCCAAAGCTTGTCCATGCCCTAAATGACCACCGTGGGATGCTTTATGCCACTCTTGCCACCATCACAGGGCCTTTTATCGGAGTTTCACTCTCGCTGATGGCTGTACAATATACCAATGCCGGCATAGCTTCGACAATTATGGCTCTAACTCCGGTTCTCATTATTCTGCCATCTTACCTGATTTTTAAGCAAAAAGTGAAAGTTATAGAGGTTATCGGCGCCTTCATAAGTATCGCGGGAGTGTCGTTGTTTTTTCTGTAGATAAAGAAAAAATATTAATCAGTAATTGTCGGTAAGATCAATTCTGAAATAGTCAGCATCACCATTCCTACCCTCCCCTTCAAAACCTGGCGAGAACCATAATCAAGTCCCACAACACTTTACCCATAACTTACACCCTCCACTTGTAACACGCACCCCGCAACACGTAACAAAAAAACGCAGAACCCACGCCTTTCGGCGTAAAGTTCTGCGTCAATTTTTTCACCTAAAACAACTTTGTGGAGATGGGCGGAGTCGAACCGCCGTCCAAACATAGCGCCAGAGGGTTTTCTACATGCTTATCCTGCTGTTGATTGTCGGGAGGAGACTGCTTGCAGGCCTGCCACCGCCCCCGTATCCTCTGTGTCTTAACGCGATGTAGAGGAGTAGTCGCGTGCAGCGAACTTGGATGATACCCCGTTTACCGAACATAGTCCGCTTAAAGTCCGGCGGGATACTCGTCGATACCGGCCTGGCCGGCTCGATTAAGGAATCTGACTTAGTCTAGATTACGCAGCGAGTGCATAGTTGTTGTTGCCAGTTAATGGCTTGAGATCTGAGATTAACGAGCCAGGTCACGAAGCTCGGCATGCTTGCCATCCGTCATCATATGCTGTCAAAACCAGACATCCCCATATGTGACATCAGCAGATGTCAAAGAACTATCTATATATTAGATGCAAAAATAACCAAAAGGTTGCATCTACTCTTCCTCTTTATACTTAAACCTGCGTATTTTCCTGGTTGCGGTCTTATCGAAAGGCTCTTTCATTACCTCAACCTCGTTGATTTTGGAGGTCTTGCTGACTTTTTTATTGACGATATTCATTACTGCTGCTTTTCTGGCCTCTAGCTTTTCGTAAAATTCAGCCTCGCCTTCCGTGTCCCAGTCGATGATGTTTTCATTGAACTGGACAAGTGCCACCAATTTACCTTTACGCTGGACGATTATGGATTCATTCACACCTTCAATATCATTGATAACGCTTTCTATCTCTTCGGGATAGATATTTTCGCCCGAAGGACCGACAATCATATTACCAAGACGTCCCTTGATATAGTATCGCCCTTTCTTGTCCATAGAGGCCACATCTTTTGTCTTCAACCAACCATCCTCAGTAAAGGCCTCCTTAGTGCGTTTAGGGTCCTTATAATAGCCGAGCATCACATTGTCACCTCTAGCTACAATTTCTCCCTCCCCTGTCTCAGGATTGACATTATCCAGACGCATTTCCACCCCATGTACCGGATATCCTATTGAACCGGGGTATCTCTGTTTACCCACGGCATGGGTAAGCAAGGGCGAAGCCTCGGTGAGTCCGTAGCCGATAGCATAGGGAAAGCGCGCCTTCCAGAGGAACTCCTCCACCGTGGTATCAAGTTTGGCACCGCCTACACCAAAAAAATTGAGCTTTCCACCGAAACTCTTTTTGAGCTTCCATCCTATGATACGGCACATCAGTTTATTGTGACGCTTACTCAGCCAGGATAGGGTCTTACTCTTTCGAATGGTGGGCAACACGCTATTACGGTAAATCTTCTCAATAATCAGCGGTACCGTGAGGAGAGCCGTAGGACGAATTTTCTTCATAGCGGCTACCAGCAGTGAGGGTACCGGCGGTGTGGAGAGATAATAGACGGTGGCGCCGCAATAGATGGGATAGAGTACTCCGAGGGTGAGTTCGTAGGTATGAGCCATCGGTAGGATTGAGATACAACTATCCCTCTCATTACACTTGTGAGAGTGATAACAGGAGATTACGTTTGATGTAAAATTGCGGTGGCTGAGGACCACTCCCTTAGCGCTACCGGTGGTACCGGAGGTATATATAATGGCCGCTATATCATCAGGCATAGGCACCGCTACCCTACCGTCGCAAGTAAATGCCTCCTCATCCGCTTTGATAGTCTCGAAAGTATCGATATCCACCACCAGTAGCATCCCGGAGAGAGCCTCTTGCGAGAGTTTATGGAGGAGTTTCCCGGAAATAAAAAGCACCTTGCTCTCTGAATGTTGCAGGATATTGGTTACCTCATGTTCTGAAGAGTCGGTAAGAATGGGGACTACAATGCGGCTGAAGGGTACACAGGCAAAGAAAGCTACCGTCCAGTTAGGTGTGTTATTCGCAAGAATTGCCACCTTGTCGCCAGCTCCGATACCGTACTGACTGAGTTTTTTTGAGATCGAATCGCACTTTTTTTTGAATGAACCGTAGGTATAGGAAAGATCTCCATCAATCACCTGAGATAGTTTGTTATCGCGATATACTGTTGTTGAATACTCATAGAGGTTACCGAGAGTGTCAACATAGTTTTCACGCATTCTCTTAAATATCTTCAAAATTCTCTTCATACTTAAATCTGCGGATTTTTCTGGTAGCAGTCCTTTCAAATGGCTCTTTCATCACCTCTACATCGTTGATTTGGGAGGATTTGTTAACTTTTTCGTTGACGAAATTCATAACCATTGCTTTTATCGCTTCAAGTTTTTCATAAAAAACTGCTTTACTCTCACATTCCCAGTCAATGATATTGTCATTCAACTGAATAAGTGCGACAAGTTTACCTTTACGTTGAAGGACTATCGATTCGTTAACACCCTCGATATCATTGATTACACTCTCTATCTCTTCGGGATAGATATTTTCGCCCGAAGGACAAACAATCATATTGTTAAGACGCCCTCTGAGATAGTAACGTCCTTTCTTGTCAATATAGGCAATATCATTTGTCTTAAACCATCCATCCTCAGTAAAGACCTCCTTGGTGCGTTCGGGATCCTTGTAATAACCGGGCATGACATTGTCTCCCCTAACCAAAATTTCCCCCTCCCCTGTCTTAGGATTGATATTGTCCAGGCGCATTTCTACTCCGTGAAGAGGAACTCCGATAGATCCGGGATACCTATTCTTACCCAGTGCGTAGCAAATAAGAGAAGAGGTCTCACTTAGTCCATATCCGACGCCATAGTTGAAGCGGGCTTTATAGAAAAATTCCTCAACAGTAGGGTCAAGCCTGGCACCTCCTATCCCAATTCCGAATCTGCGGCCAAAGGTCTTTCTAAGCTTCATTCCAAAAATGAGGCACATAAGTTTATGTTGATTCTTATTCATCCAGGAGAGGATTTTACTCTTGCGAATAGCAGGTAACACACTGTTGCGATAAATCTTTTCAATAACCAGTGGCACGGTTAGCAGGACTGTGGGACGGATTTTTTTCATAGCATCCAACAATAGCGTAGGAACCGGCGGTTTGGACATATAATAAACAGTCGCGCCACAATAAAACGGATAGAGTACTCCAAGAGTAAGTTCGTAGGAATGAGCCATTGGAAGAATGGAGAGCCATTTGTCCTTCTTCGTACACTTATAGGTTTTGTAGTAAGATTTTAAGTTGAATGTTAAATTACGATGGCTCAACACTATTCCCTTGGCACTACCGGTAGTGCCCGAAGTATAGATAACCACCGCTATATCATCAGGCATCGGCATTACTGTACTACCATCGCCGCGTGAGGCCTCGTCATCTGCTTTTATAATCTCAAAAGTATCTATATCCACAATCAACTGCATCCTCGTAAGTGACTCCTGCGAAAGTTTATAGAGGAGTTTTCTGGAGATAAAAATAGTTGAGCTCTCGGAATGATGCAACATATTGGTCACTTCATTTTCTGAAGAATCGGTAAGAATGGGGACTACAATACGGTTGAAAGCTACGCAGGCAAAGAAAGCTACCGTCCAGTTGGGAGTGTTGTGGGAAAGGATTGCCACCTTATCCCCTGCCCCAATGCCGTACTTACTTAGCTTGTTTGAGATTGACTCACACTTTTCTTTAAGTGAACCGTAGGTATAAAAGAGTTCCCCGTCTATTACCTGCGACTGTTTGTTGTCACTAAATTTAGTGGTTGAATACTCATAGAGTGTGCCGAGGGTGTCAATAGTATTTTCGTGCCACCTCTTTGATGTTTTTGAAATTATCCTCATACCTTATAAAAACGGGGGTTCATTTAAATGGCAAAGATATAAATATTTGGATAATTGTCAGAGTTGGCATAGATTTGAACCCTAAAAAGAGATAATACAGACATGTCACTCTATATTCCTGCCGGTTATAGCAATATTCTCGGTACGGTCGTCAGGACCGAAAAGGCCATCAAAGTGGTCAAAGATATGTTTCAGCTCAATCTTTCAGCACAACTCTCGCTTCTGCGTGTTACGGCACCAATGGTAGTGTTGAAAGGAACCGGCATCAATGATGACCTCAACGGGATTGAACGCCCGGTTACGTTTCCAATCAAAGATCTGCAGGAGTGCCCTGCCGAAGTTGTGCATTCTCTGGCCAAATGGAAACGCCTGAAACTGGCAACACTCAAAACTCCTGTAGGAAGCGGCATCTATACCGACATGAATGCAATCCGCCCTGACGAAGAACTGGACAACATACACTCGATCTACGTGGATCAATGGGACTGGGAAAGAGTAATCGAGAGTTCCGAAAGAAATCTGGAATTCCTCAAAAAAATTGTCCGCCGCATTTATGAAGCGATAAAAGTGACCGAAAATAAGATATATGTGGACTTTCCACAGATTAAGCCAATATTGCCGGAGGAAATATTCTTCATCCATTCGGAAGAATTACTGCAAAGGTACCCGGGTTTTTCATCAAAAGAGAGGGAGGATGCGATCTGTAAGGAGAAAAAGGCGGTTTTTATCATCGGCATCGGAGGAGAACTCTCTGATGGGGAACCACACGACACAAGGGCATCCGACTACGACGACTGGAGTACTCCCAATTCTGAAGGATATCAGGGACTCAATGGTGACCTGTTGCTCTGGAATCCTGTACTGGAAAGCGCCTTTGAAATCTCCTCTATGGGCATAAGGGTAAATGAAGAGACACTGCGTCACCAACTCGCTCTGAAAAAAGAGGAGTGGAAATCGGAACTTTATTTCCACCGTAAGTTACTTTCCGGAGAACTGCCCCTCACCATAGGCGGTGGCATAGGACAATCTCGTCTTTGTATGTTTCTGCTCAGAAAAGCCCATATAGGCGAAATACAGAGCAGTATCTGGCCTGAAGCGATGCGGGTGGAATGCTATAAACACGGTATAGACCTCGCCTGAATCAGGCAGAAACGGTCTCTTATCCTATTAATTTTTTGTACTTGAAGCGTTTGGGCTCCACATTGCCCAGACGGCGTTTCTTATTCTCTTCATACTCCGAATAGGTCCCCTCGAAGAAATAGACCTGAGAATCACCCTCGAATGCAAGAATATGGGTTGCAATACGATCTAGGAACCATCTGTCGTGGGAAATAACCACCGCACAGCCGGCAAAATTGTCGAGACCCTCCTCGAGAGCACGGATAGTGTTGATATCGACATCGTTGGTAGGCTCGTCGAGCAACAACACGTTGGCATTTTCCTTTAGAGTCAATGCAAGGTGCAGACGATTGCGCTCACCTCCCGATAGCACTCCGCAGAGTTTCTCCTGGTCTGCTCCGCTAAAGTTAAATCTCGACACATAGGCACGTGCATTGACATCACGATTGCCAAGTCTCACATACTCGGAATTCTGCGTAATGGTCTCATAGACGGTTAGATCTGGGTCTATCTGCTTGTGTTGCTGATCTACATAAGCTATCTTGACGCTCTCCCCTATCTCAAATGTGCCCGAATCCGGCTGCTCGTAACCCATTATCAACCTGAAAAGTGTGGTTTTACCTGATCCGTTGGGACCGATTACTCCTACAATACCTGCCGGAGGTAACTTAAAGCTCAAATCCTCAAAGAGTATCTTGTCTCCGTATGCCTTACTCACTCCCTGAAATTCGATTACCTTATTACCCAGACGAGGGCCATTGGGAATAAAGATCTCGAGTCTCTCTTCCTTCTGTCGTCCATCTTCGCTAAGGAGTTTTTCATATGCACCCAAACGGGCTCTGGACTTAGCGTGACGCGCTTTTGGAGCCATCCTGACCCATTCGAGCTCACGTTCGAGAGTCTTGCGGCGTTTGCTCTCCTGCTTCTCTTCCATCGCCAGGCGAATACTCTTCTGTTCCAGCCATGAGGAATAATTACCCTTCCAGGGGATACCCTCTCCCCTGTCGAGTTCGAGTATCCATCCGGCTACATTATCCAGAAAATATCGGTCGTGAGTAACTGCGATGACAGTACCCTTATATTGCTTGAGATGCGCCTCAAGCCACTGAATACTCTCGGTATCCAGGTGGTTTGTAGGCTCGTCCAGCAGCAGTACATCGGGCTCCTGAAGCAGCAGACGGCAAAGCGCCACCCTACGCCTCTCTCCACCGCTTAGTGTAGCTATGGAAGCATCAGGTTCAGGGCACTGAAGTGCATCCATTGCCCTTTCCAATCTGGAGTCGATATCCCATCCGCTCACCTGTTCAATCCTGTCGGTAAGCTCGCCCTGACGCTCAATGAGAGCATTCATCTCATCATCATCCATCGGCTCCATGAATTTGAGGTTAACCTCTTCGTACTCTTTCAGCAGATCCATTACCTCCCGTACTCCCTCTCTCACCACCTCAATCACCGTTTTGGAGTCATCAAGTTGCGGCTCCTGCTCCAGATAGCCCACGCTATAACCCGGAGCAAATACCACTTCACCTTGAGTGGGAATCTCTACACCGGCAATGATTTTCAACACCGTGGATTTACCGGATCCGTTCAGACCTATAATACCTATTTTGGCACCATAGAAAAATGAGAGATAGATGTCCTTGATGATTACTTTGTTGTTGTGAGGGAGAATCTTGCTCACCCCATTCATCGAAAAGATAATTTTTTCGTCAGCCATGATATATCAAAATTTTATTATTTCCATGTAATTGCGTATCACCTTCACCACATTTTCTATGCTGCCGAGTTTGGAGGAATCAAGGCATAGGTGATAACTTGAGCAATCTCCCCATTGTTTGAAAGAGTAATAGTTGTAATAATTAGCGCGTTTGCGGTCTCCATGTTCTATCAGGCGGCGGGCTTCAGCTTCGGATATACCTTGTCCTGCGACAATTCTCGCCACTCTGTCCTCCATTGATGCACTGATAAAAACAGAGAGGCGGCGTGGATGGTCGCGAAGAACATAATCGGCACATCTGCCAACTATGATGCAGGATTCTTTTGCCACGATACTTTGCATCACATTACTCTGAATTTTGAAGAGTTCTTCATCTGAAATGGCATTGAACCCCGGAAATCCGTCATTGCCCTGCATTGTAGACCTTAGCCCAAAGAAGCGGCCCAAAGGTCTTTTGGCTGCCTTTTCATCCCGTTTTTCGAAGAATTCACAGGCAAGTCCGCTCTGTTTCGAAACCTCCATCAAGAGATTCTTGTCATACATTGGCACGCCGAGTTGTTCGGAAAGCATGGAGGCTGTAGCAAGGCCTCCGCTACCAATTTGACGTCCTATGGTTATTACATAATTGTTCATATACTCATCTTTGTCATTCAATTATCTTACCTGCTAATTGCTGCTTACTAATGATTGTTGGCTATTGGCGTTGTCTTCCAAGGCATTTTGCGGGGTAGTTTCAGCCCTGAATGTACGAATTAAAGATCTCAGCATAAGAGCTGCCACTACGGTCGCAATGGCATCTGACACCGGCATGCTCATCCATACTCCGTCAACTCCGAAAAACCTCGGAAGTATTGCAAGGCATGGGATCAAAAAGAGCAGCTGGCGTGAAAGTGATAGGAAAATCGCCCTCCTGGCAAGTCCGAGACTCTGGAAAAAGTTGGAAGTCACCATTTGAAATCCCACTATCGGGAAGAGGCAGACATCAATTCTTAAACCGCGCATGGCAATCGCCTTAAGTTCAGGATCTCTGGTAAAAAGCGATACCGCAACACCTGGGAAAAACATTCCCACCAAAAAGCAAAGGGTAGTTATAAGTGTTGCCCAAAAGACCGTCAAACGAAAGACCTCGGTCACCCTTGAATAGAGTTTAGCACCATAATTGTATCCTGCTATGGGCTGCATACCCTGCGTAAATCCCATAACTATCATGATGAAAAGATATACAATCCTGTTGATTATGCCATAGGCTCCGATTGCCATATCCCCACCATGCCTCCTGAGCTGGTTATTTATCAAAATCACAACTAAGGAAGAGGTAATATTCATCAGGAAAGGTGCCATGCCTATCGAAAGCGAACGGAGAGCAATCTTCCAGTCAAGAGAGAATTTATCCTTGGAAAAATGGAGCAATTTTCGCCTATCGGAAAGCATTCTGAAGACCCACACCAGCGATACCGCCTGAGAAATGACCGTGGCAATTGCCGCCCCCTGAATACCCATATCAAATACGAAGATGAATATCGGGTCAAGTATGGTATTGAGCACAACAGTCAAGATTGTAGCCGTCATCGCCTTCCTTGGAAACCCCGAAGCCCTGAGTATGGCATTCAGTCCGAAATAGAGGTGAGTAATGATATTACCTGACAAGATCACTGTCATATACTCCCTGGCATAAGGAAGAGTAGCGTCGCTCGCACCAAAAAACCTGAGAATAGGATTGAGGAACGAAAGGGATAAGATCGTGAAGACCACTCCGATTATGACATTGAGGATAAAAACATTTGCAAGCACCTTCTTAGCCATGTCATAGTTGCGTTGTCCCAGCAGAACCGATACGAGCGTAGCACCTCCGACTCCCACGAGAGTGCCGAAAGCTGCCGAAAGGTTCATGAGGGGAAACGTAACCGCAAGACCGGATATGGCGAGAGGTCCTACTCCCTGACCTATGAATATGCTGTCCACCATATTGTAAAGCGAGGATGCGGTCATCGCTATGATTGCCGGTACTGCATATTGTCTCAGCAACGTGCCAACCTTTTCAGTTCCAAGCTCTACAGGTATCTTCTCTGCCATAAAAATAATTGTTGTTTCCGTGCAAAGATAAGCATTAAGATTTGAAATATATTTTGTATATTTGAGAATCAGAAGAATGACCCTACGACGGCGAAACGAATAGTATTGCTACTGTCCCTGACAATGGCCAAAGGCCAACGGTCAACGGCCAATGCTCAACAGCTAACGGCTAACTGCCAACTGAAATTACTAACAACCAATACCTATATACCATGAAACGACTGATAATCCTGCTCAGCACACTGTCGGCGCTGCTGATTTCAGGATCAGTTTTTGCCGGCAGGATGAATGTCCCCCAGATTGAGAATATCTGGCAGGAGAAAGTCATCACCCTTCCCGACCGGTCCGTTCCGGATATTGAGTACTACTTTGACGCCATTGCCAAAGCATTTTCCAGCGATGTATTGAAAGTGGCATATAACGTCTACCACGAAATAGAGGTCGCTAGTGACCCGACCGGCTATGTTTTAATGGACAAACGCAACGGCTATATGCGCGCAGGCATTTCCGGTGAACAGGAGGGCAACCTCCAGATGTGTTACTGGAAAGTGCCGGACGGCAGGCGAATAGTGGGCGTTGTCCTTAGAGAGAATGACGAATCACTAAAAATGTTTTACGAACATCGTATTGAAGAGCAATCTCTCAAACCACTTCCGGAACTTGCTGCCTCCATACCGGATGCTACACGCTACTACATAGAGTTGCCTCAAAAAGGCAAAGATATCACTGTCTATGTAAGAGGCGAAGAGTATCAGAAAGTCGGCCATCTGGAGTGGGACGGCTTCGGTGGATTTGATCAACTTGACCTGGTTATGGACAGATGTTACTACAACGAGCGTTTCGGATTTACCATCAGGTATCCTTTCAACTTCACCGGTCAAGGAGAACCTGAGAATGGAGACGGCCAGTTATTCATTTCGGACAGCGGTCTTGCCAGATTTTACGCCTACGGTGGTTACAACAACATTGTAATGTTCAATCAGACCCTTCAGGAGCATTTTGAGGAAAAATGCGAAGGATTCAGAGAGATAGGCTATATCCTTGACGATACATTCCTCTCTGAAGATGAATTTTACATCATCGGCCACAAAGACGACAGCTATATCTACAAGAAAGCCATCATTGTCGATGACATCCAGCTCAATGTGGTCATATCATTCGACTCCGTAATTGCCGATGACTTTCTTATGATGGCCCACCAGATTGCAGCGACGCTGATTAAGAGATAACGGGGTACGTGTTACGAGTTACGGGGTGCGGGTCAGATAGCAAGAAAAACGAATGGGGACGAGATTAAAATCGTCCCCATTTTCTATTTAGAAAGCCTAACTACCTCTCCAACCATCAACTTTAGTGTAGTTCCGAGATTATTCTAGCCTAAAACCACGCATCACGCAACTCAAAACCAACTCGTACCCCGAAACGCGCAACACGCAACATTTAACTATAAACCTTAGCTTCTTCGCGACCTTCCAAAACGGCAAATCCATTCATTGCCAGAGCGGCCATTTCATCCTCTCCCGGATAAATTTTTACGGGAGCGATAAAACTGATATACTCTGTGAGATCCTTCATCATTCCCTTGCCTTTTGCGACGCCTCCTGTAATCAGGATTGCATCTACTTTGCCTTTGAGGACGGCAGCCATTGCTCCTACCTCTTTGGCCACATTGTAAAGGAATGCATCGGCAATAAACTTAAATCGGGGATTGTCAGCCATCTTTAACTCAACCTCATAGAAATCATTCGTACCAAGATAGGCCACTACTCCACCCCTGCCGCAAATCACTTTCTTGACCTCATCAAGAGTATATTTACCTGAAAAACACATCTCCGCCAGCTGCAGTGAAGGGAGAGTACCGGAACGCTCTGGTGAGAAAGGTCCATCTCCGTTTAGAGCATTATTGACATCAATAACTTTTCCACAGCAGTGTGCTCCTACTGAAACACCACCACCAAGATGCACAACAATGAGATTGAGAGAATCATAAGGAACTCCTATTTCGCTTGCGTAGCCTTTGGCAATGGCTTTCTGATTGAGAGCGTGGAAAATGGATATCCTCTTAAATTCGGGGTGACCCGCAACCCTGGCCAGGTCGCAAAGCTCATCTACAACTACCGGATCGGCAATGAATGCACGGCAACCCGGGATACCGGAAGCAATTGAGTCAGCAATTATACCGCCAAGATTGGAAGCATGTTCTCCGCCGACGGATGCGCGAAGATCTGCCAGCAGTGCCTCATTCACCTCGTATGTGCCGGAGGGAATAGGTTTGAGAAGACCTCCCCTGCCCACAACGGCACTGAATTCCGACTTGTCAAAGCCATTGCCGGCAAGAGTCTTGAGAATGATCTCCTCTCTAAACTTATACTGGTCTATGACCGATTTATACTTTGCAATCTCCTCTGCGGAGTGCTTGATATTGGTCAAAAAGACCTCTTTACCATCTTCAAATACAGCAATCTTGGTGGAAGTGGATCCGGGATTGATGGAAAGAACCTTCATCTTCAGGATCTATTTTGCCGTAAGAGCTGCGAGAGCGATGGAGTTGAGCTTGGTATAGATGCTATCGGCACGGCTTGAAAGCACGCAAGGGGCCTTTGCACCGGCTACTATAGCAGCCTGTTTCACACCTACGGAGAGCTGTGAGTTCACCTTGTAGAACACATTGGCCGACTCGATGTTGGGGAACAAGAGACAGTCGGCGTCACCTGCCACATTGCTCTCGAGTTTCTTGATTTCAACAGCCTCTTTGGAAATAGCTACGTCAAGTGCAAGAGGACCGTCAATGTAGCAACCTTTAATCTGACCTCTGTCAGCCATTTTGGCAAGCATTGCCCCCTCAACACAAGCAGGCATACCTTCAAGCATCTGCTCGGTGGCTGCAATAGCAGCTACTTTAGGTTTTTCTATACCGAGGGCATGTGCGGTCTGTACCAAATACCTGGTGATAGCAACTTTCTGCTTGAAATCAGGGGCAGGGATTACTGCCATATCACCCAGTATGATGAGCTTATGATAATTGGGATTCTCAAGCACGGAAACGTGGCTTAAAACTGCCTTGGGAGGGAGGAGTCCACGCTCTTTATTGAGAATTGCACGCATATATTTGTCAGTACTGCAAAGACCCTTCATCAGGATGTCAGCTTCACCTGCGTTGATCATATCTACAGCCTGTGCAATGGATTGGAGCTCGTCTTTGTTGTCAACTATGGTAAACATCGAAGGATTGATGCCCTCTGCCTTGCATACGGCGTTGATCATATCGGCATCACCTACAAGAATGGCCTGAACGATACCTTTGTCAACAGCCAAACGGGCAGCAGTAATGGTGTGGTCGTCAACGCCCCAAGCTGCAACAAGGCGCTTTCTGTTTTTTGAACGCAACTGCGTAAAAATCTGTTCGAAACTTGTAATCATTGTTCTTAGTGTTAAATTATTTGTTTTTTACAATATTCATTGTGTCCTGTGCAATTACCAATTCCTCGTTGGTGGTAACCGCTACAACTTTAACTTTGGATGAAGAGGTAGAAAGGATTACATCCTTACCTCTGACTGATCTATTAACATCCTTGTCAAACTCTACACCGAGGAATTCAAGCCCTTCGCATGCCTGCTCACGTGTGATGGAGGAGTTTTCTCCGATACCTCCGGTAAATACTATCATATCAAGTCCGCCCATTGCAGCAGCATAGGCTCCGATAAATTTGCGGATGCCGTAAAAAAGCATCTCCTGTGCAAGTGCAGCATTGGCATTGCCACTACCTGCACCGGACTCAATGTCCCTCATATCTGAAGAGGCCTGCGACACACCGAGAAGTCCGCTTTTCTTATTCAGAATTGTGTTGATTTCAGCAGCACTGAGCTTTTCTTTTTCTTCGAGAAATGTTACCACACCGGCATCAACAGTACCGCTTCTTGTGCCCATAACTAGACCCTCCATAGGAGTGAATCCCATCGAGGTGTCAATGGAACGTCCATTCTTAATTGCTGTGATAGAGCTGCCGTTGCCGAGGTGACAAGTGATAATTTTTGAATTTGAAATATCCAAGCCTACGAGGTTGCAGGCCTTCTTTGCTACAAATTTGTGGCTGGTACCATGAAATCCGTAGCGACGGATCTTATATTTCTGATAGTACTCATAAGGAATTGCGTACATATATGCATAGTCGGGAATTGTCTGATGGAATGATGTATCAAACACAGCCACCTGGGGAATCTCCGGCATAAGGGACTGTACAGCACGAATACCTAGCAGGTTGGCGGGATTGTGAAGAGGAGCAAGTTCGCCGCACTTCTCAATCTTGGCAATGGCATCATCATCAATTGCAGCACTGCCTGAAAAATACTCCCCACCATGTGCCACTCTGTGGCCTACAGCCTCTATTTCCTCGAGTGAAGAGATAACTCCAAGTGATTTATCAGTGAGCAGTTCAAGCACTTTGGAAATACCGACAGTATGGTTGGGTACCGGTTTTTCCACAGTAATTTTCTCTTTACCCGGTAGTTGGTGATTATAAATACCCATAGGCTCACCGATACGTTCTACAAGGCCTTTTGCCAGGAGTGAATAGTCATTGTCGCTCCTCATATCAAGTACCTGATATTTTAAAGAGGAACTTCCGCAATTTAGTACAAGTATTATCATAATATATATCTGGTTATTGTTCTCGGATTTATCCCGCAAAAATAGTCATTATAGGCGACCTTTCAAAAAATAATTGTACATTGCAATCCGAAACAATGTGGGAAGGAATATGTGGAAAGGTAGGAGACTTTTTTTCTATTCGCTCGCCTTTATTGCGGGCGATTTGTTTGGAGGCTGGCTGACTCTGCCACCTGCCATATTCTTTATATCTGTAATTGTTTGCGCTACGATTGCGCTGATAGATCAAAACAGGATAATAATTGTTGCGACGCTATTTCTGCTGGGAGCTGCTACACTCCAAATCTCCAGAATTCCTATCCGAAGCGAAGAATCTGCAATCAGACTTGCGGCGGCTGGTCTCAAAGAGGATTTTTCGGCATCGCTTAGTAAGATACTCAGCGAAGGGGAAGAACTGGCGATAGTACGTGCATTGACGATAGGCGATAAAAGCGACATTAGTCGGGAATTGAGGGAGAATTATCGAAAAAGCGGAGCAATGCACCTCCTGGCACTATCGGGACTCCACGTCGGCATCATCTACAAACTGGTGGAACTGATGCTCTTCTTTATCGGCGGATCCGTCGTAGCAAAGCGGCTCAAGAGTCTGATAATAGTGCTGTTGTTATGGGGTTTTGCCATCACAACCGGACTGAGCTCCTCCATCTTCAGAGCAGTGCTGATGATTACTATTCACGAATTGTCGGGATGGCGCTATTCCGACAGAGACGGACTCACTTCTCTCGCCGCCAGTGCGCTGATCATCACCATTTTCAATCCTGAAGCACCACGGGAGGTGGGATTTCAGCTTTCATTCTTTGCCGTATTCTCGATTTTTACCATTTATCCGATGATAAAAAGATTGATGCACACCCGCATCCGACTTTTGGAGAAACTTTGGAACACCATCAGTATAAGTATCAGCTGCCAGATGACCACCGGAATCATAGCCTTTTTATATTTCGGAAGTTTTCCCACATATTTTATCATTACCAATATTTTGGCAATACCGCTTACAGGGGCCTCGCTCTATCTGACAGCCTTCGCGCTAATTACCGAGAGGATACCTTACGCAGGAACTTTTGCCGCTTTACTCTTGCAGTTTACCGTGAAATTATTGAATGAAATTATCTCCATTATTGCCGATTTAGGGTAGTTTATATATTAATTTATGCTACCTTTGCGGATTAATTACAAATCTGAAATTATGGGGGGTTTATTTGGAGTAATATCCAAACGCAAATGCGTAACCGAACTTTTTTACGGAACAGATTATCACTCACATCTCGGTACCAAACGTGCCGGAATGACGGTTATCAACCGCGACGGACTCTTTGCACGTTCCATCCACGACATTCAGAATTCATATTTCAGAATCAAGTTTGAGGCAGACCTTCCCAAGTTTGACGGCTATTCCGGTATCGGGGTCATCAGCGACACCGATGCACAGCCGATATTGATCAACTCACGCCTTGGTAGATTTGCAATCGCCACGGTCGGAAAGATCAATAACGTCGAAGAACTCGAAGAGGAATTTCTTGCAAAAAACAAAAATTTTGCCGAGATCAGTTCCGGTAAGACAAATCAAACCGAGCTTGCCTCACACCTTGTTACCGAAAAGGATTCATTTGCCGAAGGCATAGCTTATGCTCAGAGCCGCATAAGAGGTTCCCTGACAATGCTAATCCTCACTTCAGAGGGTATTATTGCAGCTAGAGATAAATACGGCCGCACTCCTCTTATTATAGGCCGTAGCGAAGATGCCATGGCGGTCGCCTCCGAAGATTGTTCATTCCCCAACATCAGCTTTGAAAGTGAATATATACTCGGCCCCGGCGAGACGGTGTTGCTCACTGCTGAAGGCATCACACAGTTGCTGGCACCGCAAAAGAAACTTCAGATTTGTTCATTCCTGTGGATATATTACGGCTACCCCACCAGCAACTACGAAGGCATCAATGTAGATGAGGTTCGTTATCGTTGTGGAGCTGAATTAGCTAAAAACGATGCTGTTACTGCCGATTTTGTGGCCGGTATTCCCGATTCGGGTATTGGTCATGCGATGGGCTATAGTCATGTAACCGGTATTCCAATAAAACGTCCGTATGTAAAATATACACCCACCTGGCCACGTAGTTTTATGCCTCAAAGTCAGCATATGCGCGATTTGGTAGCTAAAATGAAATTGATACCTAACAAATCAATTATTAAAGATAAAAAAGGGGTGTTTTTAGACGATTCAATTGTACGAGGCACTCAATTGAAAGATAATGTAAAGGACTTACATCAAGCAGGAATTAAAGAAGTAAATATGCGTATTGCTTGTCCGCCGCTAATTTTTCCGTGTGAGTTTTTAAACTTCAGTCGCTCTCGTTCTAACCTCGATTTGGCAACCCGAAAAGCTATTATGGAATTAACAGGAAAAGACGATTCTGATTTGCACGAATATGCCGATTGCACGAGTGAAAAATACCAACAAATGGTCGAAGAAATTCGTAAGAACCTAGATCTTAGTTCGCTTACGTTTCAAAAACTGGACGATTTGGTTGAAGCTATCGGTTTACCTAAAGAAAAGCTTTGTACCCATTGTTGGGATGGCTCTAGTTGTTTTTAATTAACAATATACTCTATAAAATATAAAAATCAGCAGTATTACTA
>DFOK01000026.1 GCA_002376715.1 Bacteroidales bacterium UBA3543 | reverse complement strand
GTTGTATTAGTTTTCAAAAAAACAATAGATAAAAGTTTTTTTTATTACTTTTTTTTTCACCAACTTTGTAAGCCTTAACGGCTAAATACAAGAGTAGAATTTACCCTATTTTTTTTAAATGAGTTTATCCAATCACATAGATGTATGGAACAGATGTCTGGCGATTATACGGGACATTATCCCGAAGGAGCAATATGACACATGGTTTCATCCTGTGAGGTCGGTGTCACTCGAGAATTCAACCATTACACTTGCCGTTCCCTCTCATTTTTTCAGAGAGTATCTTGAAGAGCATTATATAGATGTGCTAAATCTTGTGCTACGTCGTGAGATTGGACCTCAGGTCACACTGATTTATGCGGTAACGGTGGTAGAAGGGGAACAGGTACGTCTTCCGGAGCAAAATAGCAAGACCTATCATAACAACGAGATTCCCGTACCCGAGGTGGGACAGAACTATAATGGGAATCCCTATATTATACCCGGGCTGAAAAAGCTCAAAATCGATCCTCAGCTCAACCCACAATACTCATTCGCCAATTTCATTGAAGGTGAGTGCAACCGGCTTGGACGTGCTGCGGGTATGAATATCTCCATCAATCCGGGCAGAAGTACCTTCAATCCACTCTTCATATACGGAGGACCAGGTCTGGGTAAGACTCATCTTGCACAGGCCATCGGTATCGCCATTAAGGAGAAGTATCCCGAAAAGGTGGTGCTTTATGTTTCGGCCAATGTTTTCCAAAACCAGTATACTTCGGCTGCCTGTTCTGCAAAGAGTAACAATAATAATACAAGCGTAGCCGATTTTCTAAGATTTTATCAGCTTATTGATGTGCTGATAATCGATGATGTTCACGAATTTGCTGATAAGAAGGGAACACAGAATGCTTTTTTCCATATATTCAACTACCTCCACCAGAGTGGCAAACAGCTTATTCTAACCTCGGACAAACCGCCTGTGGAACTGCAGGGGCTTGAGCAGCGTCTTTTGTCTCGTTTCAAATGGGGACTTTCTGCTGAGCTTCAAATGCCTTCATACAACACACGCCTTGAGATTCTCAAGTCGAAGAGCGAGAGAGAGGGAGTGGATATTCCTGAAGAAGTGTTCTCTTTCATTGCAAAAAAGGTCAAGACTAACATACGTGAGCTCGAAGGTACACTATTTTCGCTGATTGCCAGTGCCACATTTGGCCGCAAGGAGATCACTTTGGAGTTGGCACGCAATCTTGTCGACAAGATTGTCACCGAACACAAGGTTGAGATCACCATCAACCGTATCCAGAACATAGTTTGCAATTATTTCAATATCACCACTGATCAGTTCTTGTCCAAAACAAGGAAGCGGGAAATCGTTCAGGCAAGACAAATTGCCATGTATCTCAGTCGTAATCTTACAAAAACGTCGCTCGCTTCCATCGGTTCTCAGCTTGGAGGGAAGGATCACGCTACCGTGCATCATGCCTGCAATACCGTATGCGACCTGATGGATACTGACCGCAATTTCCGCCAGTATGTGGTAGATATCGAGAAGCAAGTCACTATGATTGACTAGTACAATAGTACAAACACGATAACATATATTCCATTTATTATGAAGAGTGAAAAAGTATTATCTTTTTTCAAAGAGATAACCCGTATTCCCCGCGAATCGGGTCATGAAGAGCAAATCATAGAGTATTTACAGCAGTTTGCAGCATCGCATAATTTAGAGTGCAAAACAGATAAAGTCGGTAATGTGCTCATAATAAAAGAGGCATCCAAAGGGTATGAAAATAGCCCTACAGTGATTCTCCAGAGTCATTCTGATATGGTTTGCGAGAAAAATTCAGACTCTACGCATGATTTTTCAAAGGATCCCATAAAATATGTCATAGAGGATGGTTGGATGATTGCCAAAGAAACTACTTTGGGAGCTGATTGCGGTATAGGCATCGCAGCGCAGCTCGCTATTCTTGAGGATAAAACGCTGGAGCATGGTAGGATTGAGGCTCTTTTTACAGTTGAAGAAGAGACCGGGCTGGATGGTGCAAAAGCGCTTAAACCTGGCTTTCTAACCGGTAACATTTTGATAAATCTTGACTCAGAGGATGAGGGTGAACTCTTTGTAGGTTGTGCCGGTGGCATTGATACTACCGCACGCTTCAAATATAAGCCCAAGAAGGCTGATCCCTCCAGAGTCTATACCCGCTTTACCGTACTAGGAGGTATGGGAGGACATAGCGGTGACGATATCGAAAAGGGAAGAGCCAATGCCGTGCAGCTCTTGGGACGTTTCCTGAATCGGTGTTTTGCAGAGTTCAAGATCGACCTTTGCTCCATTGATGGCGGCAATAAGCGCAATGCAATTGCGCGCGAGGCATCGGCAGTGGTTGCTATTCCTGCAAAGAGTGAAGATGCGGTTATTGAACTCTTTAACGCTTTTGCAGCTGAAATCAGGAGTGAGTATGCTGTGACTGATCCTGCTGTCAACGCAGTAGCGGAGCCGGTAGCTCGGGAGAAGAATGCCATTCCTACAGGTGTCGCAAAGAGACTGGTGGCAGCACTGGTGGCAGCTCCTCATGGAGTGCTTGCTATGAGTGCGGAGCTCAAAGGTCTTGTGGAAACCTCCTCCAATCTCGCATCTGTCAAGATGGGTAAAGGGAATACCATCCGTATCGGGTCAAGTCAGCGAAGCTCCATCAATTCCGCCCGTAGATTTGCCGGTGATCGCTTTGCAGCTGTCTTCCGTCTGGCCGGAGCTCAGGTAGCCCATGAGTCTGAATATCCGGGATGGAAGCCCAATATGAATTCTCCCCTAAAGGATGTTTGCGTAGATGCTTATGTGCGTCTTTTTGGCCAACAACCTGTGGTTCGAGCCATTCATGCCGGTCTGGAGTGCGGTCTTTTCCTCGACACCTATCCTAATCTCGATATGATCTCTTTCGGACCCACTTTGAGGGGAGTCCATGCACCTGGAGAGCGTCTTGAGCTCGCTTCGGTCGATAAATTCTGGCTTTTGCTACTCGAAGTATTGAGATCCATTAAGTAAAATAACATTGCTATGTCACTGATTATCGCTCCTTCGATGCTTTCTGCAGATTTTGCACATCTGTCGGATGATATCCGGATGGTTAACGAGAGCCGGGCAGACTGGTTTCATCTGGACATAATGGATGGCCTTTTCGTGCCCAATATCTCGTATGGTTTTCCTGTCATAAATGCAATTGCTGCGCTTGCTGAAAAGCCGCTTGACGCTCATCTGATGATTATGAGTCCCGATAGATATATAGATCGTTTTGCTGAGTTGGGAGTGAGTTGGCTCAGTGTTCATTATGAGGCTTGTACGCATCTACACAGGACAGTTCAGCGTATTAAAAGCGCCGGCATGAAGGCGGGCGTTGCCATTAATCCCCACACGCCGGTTTCTTGTCTTGAAGAGATTATACCATATTGCGATTACATATTAGTGATGGCTGTTAATCCCGGATTTGGAGGTCAGTCATTTATACCGACTACAGTAGATAAGGTGGCAAAACTCTATGCAATGACAGAAAGGTTAAATCCTGATTGCATTATTGAGGTGGATGGTGGGGTCAATGAGGCCAATATAGCCTCTTTGGCTGCTGCCGGTGCAAAAGCTTTCGTTGCGGGCAATTCCGTTTTTACGGCAGAAAATCCTTCTGCCATGATTGCTAAATTACGTAACCAATCTCTTTGAAGGCATAAACCTTGATCTCCCCGTCACGTGTTTCAACCTTCAGGCGTGCCTGGTCGTCCAGGCCGGTGATACGTGCTTCAAAACTATCTCCGGTGGTGCAGTCGATGTAATTTCGGTATTCTCCCTTGCGGTAAAGTAGCTCCAGGTAATCTTTTTCGAGTTCATTTGTTTTTCCCGTAATGGCCTGGTTGTAGCGTCCGGCAATCAGACAGACAATATCGGGGAGTTCCTGCTGTATGTCATATTCTTTGCCGGTTATAAGTTTCAGAGAGGTGGGATTTGGAGCATTCGAGTCAAATTTTTCCTGATTGATGTTTATTCCGATGCCGGCGATGCTATATGCCAATTTGTCACATGAAATACCATTTTCAATGAGGATGCCACATATCTTAAGGTCATTATAATAGATATCATTCGGCCATTTTATACGACACTCAACGCCTCTTTGTGCCAGATAGTCGACAATGCCGAGTGCTACGGCTTTTGATATGACAAACTGGTCTTGTGCTGCGATGTTGCCTGGCTTGAAAAGTATTGAAAATGTGAGGTTTTCGCCTCTTTTGCTCTCCCAGCGATTACCTCTTTGACCTCTCCCCGCCGTCTGGAAATAGGCTGCATAGACAGCGAGATTCTCCAGATTATGGCGGTCATTTTGCAATTGTGTATTGGTGGAATCCGTCTCTTCAAACCATTTAATGTGGAGTGTGCCGATCATTAATCTCTCTATAATTTTAGGTTGGCTAAAAATTTGCAGTATATTTGTCGCACCAAGTTAGTAATTTTCAGATGAAGAAAACCAAAGAAGTTAATAAAAGTGAGATTGAGACCAATCTCAACGAGATAAATGTCATAGCTGATGCTATGATGGAGAAAAAGGGCCATGATGTTATTTCCCTAGATTTAAGGCGCATCAACACAGCATTTACAGACCATTTTGTGATCTGTAATGCAGATACGCCCATCCAGGTGGTCGCCATCAGTGACTATGTAGAGGAGATGATGGAAAAAAAGGCAGATAGACCTGCAGTAAGGAAACAAGGCAGGGAACATGGTTTCTGGATTATTCTCGACTACACAGATATTGTCGTCCATATTTTCAAGACAGAGCAGAGATTGTTCTACCGACTGGAAGATCTTTGGGCTGATGCTGTGAAAACTGTTTTTGAGGAGGTTTAATATGGCTAGTAACACACGCAATACGCGCGGCGGAAGACCGACCGGCAAACCTAATAGAAGAAAAGCACCCAACTGGCTCTTTTGGTTTTATATTCTACTCTTTGTAGGACTGGGTTATATGTTTCTTACAAGCAGCGGAGTTGAACCTATAAAAAAGGAATGGATTGAGGTAAAGGAAGAGATTCTTCCCAGCGGGGATATAGATAAGGTAGTTTATATTCGTAATGAGCGCAGGGGTGATATTTATATCTCTAAGGATAGTATTTCCCAGTACAAAAATATTTTCGGAGGTAAGGAACCCAAGTCAGGTCCCCATTTTTATTTCCTTGTTTCCGACAAATTTGACGCCGAAGTAGAACTGGAGGCTGCACGAGAGTCACTTGGAGAGGGACGTAAATTTGATGTGGTAGTGGAGGAGAAACACAATTACTGGGGCAGAGCCCTGGAATGGCTGATGTTTCCTTTGCTTTTAATCCTCATGTGGTTCCTGCTTTTCCGTCCTATGCGTAGCAATATGGGCGGTGGGGCCGGTGGTGGCATATTTAATGTCGGTAAATCCCAGGCAAAACTCTACGAAAAGGAAAACAACATCAAGATTACATTCAAAGATGTAGCAGGTTTGCAAGAGGCGAAAGTTGAAATCATGGAGATTGTGGATTTCCTCAAGAATCCCAAGAAATATACCGCTTTAGGTGGAAAAATTCCTAAAGGAGTACTTCTTGTCGGCCCACCTGGTACAGGAAAGACTCTTCTTGCCAAAGCTGTGGCAGGTGAGGCCAACGTTCCCTTCTTCTCGATTTCAGGCTCAGACTTCGTCGAAATGTTTGTAGGCGTAGGAGCATCGAGGGTGAGGGATCTCTTCAAACAGGCAAAGGAAAAGGCTCCCTGTATCGTATTCATAGATGAAATTGATGCCGTAGGTCGTGCAAGGAGCAAAAACCTGGGTTACTCTTCCAACGATGAACGTGAGAACACTCTCAACCAGCTTCTTACCGAGATGGACGGTTTTGGTTCCAATTCCGGAGTCATAATACTTGCTGCCACAAACAGACCGGATATCCTCGACAAGGCACTGATGAGAGCAGGCCGTTTCGACCGCCAGATACACCTGGACCTTCCCGAGCTCAAAGAACGTCTCGAGATTTTCAAGGTCCATCTTCGCAACCTCAAGTTAGTCAGTGGCTTTGACATCGACTTCCTCGCAAAGCAAACTCCCGGTTTTTCAGGTGCAGACATTGCCAACGTTTGTAACGAAGCGGCTCTGATTGCTGCCAGAAATAACAAGGAGTTTATCGACAGACAAGATTTCCTCGATGCAATTGACAGGATAGTGGGTGGTCTTGAGCGTAAGAGCAAATTCATTTCCCCGGAGGAAAAGCGCACTATTGCGTACCACGAGGCGGGACATGCTACCGTAAGTTGGCTGTTGCCCAATGCCAATCCTCTGCTAAAAGTGACCATTATCCCCCGAGGACAGTCGCTTGGCGCAGCCTGGTATCTCCCCGATGAGCGCCATCTCACGACAAAAGAACAACTGAAGGATGAAATGGCAAGTACCATTGCGGGTCGTGTGGCGGAAGAGATAATAAACGGCAAAATCTCCACCGGTGCGCTCAGCGATCTGGAAAAACTCAGCAAACAGGCTTATGCAATGGTCACTTTCTTTGGCATGAGTGATAAGGTGGGTAATGTCTCTTTCTACGACTCCACCGGACGTTCAGAGATGGCACTTTCCAAGCCATATAGTGAAAAGACTGCGGAACTTATCGATTCTGAAGTAAAGAGATTTATTGATGAAGCGCATAAGACGGCAACCCGCATACTTAACGAAAATCGTGAAGGCTTTGAGCAACTGGCAGAACTCCTTTTGGAGAAAGAGGTTATATTCTCTGAGGATCTTGAAAAGATATTCGGTCCCCGTAAAGGGGGAAAAGATCCCAACAAATTGTTCGATTAGCCTATGAGCTCTTTGTCACAGCGCATCACAAGCGGTATCATCTTTTTTATAGTAGTTGCGGGAGCACTGCTATGCAGTTGTACCTTCCTCCCTCTTACGGTGGCAATAGGTGCGTTGATGATGAGTGAGTACTATTCGATGACTCTGGCAAAACGTTTTTTCGCAGAGCAGATACTTATGATTTTGGCTGCGACTCTAGCCTTCGTACTTTTTTTCCTGACCTTTAAAATTGATCTTAACCACGGATACATATTTCTGGTGTTCATACCTGTTCTTGCTGCCTGCATCTCTTTTATCTATACTTCAACAAGAGATTTGCGCAGAGGTGAGGCAGATAGGGGAGTATCTCGTGATATTGTCAATAGTGTGGCGCATCTGATGATGCCGGCGCTCTATATTGTGGCCCCGTTGCTACTTGCACAGTTTCTGGTCTTCGGACTTAAGGGAGTGTACACTCCCTGGCTGCTGCTCAGCGTTATGATATTGATCTGGCTCAATGATGTTGGGGCCTATATGTTCGGAATGTTGCTAGGACAGCGTCAGGGCAGTCGTAAGCTCTTTCCAAGCGTTTCACCTAAGAAGTCCTGGGCCGGGTTCCTGGGAGGTGCGCTGATAACCTTTTTGATTTCAATCCTGCTCTATTATGTAACCGGCAGCCTATCGTTATTCTATATTTCCTGGTGGCATTGGCTGGCGATGGCCGCCATAGTCTCAGTTTTCGGCCTCTTCGGTGACCTCTTCGAGTCTTTGATCAAGAGAGCCTGCAATGTCAAGGATTCAGGCAATATAATGCCGGGCCACGGAGGTCTTCTGGATCGTTTTGATGCAACCTTATTCGTTATCCCTGCAATTGTGCTCTACCTCAAGCTTGTTTGTGTTATTTGAAGGGATTGCATATCTTTGAATCCAAATTAATCCATAAATGAGAATACACAAAGAAGGCCATACGATCATTATCATCAACTTCCTGATTTGGGCTGCAATCACCGGGTTCTGTTTTGTGTTTTGTAAAAATGCGGTTGTCAATTGGATAGTGGCGGGTGTAGCGCTCGTTATGTCGCTCTTCATGATTTGGTTTTTCAGAGTCCCCGTTCGTGATGCCGTTGTCGACGATTCTCTGGTTATATCTCCTGGAGATGGTAAGGTGGTCAATGTCAAAGAGGTTGAGGAAAATGAATATTTCGGTGAAAAATGCCTCTGTATCTCAATTTTCCTTACCTTTTTCAATGTTCATGTTACCTGGTTCCCCGTAGGAGGTGTCGTAAAATATTACAAATACCACCCCGGCAAATATATATTTGCTTTCCATCCCAAATCTTCGGAAAAGAATGAACGCACCACTATTGCCATGCGTACCGATTCGGGTAATGAGTTGATGTTTCGCCAGATTGCGGGTATCGTAGCCAGACGCGTAGTCTGCTATGCAAAGGAGAATGAGTACTTCGGCCAGAATGCAGAAGCAGGTTTCATAAAATTCGGTTCAAGACTGGATGTCTTCCTACCTTTGGGTGCGGAGATTTTTGTCAAAAAGGGAGATAAGGTTTCCGGCCAGACTTCAGTTCTGGCAAAGTTTTAAGTTACTACCCACTACTTACTACAGACTACATACTAAAAAAAATCCACCCGAAGGTGGATTTTTTTAAATTAGTTCTGGTTTGAATCCCACCATACGGGAATGGTCCAAACATCGTCTACCGTGTTCCACATAGGTTTGGTCATATCTGCACCGGGAACCTTCTCTCCAATTGCCTGGAGGTTGGTCTTGTTGTAGTTATACTCATGTGAACACTGCATCCAGCGACGGAAATGCTTGCCCATGGGAATAGCCTTGAGAGCACCGGCGCTTACATCATGGTAAGCAGGAATCTTCCAATTGAAGAAGAGTTTTGTGTCAAAGTCATAGCGGCGCATATCATTCCAGATTTCAACCGAGAAGTGTAATGCAATACGTTTCTGGGTTAGAATCTTACCAAGTGAAAGGTCACCTGCAGTACCGATACCGTTATTGAGGAAATTGTTAATCTCGGCAGTAGTCATAGGTACGAATGAAGGACATTCAAGCAGACCGGGATCTTCTGCAACCCACTGGTTCAGTTTGATATTCATCTGATCCATAGATGCCTTAACACCCTCTTTGTAAGCAGTAAATGCTCCGCTCTTGTCTCCCTTGTTGAAGAGCACCTCAGCTTTGATAAAGCAGGCCTCTGCATAGGATCCCATATAGGTTGGAGATGATACTCTGGTGTAGAAAGTACCTGATTCACGAGAACCGTCAACAGTCTTTCCTGCCCTTCGATAGAGAAGGTCGGGGTTGGCTGCATAGCCCTTCGATGAAGAAGTTGCCTCTACATAATAGATATCGTTTGCACGAGCGGGGTTGTCACTCTGGATAAACCATCCGTTAGTAGTGCTGAAGTTGGCACGTAGAGGGCCACCCTGGAAGATAGGGCAGTCGCCTGAGGTCATGTCAACACCACGTGAACGGCGCCAGTTGCCTGACCATTTAACATCAGCAGGAGCACCTGCTCTGGGGTTTGCATCATAAGCCCAGGGTAGAATCCTGTCTGCACGAGGGTCTTCTACACCGTAGCCGGCAAAATTGGTGAGATTGTCAAACAACATCTTGGTAGGCATATAACCGGCGTTCATACCACTGACAGAGTAGAGAGGTGAGTAGTCCACCGGCTCATTCCATCCGAGTACGTCGTGAGTTGTGCTATTATTATCGGTGTGATAGATTACCATATTGTCATTTATGCTCTGGGGACCCTTAGCAAGTGCGTCGAGGATAGCCTGAGAATCAAATTTGCCCTCTTTGTAGCTCCCTGCACCCTTCTTTATGAGTTTGTTTATGAAGCGTGCTTTGAGCAGATTACCCCATTTGATCCATTTCTGAGTATCACCGTTACCCCAGTAGTCGCCAAGTGCGAGAGCAGGAGTAGTGGGGGCTTGAGTTTTGGCCATAAGTGCCAGACCTTCATCGAGCTCTTCCAGACATCCGAGATAGATGGTTTTGCCGTCATCATATTCGGGTGTGGCATTCTCACCTAACGCATCCGTATATGGCATTTCACCGTAGAGGTCGGTCATCATCATAAAACCGTATGCACGAATAATCTTGAAAGCACCCATGTAGTGCCATGCTTCAGCCTCTTCAGCTCTTTTGTACATGTCGTTGAGGTTGCAGGCTGCACCTACAAACCACCATTGATAGGGAGTAGTGCAGATACCTCCTACAGGATACCAGATAGACATGTTGAAGTAGGTACCACCGCCATTGTATCTTGTCCAGTCACCCATTGACATGCTTGTACGCCATGCAGCAAATTGCTGAGCATGATTGGTATAGAACTCAATATGCGCAAGACGATTCTGGAACAAAGCACTCTCTGATGAGGGATTATCAGGGTCGGTGTTCACATTAAGCCACTCATTGCAGGATGCGAGGAGCATCACTAAGAGGAGTGACATTATTATTGATTTCAAATATTTCATAATCTTACTGTTATTTATCATTGTCCATTTGTTAGAATGTCAAGTTTAGACCGAATGTCATACCTGATGTAGCAGGAACATCACAGTAGGCAAAACCTACTGAGGAGGAACCACCTACACCTGCACCGGCTACAGCAACCTCAGGATCTCCCTTGTAGTTGGTAAAGAGAAGGAGGTTGTTTGCTGAGAGTGAGAGGGAAGCACGTTTGATAAAGCCTGTTTTTTCCATCCATTTCTTGGGAAACTCGTATGCTACAGAGAGCGCACGAAGTCTCAGGAGGTTAACTTTAGTAATATAGTTAGCTGCCTCTTGAGTGTAGTAGTTGGTATAGTAGTTCTTAATGATGTTCTGACCACTTGTAGGAACACCATTGAAGTCATATACTTGTTTAGGATCCCAGGTGTTGCTCCTGGCTTCATAAACAGGTTCATCTTCTCCATCTGCATTCTTGACAGTTCCAACCTGGAAGTCGCCATTAATTGTCAGAGGTTTGTTCCTGATATCGGCTGAGAATTGGCTGGTACCGGCCACATCCATTGCGTATTGTGTACCGTTGAATACGTCACCGCCTACGCGGAATTCCCAAAGCATGTTGAATGTGAAACCCTTCCATTGGATGGTGTTGTTAAAACCTCCGGCGAAGGTTGCTTCACGGTTACCAACTGCATAATAGGTGTTTGCTGCATAAGTGGGGAATCCGTTCTTGTCAAGAATTACATTGCCTGCCTTATTGCGTGACCATTTGTAACCTGCAATGGCCATGAAGTCTCCTCCGTTATAGGATGCTGCTTTCGCGGGACCATACTGCACGTCAGTTACATACATTACATCAGTACCTGAGGGCAGACCATCCATTGTACCGCGGTTACCGGCCATATTCAATCCCACATCCCATCTGAAGTTTCTTGTCTCTATCGGGGTACCTGAGATTGAGAGCTCCATACCCTTGTTATAAACGTTACCTGCGTTGATAGAGCAGAATATATAACCTGTGGACTGAGGTCCGCGAGGGCTTAGAATCTGGTTGAATGAGTCGTTGGTGTAGTATGCGTAGTCAATGTGAAGTCTGTTTTTGAAGAAGCTCAATTCAACTCCAATTTCGGTTGATTTTGTCATCTCCGGTTTCAAATAAGGGTTACCGCGGGTCCAGGAGTTACCTACACCCACTAATTCGCCAAGATAAGTACCTACAGGCCACAAAGCGGTAGCTGTCTCATAAACGCCTGTATCCTTACCTACCTTTGCCCATGAAACGCGAACCTTTCCGAATGATAAGATGCTGTCGTCAATCACATTCAAATCTTGGAGAAGTTGTGTGAAGACAAATGATCCGCTTACTGAAGGATAGAAGTAAGAGCGGCTATCCAGAGGAAGCGTGGATGTCCAGTCGTTACGTCCGGTAACGGTCAGATAAACCATATTTCTCCAAGATGCACGTGCCTCACCGAACACACCTATGAGTCTCTTGAGAGATGAACCGTGTGAGAAGGCTTTGTTGTCAGTGGTGGTATTGGCATATGAGAAGAAGTCGGGAACCGAGAAGTTATAAGCCATCAGATAGTCTGAATTGGTCTTGTACTGGTCGGTAGCTGCGCCGAGCATCAAACCTACTTCAAAATCTCCAAATTTCTTGTTCATATCGGAAATTATACTGTTGGTCATATACTCATATTGCCTGGTATTATCGGACATCATACCTTTCTGGAATACTTGCTTGATTGCAGAGCCTGCAGCGATGCGTTTGGAGTCTACCTGAGTATAACGGTCGATACCGATCTTGTAGGAGATGTTCCACCATGGAGTGATATCAGCTCTTACATTGAGGTTGCCTGTGAAACGGTCTGTATCGTCAAAAATGTTGAACTTGTTGATAATCCAGTAGGGGTTATCACGGTCGTCCCAAGGATCCTGACGATCAGCAAAGTGACGGAAACGAGTGCCATCTTCATTGAGATATCTGCTCATATTGTCGGAGGGAGCCCAGGTATAAACAGAATAGAGAGCACCTGTACCTGCCGAGCCATAGAGACCTGCACCGGTAAGAGTTTTGTCCGTATGAGCCTTTGAGTAAGCTGCACTTGCACTGAATGTGAAGATACCTATCTTCTGGTCACCATTGAAACGGAAAGTGTACTTACTGTAGCCCGTTGTGGGTACGATACCGTTCTGGTCAAATAGAGAACCGGAGAGGTAGTAACTGCCCTGTTTGGTACCTCCGGAAATGCTAATGCTCTCGTCGAGGATCAGACCATTGTCAAAGAATGTGCCCATGTTGTCATAGAAGACACCGCCTTCCTTGCCCCATGAGTTGTAGGAGTAGTCGTTGAAAACAGTACCGATGTATTTCTTGGAAGAATCATACTGGTCCTCCATGAATCCCATGGTATACTGGTTTTGGAACTTGGGAAGTGCCTTTGCCCAGGAAGTAGAAAGTTTTGAACTGAAGTTAACCTCAACGACACCTTCTTGACCGCGTTTGGTGGTGATAAGCACGACACCGTTAGCAGCACGCGAACCGTAAAGTGCGGAAGCGGCAGGGCCTTTGAGGACTGACATCGACTCGATATCCTCAGGGTTGATGTCCATTACACGGTTGGAGGTGGTAGTGGCGCTCCTGTAGGAACCGTCGAATGCCGAGTTGCCGACAACTGTAGATGAGTTGTCATAGATGATACCGTCCACAACGAAGAGAGGCTGGTTGTCCTTGCCCTCTGATGCGGAAGTACCACCACGTAGAATAATTTGTGCGCCTGAACCGGCGGCACCTGAAGACTGGGTGATGTTGACACCGGCGATCTTTCCGGAGAGGGAGGAGATCGGGTTGGCAGTCTTAATCTTCATCAGCTCTTCAGACTTGAGATCTTCCACTGCGTATCCGAGAGATTTTCTCTCCTTCTTGATACCCAATGCCGTGACCACAGCGTCCTCGAGCAATAATGCGTCGTCTTCTAGTACCACATCAATCTTTGCTCTTCCGGCTACTGCTACAGTAGCGGTTTTGTAGCCCATTGATGTGAATTCCAAGGTGCCATTTGCAGGAACCGAAATTGTGTAGAAACCATCAATGTCAGTGGCCGTACCGGTTTGAGTACCACGCACTACCACATAGACACCGACGAGCGGATCACCGCTCTTGTCAGTCACCGTACCGGTGACATTGATGTTCTGCGCCCACATTGTTCCAACTGAGAGAATCAATGCGAACATGGCCATCATCAGATGGCGTAGTTTTCTGGAAACGAACATAAATAGAATTTTTGATTGATTAATTTTTGTATATTTAGGTTAAAGATTTTCATCTAAATGATGTTGATCTCTATTTCTTCATTGCTTGTTCTATAGATACGGAAACTGCCACAGTGGCGCCGACCATCGGATTGTTACCCATGCCGAGGAATCCCATCATCTCCACATGTGCAGGAACGCTGGACGAACCTGCAAACTGTGCATCGGAGTGCATACGGCCCATAGTGTCGGTCATACCGTAGGACGCGGGGCCGGCTGCCATGTTATCGGGATGGAGCGTACGTCCGGTACCACCACCTGATGCCACAGAAAAATAGTTCTTACCCTGCTGGACACACTCTTTCTTGTAAGTGCCGGCCACAGGATGCTGAAAACGTGTAGGATTGGTGGAATTGCCTGTTATTGAAACATCAACACCTTCTTTGTGCATGATGGCAACTCCCTCTCGAACATCATCCGCACCATAGCAGTTGACTTTTGCACGTGGTCCGTTGGAGTAGGACTTTCTCTTCACCTCCTTAAGTTTTCCGGTATAATAGTCAAATTCAGTCTGAACATAGGTAAAGCCGTTAATTCTGGAAATGATCATGGCGGCATCTTTGCCTAGTCCGTTGAGAATTACACGAAGAGGCTGCTTACGTACTTTGTTGGCCATTTCAGCAATCTTAATGGCCCCTTCTGCAGCCGCGAATGACTCATGACCGGCTAGAAAAGCGAAGCACTTAGTTTCATCACGGAGGAGGCGTGCAGCTAGATTGCCGTGACCCAGACCAACCTTACGGTCGTCTGCTACCGAACCTGCTATGCAGAATGCCTGAAGACCCTCGCCAATAGCTTCGGCGGCATCAGCTGCATTTTTGCAACCTTTCTTGATTGCGATAGCTGCACCTACTACATAGGCCCATTTTGCATTCTCAAAGCATATCTTTTGTGTCTGCTCGCACTCCAGGTAGGGGTCAATCCCATACTCATCACAAATCTTGTTGGCCTCTTCGATGGAGGCGATGCCATAAGATTTCAACACTTTGTTGATCTTGTCAATACGACGGTTTTGGCTTTCAAATTTTACTTTACGTATCATTGTTTAATATACCTCCTCTTTTTAATCGATTCTGGGATCAATAACCTTAACTGCGCCTTGCTCGGCAGTAAATCTCCCATAGTGTGCAGTAGCCTTTTTGAGTGCCTCGTTTGCGTCCATACCTTTCTTAATAAGGTCCATCATTTCACCTAGCCGTACAAATTCATAACCGCATACCTCGTCATCTTCATCAAGTGCAATCTTACTAACATAACCCTCGGCAGTTTCGAGGTAACGAACTCCTTTGGCTTTGGTCGAGAACATGGTACCGACTGTGGAGCGTAGTCCCTTTCCGAGATCTTCCAGACACGCACCTACTATGAGGCCGCCCTCCGAGAAAGCGGATTGGGTACGTCCATAGACAATCTGAAGGAAGAGTTCACGCATAGCTGTGTTTATTGCATCGCACACCAGGTCGGTGTTGAGAGCCTCCAAAAGAGTTTTGCCCGGGAGAATCTCACCGGCCATGGCAGCGGAATGTGTCATTCCGGAGCAGCCTATTGTCTCTATAAGAGCCTCTTCTATAATGCCCTTCTTTACATTGAGGGTAAGCTTACAGGCACCCTGTTGAGGTGCGCACCAGCCAACCCCGTGTGTGAAACCCGATATATCTTTTACCTCTTTTACTTTCACCCATTTGCCCTCTCCGGGAATAGGTGAAGGTCCGTGGTTAGGTCCCTTCTTGACAACACACATGTGTTCTACTTCGTGTGAATAAATCATAATTTATGTCTGATATTTAATTTAAAACTTTCTCTTCTTGTTCAGGTATAAAAATAATTTGACAAAATTCGTATGCATTTTTAAATAATACAAATCGTTTTTAATAATTCGAAAGGCCTTACTTAGGTTGCCAACAACGATTTTTTAGATCATCGGAGCGGAATACGGGGTTCGAACCCGCGACCTTCGGAA
>DFOK01000029.1 GCA_002376715.1 Bacteroidales bacterium UBA3543 | reverse complement strand
TTTCAGTTCTTTTATTAATATTTGTTTTTACTAGCGATAAATATGGTTACAGGGCCATCGTTGACCAGTGCAACCTCCATTTCGGCCCCAAATTCGCCACACTGTATCTCCTTTCCGACACATTCGGAGAGGGTTTTCTTAAACTTCTCATAGAGGGGGATGGCAGTTTCAGGTTTTGCTGCAAAGATATAGGAGGGGCGATTGCCCTTCTTTGTTGAGGCGAAAAGTGTAAACTGACTTACCACCAGTACCTCACCACCGGTATCGGTTACGGAGAGATTCATCACTCCATTTTCATCGTCAAAAATTCGCAGGGCTGCAATCTTGCGGCACATCCAATCGATATCTTCCTGTGTGTCCGCCTCTTCAAATCCTACAAGCACCGTCATGCCGTAATCTATGGCAGCCACTACTTCACCACCGATGGTGACGCTGGAAGAAGAAACTCTTTGAATAACTACTCTCATATTGTTTATTTTTTAGTTTCAAAACTCAGTATTCAAATAACACGGCTTCGAAAATACAAAAATTTTCTACGCCCGTGTTATTTGAATTTAGTTAAACCTATAATTTTCTACACTACACACTACACTTCGCAACACAACCCCACATCCTGCACCCCGCAGCTCGTACCCCGTACCACTTATCCGCTTATGCGGATCTTTATTCCCGCTTCCTTCAAAGGCTCGGCGGCCTGTTCCATCTCCTTTACTGAAACCTTCTCCAGTGTAGAAAGCGGAGGCTGCCGGTCGAGGGTGTAGAGCATCACTTCCCGCGGATGCAGTGCAATGACCATTTTTTGCCATCCCTCCAGCAGATCTTTTCTCATCGAATCCACCTCCACACCATCCACTACTCCACGCAAAAACATAGTCTGCAAGATGAAATCTCCCTTAAACCACTCCAGATGTGAAATAACTTCGTCAATGCTATAATTGGGATTTTGGGGACGATCGATAAGTCTGACGTAATCCTCATCCACGCCGTCAAGTTTAAGAATAGGATTATCTATCTTACGTAGCGCCTCCTTGACTCCCGGTCTTCCCAGCATTGTCGCGTTTGAAAGCACAGAGATGACGGCTTTCGGAAAAAGTTCGTCCCTGAGAGCTACCGTATAATCTATGATTTCGGGGAAATCGGAGTGCAGAGTAGGCTCGCCGTTACCGGAAAATGTGATGGAATCTACAGGAATATTATCACGGTGGCACTCAATCAATTTACTCTTGAGGGCCTCACGCACCTGCTCTACCGTAGGCATTTTATGATCTGAGCGTCCTTCTGAATTCCATCCGCACTCACAGTAAACACAGTCAAAGGAGCAAAGTTTTCCTTTGAGAGGAAGAAGGTTGATCCCTAGTGAACTGCCAAGTCGTCTGCTTCTTATCGGACCGAAAACTATACTGTCAAAATATATCGCCATGACTCATTATTATATTATTCTTTCGGATTTGCTCTCTTTGGTGAGCTCCATCCTTTCCCAATTAATATTGTCAATAAGAACTATGCCAGGTCTTTTGCCGGGCGTGAAGGATCCGAAGCGCTTTTCCGCACCGACAGCACAGGTGCCGTTGATGCAGCACCACTTGAGTATCTCCTCAAGAGGGATGTGGGGAAAGTGTCCCTGAATGCAGCGTATCTCCTCCACCATTGAGAGCTGCAGATTGCTCGAAAGGCTGTCGGTACCGACACATATGGTAAGGTTGTTTGCCCTCAGCAGGTCTAGAGGCGGCAACATTCTGTGTATAAATATATTGGAGAGCGGACAAACTACCCAGTATGGGCTCTTTAGTACTTTCAGTGCTTCATCAATGCTTTCCTGATCGGTAACCGTATTATGGACCAGCAGCACTCTTCCCTCTATCGGCGCTTTAATCTCTTTTTGCAGATTGTCGAGGAAATATTTGAGTGCGGAGTCGCCGGTTGCCGGTGGCATAGAGCAGCCCCGTGCTTTATAATCTTCTGCAAGTTCTCCCGTGCCATACCTGATCATATCCTCCTCCTGGTCGCTCTCTTGATTGTGGTAGGAGATATATCCTGACTTTAGTCCCTCTGCAGACGAAAGGCGGTTGAGCAGCGGACTCATCGTATAAGGAGAGTGTGGGGTAGGTGCGGCATCCAATCCCATTTGTTTAGCTTTCTTTTGTAGCTCAATTGCCCCGGCAAGTATCTGCGGTGCATCTTCGGGCTCCGTACCAAAGACCTCCAGATAGGTGCGTGAATAGATAGGTGAGGAGACTTTACATTCGAAGCTCTCGTCGCAATTGCTGATATCTGCCATTACCGAGACACCTGCTGAGTACATCTGCTCCATCTGCTCTGTGAGTGCGGCTATCCGTTCTTCCCGGTTCACTGTCAGGCGCAGCGCATTGATCTGTTGTATGAACCCATCCATGCCGGTCCCCTGGCGGAAAAAACCTTTCATATGAGATAGTTCGACATGACAATGTGCATTTGCAAACCCCGGGATCAGTATGCCCTTAAAATATTCTGCCGACGCTCTGCCTTTTGTGTCGAGGCTATCTGCCGAGCCACAGGAGAGAATTGTGCCCTCCTTGTCAACCTCCACATATCCGTTTATGATAGGTTCTCTGTCAATGGGGAAAATATAGTCGGCCCTATATATCATTTACTCTTTTTTTCTTGCTTAAATTTCTTACTGAGTTCAAGGAGTTCCTCTTTGGTCAGACGCTTTTCACGTGTGGTTATGCGGCGAGTTTTCGTATCGGGCAGTTTTCGAGCTACCGTATCCTGAACAGAAGTCTCCTGAACTGAGGTTTCTTTAGTCGGAGTTTCTCGCCCAAAGGCATCTTCTTCGGGAGAGGGTAACTCCTCAACCGGTGCACCCTCATCAAAGTCAACAGCCTTTTCCATCATAGGTCTGTCCAAATCCCCATCTGCTTGCTGCAAATCGGAAAGATATCGTTCGCGCTCTTTCAGTTTTGTTTCTACTGCTTGAAGAATCTTCAGGAATTTTTCAGGATCCCTGAGGTAAAAATTGATTGAATTGATAAACTCCTCTTCTGTATAGCCATATTTGTCAAGCAGAGGTGCATAAACCTTCATCGAGTCGCTTTGAGCCCTCATTTGGGGATTGTGTTCAACATACTGGTCGAGAAGAGAGATTTCATAATATATCTGTATCATCTTCTTTTTGGGGATATCCGCTCTGGGACCGCAGGAAATAGCCGTCAGTAGGAGTGAGAGTATGAGAATGCCGGTACGTTTCATCGCAGAAGTTTTGCCATTTAAACTCCAAATATAGCAATTTTTATACCTATCTTTGTCAAAATTAGTTTCAACCGGTATGAATGTCCTTTTATTGGGTTCGGGCGGAAGGGAAAGTGCTTTAGCCTGGAAAATAGCCCGCAGTCCTCTCATAGATCATCTTTACTGCATGCCCGGCAACCCCGGTACCGCCGCCATTGCTACAAATGTGGATTGCACTCTTTCGGATTTTGAATCCATCGCACGCCATATTTACAGCCTCTCCATTGATCTGCTCATAGTAGGTCCGGAGAATCCTCTCGTAGGGGGTATCACTGACTTTCTTCACGAGAAAATGCCCTCTCTGATGATTATCGGTCCCGGTCGTGATGGGGCACGGCTCGAAGGCAGCAAAGATTTTGCCAAGGCATTTATGGCGAGACATTCCATTCCTACTGCCGCCTATAACACTTTTGAAGTCTCTCAGCTTGAAGAAGCTGGTGCTTTTCTGGAGCAACTCAAGCCTCCCTATGTTCTAAAGGCCGATGGTCTTGCGGCCGGCAAGGGAGTTATAATTACACACTCAACAGAAGAGGCCCGTCTGGAGCTTGAATTGATGTTTGGAGGCAAGTTCGGTAATGCCGGTGCTAAAGTGGTAATAGAGGAATATCTTTCCGGTATTGAACTTTCGGTGTTTGTGCTGACCGACGGTAGGGATTATCTGATGCTTCCCCACGCCAAGGATTACAAACGCATTGGCGAAGGTGATACGGGGCCCAATACCGGCGGAATGGGTTCGGTATCTCCGGTTCCTTTTGCCGACGATCTCTTCATGTCAAAAGTTGAGGAACGCATAGTAAAACCCACGATACGGGGTATAGCAGCTGAAGGTATGAATTACTGTGGTTTCATATTCATAGGTCTGATGAATTGCGGTGGTGATCCTTATGTGATAGAGTATAACGTCCGTATGGGCGATCCGGAGTGTGAATCGGTAGTAAGGCGCATTGACAGCGATCTTTTGGAACATCTTAAGGCCGCGGCGAAGGGTACTCTTTCTTTGGAAAAAATAAAGGTGTCACCGAAAATTGCGGTTACGGTAATGGCTGTTTCAGGCGGATACCCCGGCAGTTACGGAAAGGGATTTCCGATTTCAGGCCTTGATGCCGACTTCGGAGAAGATGATATTGTGGTATTCCACGCCGGAACTGCTGCGTCAGGCTCCGGGGTGGTGACATCCGGTGGTAGAGTACTTGCAGTCACCTCTCTGGCGGACTCTTTGGACGAGGCTTTACAAGCTTCCTACAGACACCTTTCAGCTATCTCCTTTGAAGGCATAACTTACCGCAGAGACATAGGTAAAGACTTGTTGGATTTTTGATCAAGGGGAGGGTAGAGTGAGTATGTCAAGGATAAACGGAAGAACGATAGTACTGTTGATTTTGGCAGTTGTGCTCTATGTAAGTGCATTTTTTACTGGACCGGAACCGATGGATTATGAGGCGGTGTTGCCCTTTAGTACTTCTATTTTTTTTGATGCCCTGTTCGGTGCGACGACTTTGTCGTATATTCTTTCAATGGTTTTTCTGATATTCATTGCAGCCAGTGTATATTCGTTCAATCTGATGTTTACTACCGGTATCAACTATCTGTTGCCGGTGTTATATCTCTTCCTGGTGCTCTACAACCCGAGGGTAATCTTTTTCTCCCCACTTCATATAGTGGCACTACTGTTGCTATGGTCGCTAGTATTTTCTGCCCGGTACCGCAACTTTGTTCAGAATTTGAGTGCAAATTACCTTTCGTTTTTCCTTTTTGGTGCCGCATCACTCTTCTATCCCCCGATGTTGTGGATTTTTCCTTTGGTTATACTTCTCAACATCAGGGCTTCCGAAGAGAAGCCCAAGTATGTGTTTACCTCTTTACTGGGAATGCTCACTCCTCTGGTGATGGCAGGCGCAATATGCTACATATTTGGTGGAAGTAACCTTTTAAATGGATTGGGAACTTCTTTTTGGAGTTCTATGATTGCTTTTGGAAGACATGCTTTCGATTTTTCTGCCGTAGAAATAGCCTCCGGACTTTTCCTGACCGGTTTTGTTTTCATTTCCCTGTTTTATTTGCTGAGTAACATCAATCGATACAAAATTGTTCACTCCAATACCTCTATCCGCATCCTCTCTTTTGCTCTACTGACTACCCTGGTTTTTGCGGTATTTCTTACTGACAACCGCGACCCATACGGTGTGGTGCTTTTGGTGCCGATTTCACTGATTCTGTTTGAATATTTATCCTCTCCTAAAAACAACAAAGGAGCCACTATATTCTACGTAGTGATCTCCTCTCTTGCCATAATCTCCAGGATAATTGTTTTAGTGCGTTAGACTCCATCCATAAAGTCGAAGCACCCGTCATGGTAGCCTTTGAGGTCCATGGCCTTGTAGATTTTTTGAATTTCACGCAGGTCTGCCATGGGGTCATCCGTCAGTTCAAACCGCTCCCCGTATCCTATAACTTTGCGTCCCCAGTCGAAATAACCCAGATAGACCGGAACACCGGTCGCTTTGGCAATGGTATGAAATCCGAGTTTCCACCTTTTGACAGCCTTACGTGTTCCTTCAGGCGCCAGCGCCAGGTGAAATTTTTCGTGGGAATTGAAAATATCAATCATCTGTCTTATGACTGAGGCTCCGCTGCTGCGATCAATAGGAACCCCGTGGAGTTTTTTGAGCAACCAACCAAAAGGCCAGAAGAACATCTCCTTTTTGATCATGCATTTTGCTTCTCCCCCGATCGCCATATAATAGAGATAGGAGATTGCAAAATCCCAGATGGATGTATGAGGTACCCCCAATATGATACATTTGTCTTCAGGTACGGGGACGTCATGAGTAACTTTCCATCCCAGACTCTTTAGAAGAAATTTACAGAATTTGCGCCACATTATTGAACTTCTTGGGTGTTGTTGATATCTGAACGGAGATTATTCCTGATGAATTTCTGTCTTATGGGTGTGTTGGTGCCCATATAGAACTCTATTATATCGTTGATATTCTCCTCTTTGGTAAGGCGTACCGCTTCAAGTCGCATTTCGGGCCCGATAAAACCCTTGAACTCCTCCGGAGAAATCTCTCCAAGTCCCTTGAAACGGGTCACTTCGGACTTTTTGCCCAGTTTGCTGACAGCTTTGTCTTTCTCTGCGGTATTGTAGCAGTAGATGTTGGTTTTCTTGTCAGTTACCCTGAATAGCGGGGTCTTCAGTATATAGAGGTGACCCATACGCACGAGATCGGGGTGAAATTTGAGGAAAAAGGTGAGCAGCAGCAGACGAATATGCATTCCATCCACGTCGGCATCGGTGGCGATTACCACATTGTTGTAACGCAGGTCTTCAATATCCTCTTCAATGCCGAGTGCCGACTGCAATAGGCAGAGTTCTTCGTTGCGATCCACATAGAGGTCTTTTTTGGAAGCCTTGGCACAATTGAAAGGTTTACCTTTGAGGCTGAATACAGCCTGGGTATTTGCATCCCTGCTGGAGGTTATGGAGCCCGATGCGGAGTCACCCTCAGTAATGAATATCGTGGTTTCTTTTGCCTGGGGATGCATCTCGCCTTTGGTAGTCTTGTCGTTATAATGGACCCGGCAGTCCCTGAGTTTTTTGTTGTGGATATTGGCTTTTTTAAGGCGTTCCCTGGTCTTTCTGCTCACTTTGGAGATGGCTGTCCGCTCCTGTTCAGATTCCTGTATCTTTTTGAGGATAATGTCCGCCACTTCGAGATTTTTGTGGAGATAGTTGTCCAGTTCAGTCATCAGAAAATCGGTCATCGTCTTGCTTATGGTTGGACCGTGGGTGCCGTCTTGTTTGTTTTGCCACATATACTTGGAACCCAGCTGCACTTTTGTCTGTCCCTCAAATTCCGGTTCCTGGATACGTACACTGACTGCACCTATTATTGACTGTCGGATATCTACAGGATTGAAGTCTTTTTTGTAGTAGTCCCTGAGGGTTTTAGTCAGTGCTTCCTTAAATGCCGAAAGGTGTGTACCGCCCAGAGTTGTATTTTGTCCGTTGACAAAGGAGTGGATATTCTCCCCGTAATCGTTGCCGTGGGTGAAGACTATTTCGATGTCCCCATTCTTTAGGTGGATAGGGGGGTAGAGAGGCTCTTCCACCATAGAGTCATTCAGCAGGTCAAGCAGACCGTTCTCTGATTTGTATTCGGTGCCGTTGAAGCTGAGTTTGAGTCCTACGTTAAGGTAGGAGTAGTTGCGGAGCATCGTGTCGATGTACTCCATATTGTATTCATAGGGTTCGAAGAGTGTATCGTCAGGTATAAAGGTTACCAGAGTTCCGTTTTTCTCCGTGGTTGGTTTCGGAGTGAAGTCAGGGGAGGTGAGGATGCCCTTTTCGTATGCAAGGGCGAGGGTCTCACCGGAACGGAAAGACTGTACGGTAAAATATGAGGAGAGGGCGTTGACAGCCTTGAGGCCGACACCATTCATACCTACCGATTTCTGGAAGGTCTTGTCATCAAATTTGGCTCCGGTGTGCAGTTTGGTAACTGCCGCATCAAGTTGGTTGACACTCTTGTCCTTTTCACTAAAGCCGAAAGGAATGCCACGTCCGTAGTCTCTTATATAGATTCTCTTATCGTCGATCTCCATATTGATTTGTTTACCGTGACCCATGGCAAATTCGTCAATCGAGTTGTCAATCACCTCTTTCATCAGCACATACATTCCATCGTTGGGCTCGGTTCCATCTCCGAGGCGTCCAATGTACATTCCGGGCCTCAGTCTTATGTGTTCGAGATCTTCAAGAGTGACGATGCTGTCATCGTCGTATACATGATTATTCAATTTATCTGTTTGTTCCATCTATTGTTTCGTCGTTTTTACAATATGAGCGCAAATATAGCACTTTTTGTGCCTTTATTGAGAAGAAAAGGTTATTTTTGCTGGATATTTAAAGCTAATATCTAAAACAATATAATAAAAACTTTATAATTTATGGCTAACAAACTTTTTTCTGAATTTCCTCCGGTTCCTACCGAGAAATGGGAAGAGGTAATTATCAAAGACCTGAAGGGTGCCGACTACGACAAGAGGCTTGTATGGAAGACACACGAAGGGTTCAATGTGCGTCCTTACTACCGCGCCGAAGATTTGGAGAATTTGCGGTATATGGGCAGTAAGCCCGGCTGTTTTCCTTTTGTCAGAGGGACAAAAAAGGATAACGAGTGGTATATCCATCAGGGTATCTCCGCATGTGATGGTGATTTTGCCAAGGCTAATTCCGAAGCAAAGGTGCTATTGACAAAAGGTCTCGAATCCATCGGATTTTATCTTGACAACACAAAGGTTCTGACGAAAGAAGATTTCGCACTCCTTCTTAAGGGTATAGACCTGACTGTTGTTCCCGTATCATTCTGCGGATGCTCAATCCAAAATGTTGAGTTGCTCACCGGATTCCTCGCTTATGTCGATTCTCTCGGAGTTGACAAAGAGGCAGTCAATGCAATCTTTGATTTTAATCCCCTGATGACTCTCAACACAAAGGGTTATTTCTGTGAAGAATCTGCTTTCGTTAAACTGGCAGAATGTGTAAAAGCGACTCAGGAATACAAAAATATTCGTGTAATCACGGTCGATGCCACCACCTTCAACGGAGCCGGTGCTTCCTCGACACAGGAGCTCGCATTCGCTCTGTCGGAAGGCAGCGAATATATTTCACGCCTGACAGATCTTGGCCTCTCTGCTAAGGATATTGCCAAAAAGATGGTTTTTGTCTTCTCGGTGGGCAGTTCATACTTTATGGAGATCGCGAAGTTCCGTGCAGCGAGAATGCTTTGGGCAAATGTTGTAGAGGCTTATGGCGTCGATTCCAATTGTGCACAGAAGATGAAGATCTTCGCCTACACCGGCGAGTGGAACCAAACTGTATATGATTCGTATGTAAATATGCTCCGCGCTACCACACAAGCGATGAGCGCAGCCCTTGCAGGTGTCGATTATCTCGAGGTCGTACCTTTCGACTTTGCCTATCAGGTGCCCGGAGAATTCTCCAACAGGATCGCACGCAATGTGCAGAGTATCCTCAAGGAAGAGTCAAACTTCAATAAGGTTGTTGATCCTGCTGCGGGTTCATACTATGTTGAAAATTTAACCAATTCTCTGGCAGAAGCTGCATGGAAACTCTTCACCGATGTGGAAAGTGCCGGTGGTTATGTGACAAAGTTTAAAGAGGGCTTTATCCAGTCGGAGATTAAAGCTGTTTCCGACAAGAAAGACAAGAACATCGCTACCCGCAGGGAGACTCTACTCGGTACAAATCAATACCCTAACTTCCTTGAAGTTGCCGACGAGGTCATTACAAAGGAGATTGTTTCCAGAGAAATCCCCACTCTTATGGGTATGAAGTTGGAAGAACCTTGTTGCTGTGACAAGAAAATGGCAGAGCCCCTCAGACCCTATCGCGGAGCTCAGGCATTTGAGGCACTCCGTCTGGCTACTGACCGCAGTGGTAAAGAGCCCAGGGCCTTTATGCTCACATTTGGTAACCTTGCAATGTGCCGTGCCAGAGCTCAGTTTTCATCCAACTTCTTTGCCGTTGCAGGTATTCGAATTATCGACAACAACCGTTTCGATACCATCGAAGAGGGTGCCAAAGCTGCTCTTGAGTCGGGGGCTGAGATTGTGGTGGCCTGTTCTTCCGATGATGAGTATGCAGAGGCAGTACCCCGGATTGCAAAACTCCTTGGAGGAAAGGCTATCCTGGTGGTTGCCGGAGATCCCGCCTGCAAAGAGGAACTGATTGCCGCAGGCATCAACAATTTCATTCATGTAAGAAGCAATGTTCTTGAAACTTTGAAAGAGTATCAGAAGATGCTTGGTATTCCAGAACTGTAAAAATTGAAAGATATGAGACCAAATTTTAAAGATATCAAATATACCGGAGCCTCTGCAGAATGTTGCATTAAAGAGCATATTACTTCCTGGAACACTCCGGAAAAGATAGAAGTGAAATCAATTTATACTGAAAAGGATCTTGAAGGAATGGAGCATCTTGGCTATGCTGCCGGTATCCCTCCTTACCTCCGTGGACCCTATTCCACAATGTACGTTATGAGGCCATGGACAATTCGCCAGTATGCCGGTTTTTCTACTGCAGAAGAGTCCAACGCCTTCTATCGCCGCAACCTTGCAGCAGGTCAGAAAGGACTCTCCGTGGCATTTGACCTTGCAACACACCGTGGATATGATGCAGATCACCCGAGAGTGGTAGGTGATGTGGGTAAAGCAGGTGTAAGCATCTGCTCCGTAGAGGACATGAAGGTTCTTTTTGACCAGATTCCTCTCGGCAAAATGTCGGTGTCAATGACAATGAACGGCGCAGTTCTCCCCATTATGGCCTTCTACATCGTAGCAGGTCTTGAGCAGGGTGTGAAACTGGATGAGATGGCCGGAACCATTCAAAACGATATTCTCAAGGAGTTCATGGTGCGCAACACTTACATCTATCCCCCTGACTTCTCCATGAGAATAATCGGTGATATTTTCGCCTATACCTCTCAGTTTATGCCTAAGTTCAACACCATCTCCATCTCCGGCTATCATATGCAGGAAGCAGGTGCTACGAGTGACATTGAGATGGCTTATACTCTGGCTGACGGTCTTGAGTACCTCCGTACGGGTATCAAGGCAGGTATTGACGTAGATGCTTTCGCACCCCGTCTTTCATTCTTCTGGGCTATCGGCATGAATCACTTCATGGAGATTGCCAAGATGCGTGCAGCACGTATGATCTGGGCCAAACTGGTCAACCAATTCAATCCAAAGAATCCCAAATCCCTCTCTCTGAGGACTCACTGCCAGACTTCAGGTTGGTCCCTTACGGAGCAGGATCCATTCAACAACGTTGCCAGGACCTGTATTGAGGCGATGGGCGCTGTTCTGGGCCATACCCAGTCACTCCATACCAATGCTCTCGACGAGGCGATTGCACTTCCTACTGACTTCTCCGCGCGTATCGCACGCAACACTCAGATCTATATTCAGGAAGAGACCAACGTATGTCGCTCCATAGATCCTTGGGCGGGTTCTTATTATGTTGAGAACTTGACCAAAGAGATAGCACACAGAGCCTGGGGTCTTATCGAGGAGATAGAGAAACTCGGCGGTATGGCAAAGGCCATTGAGACCGGTCTCCCCAAACTCCGCATCGAAGAGGCAGCTGCCCGCAAACAGGCACGTATCGATTCCGGCCTCGAGAAGATCATAGGTGTCAATCAGTACAGACTTGATAAGGAAGACCCCATTGAGATTCTCGACGTTGACAACACCAAGGTTCGCGAATCACAGATCAAGAGACTCAATGACCTCCGTGCCAACAGAGATGAAGCAAAGGTAAAGGCAGCTCTTGACGCTATTACCCACGCTGTAAAGACCAAGTCCGGCAACCTGCTCGCATTGGCTGTTGAAGCGGCAAAGGTACGTGCAACTCTGGGTGAGATTTCCGACGCTTGTGAGAAAATAGTAGGTAGATATAAAGCAGTTATCCGTATGAATACAGGTGTTTACTCTTCAGAGGTAAAGAATGACTCTGATTTTGAAAAGGCAAAAGCAATGGTTGCCGAGTTTGCAAAGAAGGAGGGTCGCCAGCCCCGTATAATGGTTGCCAAACTCGGACAGGATGGTCACGACCGTGGTGCTAAAGTGGTTGCCACAGGTTATGCCGACTGCGGTTTCGACGTGGATGTAGGACCTCTGTTCCAGACGCCCGAAGAGGCAGCAAAACAGGCAGTGGAGAATGACGTTCACGTAGTAGGCGTATCATCTCTTGCAGCAGGTCATAAGACCCTTGTTCCGCAAATTGTAAGTGAACTTGCCAAACTCGGCCGTGAGGATATTCTGGTTGTAGTAGGCGGTGTAATTCCTGCACAGGATTATGATGCCCTATACAAGGCAGGAGCCATGGCTATTTTCGGTCCGGGTACTCCGATTGCTACGGCAGCCATCAAGATGATGGAAATTCTAAACCAGAGGTTTTAAAAATTAAAGGGTTCATTTCGAACCCTTTAATTTTAGTATGTAGTATGTAGTATGTAGTATGTAGTATGTAGTATGTAGTATGTAGTGTGTAG
>DFOK01000028.1 GCA_002376715.1 Bacteroidales bacterium UBA3543 | reverse complement strand
TAGTGTGTAGTGTGTAGTATGGAGAGTTTTGAGTTATTTCTGGCCAACTTAGCTTAGCACAATTCAAATAACACGTGCCTAGAAAATTGTCCTTTTTGCGGCCATATTATTTGAACTCATACAGGTTATTGGAAATTATTTAGTATGTGATACAAGAAAGAGTCCAGATTTAATAACTCAGGACTCTTTAACCTACTCGGAACTCCGAACTCATTAACTTACCGCGCAACCCGCAATTCGTACCCCGTACCGCGAAGCTATTTCACGAAGTGAAAATGCGGGCCGAAACGCTCAAATGCCGCTTTATCTAGTTCCTCTCTTGCGTCAGGATGTGCAATGCTGATGATAAGCTTTGCACGCTCCTGGAGAGATTTTCCGTAGAGGTTGATTGCACCGTACTCCGTTACCAACCAGTGAATGTGGTTGCGTGAAGTGACAACTCCGGCTCCGGGAGTCAGGATCGCAGAGATTTTGCTAATACCCTTGTTTGTAGCTGAAGGCATAGCAATAATGGCTTTGCCACCTTCGGATCGGGAAGCACCATATGTAAAGTCCATCTGACCACCCACACCCGAATAAAATTTTGTGCCGAGTGAATCGGCGCACACCTGGCCTGTGATATCCACCTGTAATGCGGAGTTGATGGCAGTTACCTTGGGGTTTTGCGCAATGATGAAAGGGTCGTTAGTATAGGCCACATCCTTCATAAGCACCATAGGGTTGTCATCTATAAAGTCGTAACAAGTCTGCGAACCCATAAGGAAAGTGGCTACCATTTTTCCTTTGTCTATAGCTTTATTCGCTCCATTGATCACACCCTTTTCCACCAGAGGGAGTACTCCGTCCGCAAACATCTCCGTATGAATCCCCAGGTTTTTATGATTACCGAGTTGGGCGAGCACGGCGTTGGGGATAGCTCCGATTCCCATCTGGAGAGTGGCGCCATCCTCAATTAAGTTGGCACAGTGGATACCGATGGCTTTCTCTATATCGTCAGGCTCCGAGAAGTGAGCAGGCTCAAGAGGAGTATTGTCTTCTACAAACAAATCAATCATGGAAACCGGAATCATCGCATCCCCCCAGGAACGGGGCACATTTTTATTGACTACTGCGATAACATGCTCTGCGCACTCGATTGCAGCCAGAGTAGCATCCACAGAGGTACCAAGGGAGACAAAGCCGTGCTCGTCGACCGGAGATACCTGTATCATCGCTACATTGCAAGGGAGATAGCCGGCCCTGTAGAGTTTCTGCGTTTCGCCAAGTAAAATGGGAATATAGTCGGCATAACCTGCCTGAACGCTCTTGCGGACATTGCTTCCTACGAAAAATGCCTGGTGAAAAAAGATACCTTCATATTTGGGATCGGCGTAGGGGGCTTCACCCTCGGTATGAAGGTGGTGTATGCGTACATCTTTGAGTTCGCCCGCATCACCGCGGCGACAAAGTGCACGGATCAGGATTTGGGGAGCACTGGCCACGCTGCTCAAATGGATGTGGTCGCCCGATTTTACCACTTTAACTGCCTCGTCGGCGCTGATAAACTGAATATTTTGCATTGTTGTTGTTTTTAATCCATTTAGTTGTTTTGTTAGAATGGCAAATTAATGAAAAAATATCCGATTTGGGAAACTTTTGGTAATTTTGTCACTGTTTAACACCAACCGCTAATGAAGAGAGATATCAGATTAGAGGCATTTGAACGGCTGCTCGACATTATGGACGAGCTTCGCGCTAAATGTCCATGGGACAGGGAGCAGACAATGGAGTCCATCAGACCGCTTACCATTGAGGAAACATATGAATTGAGTGAAGCCATTCTTGCGGGTGACTCACGCAACATAGCAAAGGAACTGGGAGACATTCTGCTCCATATAGTCTTTTACGCCAAAATAGGAAGTGAAGAGGGAAAATTTGACATTACCGATGTAATAAATATGCTTAACGATAAGCTTGTTTACCGCCATCCGCATGTCTTCGCGGCCGGTAATGTGGAAGATTCAGCCCAGGTGATACGCAATTGGGAGTCCCTGAAGCAGACGGAAAAGGGAGGCAACAAGACCGTACTCTCCGGAGTCCCCGAATCCCTGCCTTCGTTGCTTAAAGCCTACCGTATGCAGGACAAGGCGCGGGCAGTGGGATTTGACTGGGAGGAGAAATCGCAGGTATGGGATAAGGTAGCTGAAGAGATAGGGGAATTCCGTACGGAACTTGACTCGATGGATGCTTCCGATCCCGCCTCGGTAGAAAGGGCGGAAAGTGAGCTGGGAGATTTGCTCTTTGCGGTGGTCAATGTGGCGCGTCTATATGATCTCAATCCGGACACTGCTCTGGAGATGACCTGCCGCAGGTTTAAGGAGAGGTTTACCTATCTCGAACTTAAGAGCAAAGAGCTCGGGCGCAATCTCAAGGATATGACCCTCGACGAGATGGATGCCATCTGGGACGAGGCTAAGAGCAAGGGACTCTGATATGTGGCAGGAGAGGACGGGACTGCTCCTGAATCCGGAGCAAATGCAGCAGCTATGCGAT
>DFOK01000008.1 GCA_002376715.1 Bacteroidales bacterium UBA3543 | reverse complement strand
GTTATGTAAAATACCTTAAAGAGCAGGAGGGGGCTCTCATCTCGGAAGCGGGACTCCCAGCAGTTGCTGATCCGGGTGCATTGCTGGTAGAGTTTGCTCATCAGCACGATATCGAAGTGATTCCCTATGTGGGGCCCTCTTCTCTTATGATGGCCTTGATGGCTTCCGGAATGAATGGTCAGCACTTCGCCTTCACCGGTTATCTGCCTGTAAAGCGCCAGGAACGCAGGGCCAAAATCGAGCAGCTGGAGAAAATCTCACACCGGTTGCAGCAAACTCAGATTATAATTGAAACTCCCTATCGCAACGACTCCTTGATGGAAGATTTGATCACCTGCTGCAAAGAGACAACCAGGATCTGCATTGCGGCTGACTTAACCCTGCCCCAGCAGTACGTTCGCACCCGCACCGTGGCCGGCTGGAGAAAATTGCCGGTGACCATAGGTAAGCGCCCCTGCGTATTTGTGCTCCAGGCATAAAGTGAAAAATTATGAAAGGAAAATTGAAACTTGAGAATATGGAGTTTTATGCTTACCATGGCTGTCTTGAGCATGAGCGTAAGGTGGGCAATCGCTTCAGAGTGGACTTTGAGTGTATATATCCGGTATTGGCAGCAGCTGAATCGGACAATCTTGACGATGTGCCCGACTATTCACAAATATACGCTTTGATTGCCCGCGAAATGGCACAACCCTCCAATCTCCTTGAAAATGTAGCATATCGCATCCTGAATGCGGTACGCAATGAGTTTTCTGTAATTACAGGTGCGAGCGTCACCGTTGCCAAATATAATCCACCGGTAGGAGGCCAGGTACACGCCTCTTCCATTACACTGAGTTTCTGATTTCAGATGGAAATGCTCGCCAGACATACGGTTGCATTTGCCACCCTCGGATGCAAACTGAACTTTGCAGAGACCTCTACCATCGCAAAGTCCTTTGCAGCTGCAGGCTACCGCAGGGTGAGTGTAAATAGCCCCGCTGATGTCTATGTGGTCAACACCTGCTCGGTTACCGAACACTCCGATAAAAAGTGCCGCAATCTCATACGTAAACTCCATAAACTCTCTCCGCATGCCCTTATAGGGGTTACAGGTTGTTACGCGCAGCTCAAACCCCGGGAGGTGCTGCAAATTGAGGGGGTAACAGCGCTCTTCGGAACAGCACACAGAGGTGAGGTTTTCGAGACTCTTCACCGTATGCTGTTGGAGCAGGCTAAGAAGCAGAATCTGGAATCGGAGCATATCCAGGGGAATAAACTTTCCATAGTATCTCCAATAGAGGGGGTAAAGAGTATGTTCCCTGCTTACTCTTCCGGGGAGAGAACACGTTCTTTTCTCAAGGTGCAGGATGGCTGCGATTATCGCTGTTCATACTGTACAGTCCCTTTGGCCCGGGGGGAGAGCCGCAATATACCGATTACCACCCTTATCAGACAAGCTGAAGAAATTGCCGCTTCGGGCATACTGGAAATCGTTCTGACGGGTGTAAATACGGGTGATTTCGGTAAAAGCACGGGAGAGTCTTTTCTCGAGTTGCTTAAGCAGCTGGATAGGGTAGAGGGTATCGCCAGATACAGGATTTCTTCCATCGAACCCAACCTCCTGACTGAAGAGATTGTAGAGTGGATAGCTTCCGGTTCGAAGTTTCTCCCGCATTTCCATATTCCGATACAGTCAGGTTGCGATGCTGTGCTTAAAAGAATGCGTCGTCGCTATACTACTGCTCTTTTCGAATCCCGTATCCAAATGGTCAGAGAGAAGATGGAACCACCTGGACAGCGCTTCAGCAGGGTATTCTTCGGAATCGATGTAATAGTGGGATTTCCGGGCGAGAGTGATGAAGAATTTGAGCAGACCTATTCATTTCTGGAGAAAATAAGACCGGCATTTTTGCATATATTCCCTTACTCGAGGAGAGCCGGGACTCCGGCAGCAACTATGTCCGATCAGGTGCAGGAAGGTGTGAAAAGGGTACGTGCCGCACGTTTGAAGGAGCTTTCAGACAGATTGAATGCGGAGTTTTATGCCGCCAACAGGGACCGTACGCTTCCTGTGCTTTTCGAGAGCACCCGAAGGGGCGGAATGATGTTGGGCTATACCGACAATTATATAAAAGTAGAGCGCCCCTACGATCCGGCACTTATCGGCAGGATTGCGCAGGTGACGCTCTGAGTCCGCGCCTTACGGCACTTATTTCACAACCCTTATCTTTTCTCCGATTTCATTGACTATAGCACGTTTGAAACGCTCATTGTAACCCTTCTGAATAGGTGCTGAAGGGATTGTTGCGGAGTGGCCGTTGGTAATGAAGGCTCCGCTTTCATCCTGGCGTTTGGTATTGCCGTCAATATATTTAACTAGGAGATATTTGTCAAATTTGTTCCATTTCTCAAACAGGGCATCTGCTTCATTTGTGGAAAAGGATGTCAGATATTTTACCGCTCTGCGAGGGGATTTTTTATGCAGTAAAAGGGCTTGTGTATCTGCAGCAGCGATTTTCTCCACCATTTCATGTTCGTGTGCGCGAACAGCGGCAACCACTTCCGCCCCTATTTCGTCATAGCGCAGGTACGCAAACTGTGCAATGCGGTTGGTGAGCCAGAACATGGATGTAGGAGAATATTCAATCATACTGCCGTTGCCGAGGGCATAATGTTCGGAGATTCCCGTTGAAGAAGAGTATACCGGTGTAAGAGGCGAAGTACCTGCATCATCTACGGCAAACCAGAAGATGCCACCAATCTCGTCCGGCAGCCAGTTGCGCGCTTGTCCTACAAACCAGAATCCGGTCTGCTGTGTGGCAATCGCCCTTTCGTTGATATATTCTTCGCCGTCGATTTCAAAACTCATCGGTCTCCAGCGGTAGGGAAGTGTATTTCCGCCTGCGCCGATGTCGTTGCGCATATCGAAGGGTGTATCTTCAAAATGATCTCTCATCATGTCAGCCACCATGGTAACGGAGAGTTTATGCTTCGCCTTCACTGAAAGAGGCAGTCTGTTTTCAGGATTGTGTCCTGAGGCGTGGTCGATATATTTCGACATATCCTCAGCACCATGTTTGTGGAAAAAGCTCCATACTCTTGCCTCACAACCTCTCATTGCACCGAAATCGAGTGGGCAGTAGGTATCTGCAAAACTAAAATCTTCATCTTTGCCATTAAATAGTCCCAGTTCTCTGGCGTGAGAGATGACATCCGGCGAATAGAGACAATTATCGGGATCTTCCAGCGGGAATGTGGTGATACGTGCGCAGTTGGCATGAGCTGAAATGTGACCGTCAGGTATGCGTACGGCTACCCAGACTGCGCCTTTGCGGATGTTGACGCCGTTTACAACTTCAGGTTTGCGTGCTATGATTTCCAATATCCAGGCCTCATTTTTGTCAGCAATGGAGATCGACTCTCCCGATGATGCATAGCCATATTGGTCGGCAAGTGAAGTATAAAGAGCTATAGCCTCGCGAGCCGTACGTGTCCTTTGCAAAGTGATATACATGAGCGAACCGTAGTCAAGCACGGCATCGGGGTCTCTGAGTTCTTCCAGACCTCCCCAGGTGGATTCACCTATGATGAGCTGGTGCTCGTTCATATTACCGATGACATTGTATGTCTCGCCAGCCTGAGGTATTGTGCCCAGATAGCGTTCCCTGCCCCACTGGTATATCGGTAGCATCGTACCTGCTCTATATTTTGCAGCGGGATAGTGGACGAGGGTGCCATATCTGATATGACTGTCAGCCGCGTAAGTTACCATCACTGAGCCGTCGGTTGAGGCACCTCTTGTAACGATAAGGTTGGTGCAGGCAAATCCTGTAATTGTAAGGAGCAATAGTGCGAAGGTAAGTAATGTACGTTTCATGATTTATTATCAAAATTCAAGGGTGAGCCCGTCGTATGCAGGCTCAATACTGAAAGGTTGTGCAGAAAGTTCTTTTTTAAGCTGCTCGTGTGGTGGCAGCTGGTGAGAGAGATGGGTGATGAACGAGCGGTGTGCTCCGATTCTTTCGGCGATACTGATGGCCTCCGGGAGCGAATAATGGGAGATATGTGTCGTGCGTTTAACCGTGTTTATGACAAAGAGAGATGCATCGGTAAGTTTATCATATTCTTCATCTGCGATGAAATTGGCATCTGTAATGTATACAAGGCCACCGAATCGGAATCCCAGTATAGGTAGGCGGTAGTGCATTACCCTGATCGGAGTGATTGTTACTACAGCTCCGTTGGCTCCGGTAACCGTAAATGGAGTGTCATCGATGGTTTTTATGTTGAACTCGGGGATTCCCGGATATTTATGTTGGGCAAATACGTAGGAATACTCCATTCGGAGAGATTGCTCTACTCGCTTTTCGCAATAAATAGGTACTGCGCATTTTTCCAGGTAATTGAGCGCACGTACATCGTCAAGACCGCCTGTATGATCTTTGTGTTGGTGTGTAAGGATGATCGCATCCAGATGCGAAATATTTTCCCGAAGCATCTGCTGCCTGAAGTCAGGTCCCGCATCTATGAGAATGGAAACTCCTTCGTAAATAACGAGTGCTGAGGTCCTGAGTCTTTTGTCTCTCTCATCGGATGAAGAGCAAACCTCACATTTGCATCCTATCATAGGTACGCCCTGTGACGTGCCTGTGCCTAAAAATGTAATCGTGTTGCCCATGACCCTGCAAAAATAGTTAAAAAAAGATTATTTTTGTGAAATAAACAGACTACACACCCTTTGAATATGACTAAAAAAAGATTCAAAATGGGACTGCTTCCCAAAGTGCTGATTGCCATAACACTGGGAATACTTTTCTCGTTTTTCTTCCCTGACTGGGCAGTCAGAGTTTTTATCACCATCAATTCCATATTCAGTAACTTCCTTGGTTTGATCATACCATTGCTTATTATCGGACTTATTGCTCCTGGAATTTTCGAACTTGGTAAAGGTGCGGGTAAGCTGTTGTTGATAACTGCCGGCATTGCCTATTTTTCTACGATATTATCTGGTTTCTTCTCCTATTTTACCGCAAGGTGGAGTTATCCCCGTTTTCTGGGCGACTCCTTAACTTCACTCGGCAATATTGATATGTCAGGCGGTCTGCAACCCTATTTTACCATTGAAATGACTCCTTTGATGAGTGTTACGACAGCACTGGTCATTGCTTTCGTCATAGGTCTGGGTTTAACCTCCGTCAAAGGGGACACAATGCGCAATTTCATGCTTGACTTCAAGGAGATCATCTATATAGTCATCAGAGGTGTCATTATTCCCATTCTTCCGCTCTTTATCTTCGGAATCTTTCTCCAAATGGGAGCCGAAGGCAAAGTAAGTGCGGTAATGGGAATGTTTCTCAAAATCATAGTGATCATTTTCATAATGCACGTAGTGTTGCTTGTGGTGCAATTTGTTGTAGCGGGAACGATAGCGCGCAAAAATCCTTTCAAAGCTCTTGTTACGATGCTGCCCGCCTATATGACTGCACTCGGTACTCAATCCTCCGCAGCGACCATACCCGTAACACTTGCTCAGACAATCAAAAACGGGGTACGTGAAGAGGTGGCAGGCTTTGTCATTCCTTTGTGTGCCACTATACACCTTGCCGGCAGTATTCTTAAGATCGTGGCCTGTGCTTATGCCATATCGCTTAGTATGGGCATGAATGTTGGCCTTGATCTCTATGCCGGATTCATATTGATGCTCGGAGTCATGATGGTAGCGGCTCCGGGTGTACCGGGAGGTGCAATTATGGCTGCCATCGGCCTTATTGCTTCTATGCTTGGTTTTGATCCCTCCATGCAGGGTCTTATGATAGCCCTCTATATCGCTATGGACAGTTTCGGCACCGCTGCCAATGTAACGGGTGATGGAGCCATTGCTTTAATCATCAATACCATTAGAACTAAATCATCTACTGAAACAGTGTCTGCCTAATGAGACATTTACTTTATTTTCTAAATATTCTGGCTGTTGCCCTCTTTATTTCTGCGGGATGCAACCGCACTCCAAAGAATGGCATACACACCGTTACTATTTGCTCCACCACAGATCTTCACGGTGCCTATTTTGATTCATTTTACAACGAAGAGGCGCGTCTCTCTTCGCTGGCCAATGTTTCAGCCTATATTAAACATCTTAGGAAAAAGGGTGTCAAGCCGGTATTGATTGATGTTGGAGATAATCTGCAAGGTGATAATGCGGCCTATTATTGCAATTTTATCGATACGGTAAGCGTACATATTTTTGCAAGAGCAGCCGATTATATCGGCTATGACGCAATTGTTGTTGGAAATCACGACATCGAAGCGGGACATCAGGTCTACGATCGCTTTAAAGAGGGCAAAATCCCATATCTGGCAGCCAATGCCATTGTTGAGGGAAGCGATGGAGAGCCCTATTTCGAGCCCTACACCATCGTTAGACGCAAAGGAATCAAAATTGCCATAGTTGGTATGACCAATGCCAATATTAAAAGTTGGCTCTCCGAAGAACTTTGGAAGGGAATGGATTTTCTTAAGATATCCGATATCGCTCAGGATTGGGTTGACCGCGTGATTGAAAAGGAAAGTCCGCATCTTGTGATTCTCGCTTGTCATACGGGCAGTGGCCACGGAGGTCCGGATATCGAAAATGAAGCGCGTTATCTTGCTTCCAGTATCAAAGGAGTGGATATGGTACTTGCCGGTCATGATCACCGTCCGGTTGCCGAAATGATAGATAATCCTGAAGGAGAGGTGTTGCTGATTAATGCAGGTGACCGTGCATCTCTTCTAGGGGAAGCTATATTCGAATTGGAATTCAGTAAGGGAGAAGTGATATCAAAGAATGTTGCCCCACGTCTGGTTCCGATGGCGGATGTGGTTCCTGATCCTCGCTATACTGCCCGTTTCAAAAAGGATTTCAAGGCAGTCTATGAGTTTGCAAACCGCGAAATAGGCACTATTTCGGAAGAGATCTATTTTGCCGATGCCCTGGTAGGCCCCTCATCATATATTGATCTTGTACATAAAGTACAGCTGGATGTTTCGGGAGCCGATATCTCCATTACTGCACCCCTATCGAGCAGTGGTATGATTCCTTCCGGAGTAATCAGATATCAGGACCTGGTTTTACTTTACAGATATGAAAACTCACTTTTTGTGGTGGAGCTTACAGGTGCTCAAATCGAGCACTACCTTGAACTCTCATACTACAATTGGGTAAACGATATCGGCCCGACTTACAATTTTGATTCTGCCGATGGTATAATTTATCGTGTTAATAAATCGGCGCCAAAAGGTTCTATGGTGGAAATAATCTCGATGAAGGATGGTTCGTCTTTTGATCCAGCCGGTATTTATAAAGTGGCAATCTCCTCCTACAGAGCCAGCGGAGGGGGTTATCTTATCAGAGATGGGGCGGGTATCCATCCCGACTCCTTACGGGTTGTTGCAAAATATGGCGACATCAGAACGCTTATTGGAGAGTATATTGAAAGGGAGGGGATCATAGTACCTGAAACTCCAACCAACTGGAGTTTTGTAAAATAAATCATTGCGGATAGGGGATTTTTATTTATCTTTGTACATTGCGTTATTATGGACGGAGAAGTGATCAATAGTTTGAAAGGCAAAATCGGGCAATTGATTGCAAGATGCGAAAAGCTCGAAAAGGAGAACGCACGCTTTTCGGAAAAGATCTCTGCTCTTGAAACAACCAACGCAAAACAAATTGATATAATAAAACGATTAAAGGAACAGACAGAGAAACAACAATTGATAGAGGCATTCGGGAACATGCCGGACCGAACGGAGGCGAAGAGGAGGGTGTCTGCCCTCATACGTGAGATAGACAGATGTATAGATCTGCTTAATGACTAAAAAATGAAACAACGCATTAACATAAGGATTGCAGGGAAAGAATTTGAGCTGGATGTTGAGGCGACGAGTGAAGAGAAGATACGTGAGGCAGTCAAAAGGATAAACCAAAGGATTTTTGAAAAATCAACTCTCTTTCCGATGGTAGCAAGAGATGAGATTTTGAGTATGATACTTCTGGAAGAAGAGGTCCGGTTGGTAGAATTTGAAACACTTAGAGATAAGGAGAAAGAGAAATTATTGCAACAATTGCATAACCTTGACGAAAGATTGGGAGAGTATTTAATCGGCCGTTAGTTCCGCTCATTGCTGAAATCAACGCTAAACATCATCACGAGCCAACTCGATTGTTAAAAACAGGCCTCTCGTGACCCCGGAAGGGGGATTCCATTTATGGGACATAGGAAGTTTGAGACAAATATCGGAGCTCAAATCTTATTTTATAAGATTTCTGATAGACCGGGGCTAACGGCTTTTCTATAAATTGTAAGTATTTCTGTTGTTCACTTTTTTCACAAAAAGAGGAATTGTTGAACTATTTTTTACCATATACTTACAATTATGCTTACCACTATAATAATAACAGCGATAATTTCTGCGGCAGTGGCCATTGGAGGCTATCTGTTCGTAAGAAACCTCATATTAAAAAAGAAAAAAGAACAAATAATCATCGATGCTGAAAAAGAGGGCGAGGCTATCAAGAAGGAGAAAATCTTTCAGGCCAAGGAGAAATTTCTTCAGCTTAAAAGTGAACACGAAGCTTTCATCAACGAACGCAATGCCCAGGTTCAGCAGTATGAAAATAAAGTAAAACAGAAGGAGCTGGTGCTTAATCAACAGAACTCCGAACTCGGACGCAAACAGAAAGAGGTAGACAGCATTCGCGAAAACCTTAAAAACCAGCTTGATATCGTCAATCGTAAGAGCGAAGAGTACGACAAATTCAAGAACGAGGCCATTACCAAACTGGAAGAAGTGGCCGGAATGACTGCGGCAGAGGCAAAAAATCAACTCATAGAGAGTATGAGAGCCGAGGCTAAGACCGAGGCAATGTCCTATATCAGCGATGTTATGGATGAAGCGCGTTTGACCGCGAGCAAAGAGGCTAAGCGCATAGTCATCAATACCATTCAGCGTACAGCGCCGGAGACCGCTATTGAAAATGCAGTGACAGTTTTCAATATCGAAAGTGACGAAATTAAAGGCCGAATTATTGGTCGCGAAGGGCGCAACATTCGCGCACTTGAAGCCGCCACCGGCGTGGAAATAGTTGTGGATGATACTCCTGAAGCCATCCTTCTCTCAGCATTTGACCCTGTACGTAGAGAGGTGGCAAGACTTGCGCTCCATCAGTTGGTGACAGATGGCCGTATCCACCCCGCCCGTATCGAAGAGGTGGTGGCAAAGGTACAGAAACAGCTTGAGGAAGAGATTATGGAGACGGGAAAACGCACCTGTATCGATCTGGGCATACACGGACTCCATGTGGAGTTGATCCGTCTGATAGGACGAATGAAGTACCGCTCATCGTATGGACAAAATCTTCTCCAACACTCGCGTGAAGTTGCCAATATTTGCGCTACAATGGCAGCTGAACTCGGTCTCAACGCCAAAATCGCCAAACGTGCCGGACTACTGCACGATATAGGAAAGGTTTCTGACGAGGATACGGAACTACCCCATGCCCTGTTGGGTATGCGCATTGCGGAGAGGTATAAGGAGAAACCTGAAATCTGCAATGCAATCGGTTCACACCATGAGGAGATGGAGATGAAATCTCTCATTGCTCCCCTGGTAATGGTGGGTGATGCCATATCGGGTGCCCGTCCAGGTGCTCGCCGTGAGGTTATCGAATCCTATATTAAACGCCTCAAGGATATGGAAGGCATCGCACTTTCACATCCCGGCGTGACCAAGACTTATGCTATCCAGGCCGGCAGGGAGCTGCGTGTGATTGTGGGGGCTGAAGAGGTTTCGGATCAGCAGTGTGAAGTGCTTTCAGCTGATATTGCCCGCAAAATCCAGGAAGAAATGGTATATCCCGGTCAAATAAAGATTACAGTCATCCGCGAGACTCGCAGTGTCGCATTTGCAAAATAAATCATTATGGAAGAGAACAAAAACAAAGGTATCAGTATCACTCCCGAAGTGGCACGTGGCGTCTACTCAAATCTTGTATTCATCAATCACTCCAATTCGGAGTTCGTACTTGACTTTATACAGGTAATGCCGGGAATGCTTCAGCCCAATGTCAATAGCCGTATTATCATGGCTCCCGAACATGCCAAACGCCTTTTGAAGGCCCTTGAGGATAATGTAAGCAAGTACGAAAACACTTTCGGTGAGATAAATATTCGTGAGCCTCAGCCCGCCAATGTACCCCCAATGGCATTTGGCGGAGAAGCGTGAAGTAGTGTGTAGTGTGTAGTAGAGGGGATATGGGTGGAGAATGAAGATAGTTTGGTGATTTTAGGGATTTTATAACAATCCCACAGGATTTGGAGTCTCACAGAACTCTCTACATAAACCCAAAACTAGTTCCGAACTCATACCTAACTACTAAAAAACTTACTCAGAACTACTGACTACTTACTTGAAACTATAAAAATGGGGATCATTTTTTGATGTGACCCCCATTTTTTTGGACTATTCGTATGTTTTCCTTTACAAAATCTCAACAGCGTTCATACCCACACTAATTGCCTTCTCATTCATTTCCATCAGATGGTGATGTCTTTCCGGGAGAGACTTTCTGAGTCCCTTAACAACATTTTCCATGCTGACTGTCGGTTTAACCTTAAGGTATGCGCCGAGAACAATCATGTTGTAGGCTTTTGCGTTGCCAAGTTTTGCAGCTTCATCAACTGCATCTATGCGACAAACTTTAATGTCTTTCCTTTCCGGATGGCGTGTTATACCGTTAGGGTCATAGATAAGTACTCCACCGGGTTTTACCCTGCTTTCAAACTTGTCCAGTGACTGCTGGTTGAGTATGATGGCAGTATCAAATCTGCTGAGGATGGGTGAGCTGATTTTTTTATCGCTGAGAATTACACTGACATTGCAGGTGCCTCCGCGCATCTCGGGGCCATATGAAGGCATCCAGGTAACTTCCTGATCCTGCATAATGCCCCCGTAGGCCAAAATCCTACCCATGAAGAGGACTCCCTGTCCTCCGAAACCGGCTATAATAATCTCTTCTTTCATATTTTTCTGGTTTTTATTCACAATAATTAGAAGGTCTCAACGGTCCTTCATGTCTCCGAGAGGGTAGAACGGGAACATATTTTCCTCCATCCAAGTGTTAGCAGCTACGGGCGAGGTTTTCCAGCCGGAGTTGCAGGTGCTTACCACCTCGATAAAAGATGTACCTTTATCCATCATGGAGTTTTCAAAGGCTTTGCGGATAGCTCTCTTAGTCCTGCGTACTGCAGCCGTGCTCTGTACCGATTGTCTGGTAACATAGCATGTTCCTTCGAGCTGTGCTATTAGCTCAGTGATTTTTAGAGGGTAGCCGTTAAGTTTGGCATCACGACCGTAAGGGGTAGTGGCTGTTACCTGTCCAAGAAGGGTGGTGGGGGCCATCTGACCTCCGGTCATGCCGTAGATAGCATTGTTGATGAAGATGACAACGATGTTTTCTCCACGGTTGCAGGCATGCATGATCTCTGCGGTACCAATTGATGCCAGGTCACCGTCGCCCTGATATGTGAAGACATATTTGTCAGGCATAAGGCGTTTGGTGGCGGTGGCGAGAGCGGGAGCACGTCCGTGAGCGGCCTGCTGCCAATCTATGTTAAGATAGTTGTAAGCGAAAACGGAACAGCCGACAGGCGAAATGCCTATGGTCTTGTCCTGGATACCCATCTCCTCAATAACTTCAGCAATAATCTTGTGGACTGTGCCATGTGAGCAGCCCGGGCAGTAGTGCATAACCGCATCTTTCAGTACGGGACTTTTTCCGTAAACTTTATTTTCGGGTTTTATAATTTCATTGATATCCATAGTCGCTATTTTTTGATAGTTTTGACAAATGCTTCATAAATCTCTTCGGGAGAGGGGATTGCGCCTCCCTGGCGGCCGTAGAAGTGTACAGGTACGCGGCCTGCAGCTATCCTGCGAACATCTTCCACCATTTGTCCGGAATTGAGCTCTACGGACATTATGCTTTTCATCTGGGGTACAAGTGCATCGAGTGCCTTTTCAGGGTAGGGATAGAGGGTGATGGGACGTAATACGCCGAGTTTGATGCCATCCTCGCGTGCAAGTTCCACTACATTCTCGCAGATACGCGACATACAGCCGAATGCCACGATCAGATATTCAGCATCCTCTGTTTTATATGTCTCGTATCTAGCCTCATTTGCCTCAATAGTGGCATATTTGTTCTGAAGATGGATGTTGAAGCGCTCCATTATTTCTGCATCCAGAGCAAGGGATGTTACAATGTTGCCTTCTCTGGAGGCGGGCTTGCCCAATGTTGCCCAGGAATCACATAATGCTCTCACCTCTTCATCGGTGCGACGGGGCTTAGCGGGACGGAGTTCCACCTTTTCCATCATTTGTCCCACTATACCGTCACCGAGGATCATCACGGGATTTCGGTATTTAAATGCGAGTTCAAATGATAAATCCACAAAGTCGTACATATCCTGTACGGAAGCAGGGGCGAGGACAATGGTCCTGTAGTCACCATGACCGCCACCTTTTGTAGCCTGAAAATAGTCACTCTGGCTGGGTTGGATAGTGCCCAGACCCGGGCCGCCACGCATTACATTGACTACAAGACAGGGAAGTTCGCAGCCTGCCAGGTAACTGAGGCCTTCGCACATCAGGCTGATGCCGGGGCTGCTGGATGAGGTCATAACCTTTTTGCCACAGCAGGCTCCGCCATAGACCATATTGATCGAAGATGTTTCACTCTCAGCCTGGAGTACCACCATCCCTGTAGTCTCCCAGGGTTTTTCTTGCATCAGCGTTTCCATTACCTCCGACTGGGGGGTGATGGGGTAGCCGAAATAGCCGTCACAACCGCAGTTTATTGCAGCGTATGCGATGGCTTCGTTTCCTTTCATTAAGATCTTTTCTGCCATATCTGTAATTTTAGATTTTGACACGATAAACCGTGATCACGGCATCCGGGCAGACGGTAGCACAATTGGTGCAGCCGGTACAGCTTTCCGGATTAGCCATATATAAATAGTTGTAACCTTTACTGTTCACCTCTTTGGAGAGGGCGATAGTACCGGTCGGACAATTTGGGATGCATACTCCGCATCCTTTGCATTTCTCGGTATCAACCGTGATAGCTCCTTTGATTGCCATATGCTTTTAGTTTTTTGGTTTTAAAATAATTATTTGCCTGAATAAAAATTGAATCCCTTGGTAACGCCCTCAATGATTGCATTCCACCTGAATGCAATACCGATCAGGCAGATTATACCTAGCCAAATAAGTGCCTTTGTGGTGTCGCTTTGGGCACGGTACCAGTTTCCAATTTTTTTAAACATAAATTTCTATTTTTCTATCCTAATCCTGGCATCCACGGCGGTAACGCTCTTTTGGTTGCCCATAAGAGGATTTATATCCATTTCAAATATCTCCGGAGCACAACTGCAGAGCGCGGACACCCGACGGATGGTCTCATTGAATATAGCTTCATTGACTCCCTCCTGACCGCGTACTCCCTCAATCAGCTTGTAACTGCGTAAGTGACGGATCATCTCCTCTGCTTCGAGTGCAGAGATGGGGGAGATGCCGTACGAGATATCCTTAAGTACCTCGATATAGATACCTCCAAGACCGCACATCACCAGATGACCGAACTTATCTTCTCGTTTGGCACCTACAAAGAGTTGGGTGCCGCTGATCATCGGTTGAAGCAGTACTCCGACGCAGCCCTCAATGCGCATCATACGTTTATACTCCATTTCGAGTGTATGATCGTCACAGATGTTGAGGACGACTCCGCCCACATCGCTCTTATGCACCGGCCCTACCACTTTCATAACCAGTGGCCAACCTATCTCCCTGGCTGCCTTGATAGCCTCGGGGTAAGTGGATACCACCAATTCCTTTACTCTGTTGATACCTGCTGCATCCAGGATTTCCTGGGTCTTTTCCGGCGTGAGATAGCCGTTGCCGCTGTTGTCGATGATTCTGCGGATTTTTTCCTTGTCAACGGGCGGATGCTCATTGCAGAGAATGGGCTCGGGTATGTTGGCTATTTTTGCGAAGCAGGAGCCGAATATTACCTCTTCGGGAAATGTGATGCCACCTTTATTTCTGAATTGCTCTATCTCATCTTTTGCATTGACGATCGATGTCAGGATGGGGAATATGGGCTTTTTGCAAACTTTTTGTTTCTCAAGTATTTTATCATAAGCACCGTCGCTGGAAACGAGGCCGGGATTACCGAATATAACTGCCATACTATCTACATTGAAATCATTTTCACAGGCATCGATAATCTTGCCAAGTTGGTCGGCAGTGCCGGTAGCCAGAAAGTCAATTGGGTTGGAAACGGAAGAGCCGGGATAAAGTTCGCCGAGGAGTGCCTTTGCCTTATCTCCTTCAAAATTGGGAATCTCTATGTCGTTTGAAGAGAGCACGTCGGTCAGCATTACGGCCGGGCCGCCCGCGTGGGTGATGATGGCCATTTTGCGTCCTTTGATCTGGCTGAACATCAGTATGGCTGCGGTCGTCACAAGTTCCATTCTACTGTAGCATCTGATGATGCCTGCCTTACGGAAGAGTGCGCTGACTGCCTTGTCCGGTGAGGCCATTGCACCTGTATGTGAAGATGCGGCGCGGGATCCGGCCTCGCTATATCCTGATTTGATTGCTACAACTCTTGCACCTTTGCGGTAGAGCGAGTAGGCATGTTTAAGGAGCTTTTGGGGGTCATTGATGCTCTCAATGTAGAGCATTTTGACCGGTGCGCTCTTTCCGTGCTCATAGGATTGGTCGTAATACTCTAGCATATCTTCGACTCCGATCTGAGCCGAATTGCCGATGGAAAAAATAGATGCGAACTTCAGTCCGAGCTGTATGGCGAGCTCAAGGATGAATACAATGGTGGCTCCTGAGCCTGAAACGAAATCAATTCCCTTTGGAGAGAGGCTCGGGATGGGCTTGGTGAAGACTCCCGTATATGATGGAGTAATTACTCCCACACAATTAGGCCCTATGAGTGCAGTCCCGACGTCATTGGTCATCTCAACGATCTTTCGTTCATATTCTGCTCCCTCTTTGCTGTCCTCGGCAAAGCCTGCGGAAATGATAATGATGGCACCGCAATTTTTCTTATAACAAAGCGTTTCGACCGTACCTACACAAAATTTTGCCGGTATGGCAAGAATGGCAAGGTCAACTTCAGGAATCCCATCTATGTTGAGAAATGTTCTGCAGCCCCGGATTTCTCCCGAAGCTTTTGGGTTGACTACGTAAATATTACCTTTAAAGCCTGTGGAAAGGAGGTTTTCCAGAATGGCTCCTCCAGGTTTGTGTACATCTTCACTACCGCCTACAACGACAATGCTTTTTGGTGAAATCAGCTGTTTTGTGATCATTAAGTTCTATTTTTGTCTTGCAAAGTTATAAATTATTATCAAAAATATCAATAAATATTCAAAAAACATAATTCAATGTGATTTTCATTACAAATTGTAACTTTTTGCCCCGCTAATTGTGACATATAGCAAATATTACCGTCATAATTGCAACAATATGGATATTTTTTGTTAATTTTGTTAAATTTTAGACATAAATTATATGAATACTATTTTGCTTAAGCATGTCGCCTTGAAGGGTAAACAAAAGGATATCCTAATTAAAGGCAACAGGATTGCGGTCATAGCTGACTCAATCCCTGTAAATGCGAAGAGAGAGATCGATTGTACCGGAAAAAGTGTCATTCCCGGTTTTATCAATATGCATACTCATTCCGCCATGTCGCTGATGCGTGGGCTCAGTGAAGACGTTCCGCTGACGGAGTGGCTCAACAAGATCTGGGCTATTGAAAAAAATCTTCAAAAGGAGCAAGTCTACTGGGGAGCAAAACTGGCTATTCTTGAGATGATAAAAACAGGCACCACCTGTTTTCTCGATATGTACTGGATGTCACCGCAAGTGGCACAGGCTGTTGAGGAGATGGGTATAAGAGGTGTACTTACATATGTTTTCCTGGATCATTCGGATACTGAGAAGGCCGAGAAACAGAAATCCGAATGTATTCGTCTTCATGGCCATTCCGAATCGTGGCACAAACGATGCCAATTCGGTGTCTCAATTCACGCTGATTATACCGTTTCCCCTCATACGATGGTATGGGCTTCAGGTTTTGCAAAAGAGAATGGTCTGATACTCAATACACATATATCCGAAACGGAGCAGGAGGTGCTTAAAGATAAGGAAAAGCATGGCAAAAGTCCGGTAGCCTACTACGACTCTCTCGGCATACTTGATTCTAATGTTATAGCAGCACATGCGCTCTGGCTTGATGATGAGGATATCGAAATTTTTGCAAAACGCGGAGTTACTGCAGTTCACAATATCAACTCCAACCTCAAGCTCGGTTCGGGTTACAGGTTCAGGTATGGCGATTTGAAGGCGGCGGGAGTTAATGTCTGTTTAGGTACTGACGGAGCAGCCTCTTCCAACAACCTTGATATGCGGGAAAGTATGAAGACCATGGCTCTCATGCAAAAAGCCTGGACCGGCGACACCACAACTCTTCCTTTGAATGAACTGATGGATGTGGCAACAATCAACGGTGCTCGTGCTTTGGGTATCGATTCAGGCAGGATTGAGGAGGGCGCTCTTGCTGACCTGGTGCTTGTGGATACCCGATCCGAAGCATTTGTTCCAAATATCAATTTTGAAAGCAACTTTATCTACTCTGCCAACAGTTCTTGCATTGATACAGTCATTTGTGATGGAAATATCTTGATGGAAGGCCGCAAAGTGGCCGGGGAAGAGCAGATATTGGAAAAGGCTGATGAAATGGCCTGGAAACTTATAAATGTAAAATAAAATGATTGATAAGAGATTGACAGCGATTTATGAAGCCGCCGATTATCTCCGTGAGCGTACCGGTGGATTTGTGCCTAAAATAGGTATTGTTCTCGGCAGCGGCCTCGGCAAACTTGCCGATTCCATAAAGGATCCGATAATTATTCCTTATGCCGAAATACCGCGTTTCTCACGTTCTACGGCTATAGGTCATAAAGGTAATTTGATTTTTGGTACCATTGCCGGCAAGCCTGTATGCGCAATGCAGGGCAGGTTTCATTATTATGAGGGTTATCCGATGGAACAGGTGACTTTACCGGTAAGAGTGATGAAGGTACTCGGCATAAAATATCTCTTCGTTTCAAATGCAGCAGGCGGAGTAAATTTGGATTATAAAGTGGGTGACCTGATGATTATCAGCGACCATATCAATCGTCTTCCCAATCCTCTTGTAGGGCCAAATCTTGATGAGTTCGGTCCCCGTTTCCCCGACATGACACGTCCTTATGACCTCAATCTGATTCGTCAAGCCGAAGAAATTGCTGAGCAGGAAGGCATCAAGCTCTTCAAGGGCGTCTATCTGGCAGGTACCGGCCCCTCTTACGAGACTCCGGCAGAATATCGCTTCTTCCGTATGGTTGGAGCCGATGCCATCGGAATGTCTACAATTCCGGAGGTTATCGTGGCTCGTCACTCGGATATTCCCGTGTTCGGTATCTCCGTCATTACAAATGAGGCCCACGGCGATTTCGCCGAGGACTTCGTAAATGATGGGGACGACGTGGTAAAGGCGGCAGATGCAGCAGCAGGTACCATGACACATCTTTTTAGCAAACTAATAGAATCACTATAATGCTGACAACTGTCTTTCCATACGATTCGGTGGAGTTGAGTTCCAATGGTCGTGAAGTGATCATACTAGACCAGTCGTTGCTTCCCAATCAGGAGAAATTTCTCCACCTGACAACAGCGGAACAGGTCTTTTTTGCCATCACGCTGATGAAAGTGCGTGGAGCGCCTGCCATAGGCATAGCTGCGGCTTTCGGTCTGGCAATGACAATCAACAGGTCAAAATGCAGGGAACTTGATCTTTTTGAGAAAGAGTTCCTCCGTACTAAGCGCTATCTCTATATATCCCGTCCTACAGCCATCAATTTGATGTGGGCCCTGGATAGAATGGAAGATTGTTTCTACAGGGTAAAAAATAGCATAGACGATACCGACCAGACCGTAATAGATATCATCAAAAACGCTCTTATCGCAGAGGCTCGTTCCATTAAGGTCGAAGAGACCAGGATGTCAGTAGCCATTGCGGAAAACGGTATTTCTTTGCTTACTCATGGTTGCGGTATTCTCACTCACTGCAATGCCGGTCATCTGGCGGTGTCCCGTTATGGTACCGCTTTGAGTCCGATTTATCTTGCACACCAGAAGGGATATTCTCCTATGGTCTATGTAAATGAAACTAGACCGTTATTGCAAGGGGCCCGTCTGACTGCTTATGAGTTGATGAGGGCCGGCATTGATGTTACTCTGATTTGTGATAACATGGCCTCCATAGTTATGAGCCAGAAAAGGGTGGATTCGGTCTTTGTCGGATGCGATCGCATTGCAGCAAACGGGGATGTGGCCAATAAGGTGGGAACAAGCGGTCTTGCCATTTTGGCCAAACATTACGGTGTGCCTTTCTATGTGTTTGGTCCTTCCAGTACGATAGACTTCAATTGTGCTTCCGGCAGGGATATTGTCATTGAGGAACGTCCCTCTTACGAGATAACAGATATGTATTTCAGTAAGCCTATTGCTCCTAAAGGAACCAAAGTCTTCAACCCTTCATTTGATATAACTCCGGCAGAACTTATTACAGGTATCGTTACAGAAAAAGGCATATTCAAACCGGAAGAAATCAGTAAAGTGAAATAGACTATGGTGAGATTCCTTAGTCTCTCCAGCGGCAGCAACGCAAACTGCTATTATCTTGGAAACGGGAAGAGGGGATTGCTGATTGATCTTGGTATCGGTGTCAGAACTCTAAAAAAACGTCTTGCTGAGTACGACATATCATTTGACAATATTGATATGATATTGGTAACACATGATCACATTGATCATATCCGAAGTCTGGGTTCTTTCACACAGCGCCATAAAAAACCTGTTTTTGCAACTGAAACCCTTCATAAAGCCATGAGTACTCATTTCTGCACCCGCGGTTTACTTTCGGGATGTGTACATATTCTGGAAGAAGATGTATCTTTCAAATCGGGAGAGATAGAGATTACAGCTTTTACCGTGCCTCACGATGCCACTCAGACTTTGGGCTACCACATAGATTTTGAGGGAGTAAAATTCACTTTTATAACAGATATCGGGTATCCGACAGAAGCGGCGGTAAAGTATGCATCTATGGCAAATCATCTTATTGTAGAGGCAAATTATGATATTGATATGCTGTTACGCGGACCTTATCCTAAAAGTCTGAAAATGAGGATTCTTGAGGATACCGGCCATATGTCGAACGACCAGACAGCATCTCTGGTCAGAAGAGCGTTCCATCCCGAACTCAAAAGTATACATCTGGCACATCTGAGTCGTAATAACAATACTCCAAAACTGGCATTTCAAACGGTTAGTGATGCACTGTGCGAAATTGGCGTCAGGGTGGGAGAGGACGTGCTTCTTAATTGTCTCCCCCGAACCGACTCTTCTGAAATGATGGAATGTTCATAACTTCTGGATCAGATGTATCAAATCGGCATAATTTTGGTTACCTTTGTAGTGATATCCACAACTTGACTCAACAAAACAATAGTAATATGAAAAAAATACTTTTGGCATTGTCACTCTTTTTTGCTGTAACACTATGCACTTCATGCGTTGACGAATATCCTGATTCAGACCTTTTGTTGGGTGCTTGGTCTTCATACGAGTGCTTCAAAGCGGGCGCTGAGCCCTTTTCTTATACACTGGAAAGATATCTCTTCACTCCGGATGGTTATGTGGCGTTCTATGACAATAGTAAATTTCAGTTCAAGCTCCCTTATGGCTATAATGCCACTACCGGAATTCTTGCAATTCTGGATGGTACCGATGAGGAGGGTAATAAATTAACAATAGAATATCCGGCTGTACTCGAATATATAGAAGCGGTCAAATCAGATGTTCTGACCATTTCTTATGAGGACGGATATACGATACGCTATCGCAAGCGATAGGGTAGTGTGTAGTGTGTAGT
>DFOK01000118.1 GCA_002376715.1 Bacteroidales bacterium UBA3543 | reverse complement strand
GCTTTTCAGAGTCAAAACAAGATAATTTTATTAAATTTGCAAAATGGTCAGAATTTCGGCAATAAAATATCTCAATACAATCCCCTTTATCTATGGTCTGGAGAACTCTCCGATTATGGAGGAGATTGTAATGGATTTTTGCTCTCCCGCTGAGTCAGCCGATAATCTGCTTTCTGACCGTAGTGATGTGGGCATTGTCCCGGTGGCGATAATTCCCTTACTCCCCGATGCACACATCATATCCGATTTTTGCATAGGTGCCACAGATAATGTTGCAAGCGTACTGCTCTGTTCAAATGTTCCGTTACAAGAGATACATCATATCAAGATGGACGGCGACTCCCGCACATCCCAGCTTCTGATCAGGGTGCTTTGCCGCGATTATTGGCACATCAGTCCGGAGTTCGAGCAATTTGATTATGAGTCTGAGGGGGTAGATCCCGCTTTGAGTTATCTGCTGATAGGCGATAAGGCTCTCGCCGAAAGGGAGCGCTTTGCCTATACCTACGACCTTGCCCGTGAATGGGTTGACTTTACAGGAAAACCATTTGTATTTGCCTGCTGGACCGCAAACAAGCCACTTGGAGAGGATTTTATAAAAAAGTTCAACGAGGCTCTCCGTTATGGAACTGACAATATCGGTGATGCCGTAAAAAAACATTGTCATCAGTTTTCCGAAGCGTATGCTGAAAACTATCTGAAGTCAAACATTTCGTTTGAACTTGACAGCGACAAGCGTGCCGGCCTTACCGAGTTCTGGAGGGTCGCTTTGGAGAAACTGAACCCCCGAGTCAACTGGTTGTAATCCTGTTTTTGTTCACGGAAACATCCACCAGCCAACACTTGAGACAATGATTGGAATTTTTTACAAATCAAATGACCAGATAGCAACCTCGGATAACACCGACACTCTAAAGAACCTCCAACGGGAAGATGTTCTCTGGATAGACCTTTTCGATCCTACCGGTGAGGAAAAACGTTCCGTGGAGCATTTTCTCAACACTAATCTTCAGAGTCGCGCACAGGCGGAGGAAATCGAGAGTTCATCCCGTTATTCCGAAACTCACGACAACATATTCATTAACACCGATTTCCTGATCCCGGGACCGGAAAACTACAGTATGGAGTCTGTTTCTTTTATTTTAACGGGCGATACCATCACCTCCATCCGCCAGGTGCCCTTGCGTAGTTTTACTGACATTCAGAGGCGCATAATTGCCAATCCGCGCCTATATCCTACCGGTTATCATATCTTGATCGGTATTCTTGAAAACAGGATCGACCTCGATGCTGATATGATCGAGTTGATGTCGAAAGAGATTGCATTGTATAGCAAGAGGGTAAGCCTGGGTGAAGATGTGGGGGAGGAGTTTCTACTGGATATCAACCAACTGCAGGAAAATAACATGATGGTTCGTGAGAATATCGTGGATAAGCAACGTATGCTCTCGAGCATCCTGAAGAGCGAAAAATCTCCCGATAGTATCACTAACAAGCTAAACATCCTTCTAAAAGACGTCGCTTCGCTGATCAACCACACCAATTTCAGTTTCGAGCGTCTCGAGTACCTTCAGAATACCGTGCTGGGTCTTATCAACCTGGAGCAAAATAAAATTATGAAAATTTTTACCCTTGTGTCCTTGCTGCTGATGCCTCCGACCCTGATTGCAAGTATTTACGGAATGAATATAAAATTGCCGCTTATCGGTGGCCTCTGGGATATTCTGCTTTTGGGTAGCCTGATGTTGACAGTAGTGCTGGCGGTAATTTTCATTTTCCGCCGCAGGCGGATGCTTTAAGGAGGGGATGTTGTGAAATTCACTCTTCATATTTCGCGTAAAGCGCCAATCATCGTTCTTCTGCTGCTAATGACAACAATCTTTGGCTGTAATTCTCCGGAGGAACACAGCGCCTATTGGCATGTACGTGACGGGCAGATCTATCCTCCGGCTTCGGTCGGCAATGAGCCTTATTACTTCATAGGAACTAACTTCTGGTATGGTGTGATACTCGCTTCGGAAGGAGAGGGTGGCGATAGGGAGCGACTGCACCGTGAATTGGATACTCTACGCGCTATGGGAGTAGATAATCTTAGAATACTGGTGGGTGCAGACGGCCCTGACGGGACCCACTCCAAGGTGGAACCCACGTTGCAGAAGGCCCCGGGAGTCTATGATGAGACTCTGCTCCGTGCGCTCGATTATCTTATGGTGGAACTGGGTCGGAGAGATATGTCAGCAGTGCTCTATCTCAACAACGCGTGGGAATGGAGCGGAGGCTTTGGGCAGTACCTGATGTGGGCAGGAGAACCACCTTGTCCGATTCCATTGATTGATGGAGGAGATGCTTATATGGATTATATGGTGCGGTTTCAGCGCAACGAGGAGGCTAAAGCACTTTTCAGGAGCTATGTTACTGATATAGTCTCGCGCACCAATACCATCACCGGTCGCCGCTACAGCGAAGATCCCGCCATATTTTCGTGGCAGATATGCAATGAGCCGCGTCCTTTCTCCTTAGGAGAAAATGACAATCGTATCCTTTTTGCAAAGTGGATTCGGGAGACAGCTCAACTGATCAGGAGCATTGATCCCAATCATATGATTTCTACCGGAAGTGAGGGAAAATATGGCTGTGAGAGCGATATGGCCCTGGTAGAACTCATACATTCATATCCGGAGATCGACTATATCAATATTCATATCTGGCCAACCAATTGGGGTTGGTCGAGCCGTATTAATCCCAATGAGGAGGATTTGGAGCGTTCCATCTCCAAGTCCCGCGACTATATTGAGGAGCATCTGCCGATAGCAGAGCGTCTTGGCAAGCCGATCATCATAGAGGAGTTCGGATATCCGCGTGACGGCTACAGTTTTTCAATGGAGAGCACTACTGAGCACCGTGATGTCTATTACGGTTTTATTTTTAAACAGGTGGAGCAATCACGCCTTTCGGGAGGAGTCATTGCAGGATGCAATTTCTGGGGCTGGGCAGGCTTTGCGGAACCTTCTGTGGGTCACGACTACTGGCGGAAGGGAGATCCATATACGGCAGACCCCGCGCAGGAGCCGCAGGGTCTGTTTTCGGTATTTCACGGTGATTCCACCGTGGAAATAATTCGCAAATATTCTACAATTTAAAGGAGTCCCTGAGTCCTGTGGCTTTATTGTAGCCTCCGTTTTTGGAATCTTCCTTAAAGTATCCGATACGTTCGAATTGTACCGCTATGCCTGAATCGTCTTTGAGAAGGTCAGGCTCGGCAAATGCCTTTTTGACCACCAAAGAGTCGGGGTTGAGGTACTCTCTGTAATCCTTTCCTTCGGGAATGGAGCCCATTTGCTCTTCAGTGAAGAGTTTGTCAAATAGGTTGACTATAATCTTTTCCGAATGAGTAACCGAAACCCAGTGTATGGTACCCTTAACCGAGCGCCATGGACCTGCACCCGGCTTGCTGGTAGGATCGTATGTGCAATGGATTTCCACAACTTCCCCGGCTTCATTCTTTTTATAGTTGACACATTTGACGATATAAGAGTATTTAAGGCGTACCTCACCATCAGGCTTGAGTCGGTGGTATCTCTTGGGAGCCTCCTCCATAAAGTCTTCGCTTTCGATATACATCTCTTTTGTAAATGCTATTCTGCGTTTGGGACCGTCGGGATATTCCGGATTCATCGGTGCTTCAAAATATTCAACTTTTCCCTCATCCCAATTATCAATAACCAGTTTCACGGGGTTGATAACTGCCATATAGCGGTTGGAACGACGATTGAGGTCATCTCTCAAGCACCACTCCAGAAGTGAGAGGTCTATGACATTATCACGTTTTGCCACTCCCACTTTTTCAGCAAAGAGGCGTATGCTTTCGGGAGTGTAGCCCCTGCGGCGAAGTCCGCAGATTGTCGGCATACGAGGGTCATCCCATCCTTCTACGAAATTATTGTTAACCAGTTCTAGAAGTCTGCGTTTGCTCATCACAGTATAGGTGAGGTTGAGACGTGCAAATTCGTACTGGCGGGAGGGAAATATCTCCAGGTTCTCTATAAACCAGTCGTAGAGGGGTCTGTGTACGTCGAATTCGAGTGTGCAGATGGAGTGTGTTATTCTTTCTATCGAGTCACACTGACCGTGTGCATAGTCATACATTGGGTAGATACACCATTTATCACCTGTACGGTGATGCGATGCGTGGATGATACGGTACATCAGAGGGTCGCGCATAAGCATATTGGGATGTGCCATATCGATTTTTGCACGAAGTACTTTATCACCTTCGGCATATTTCCCTTCTCTCATCTCCTCGAAAAGGCGGAGATTTTCCTCCACGGAACGGTTGCGCCAGGGGCTATTTACTCCCGGAGTACTGATCGTACCGCGTGTTTCGCGGATCTCTTCCTGTGTCTGATCATCCACATATGCGAGACCCTTTTTGATAAGAAAAATTGCCCACTCATAGAGTTGCTCGAAATAATCCGAAGCATAGAGCTCATTGGCCCACTCAAATCCAAGCCATTTGATATCCTCTTTGATGGAGTCAACATACTCTACATCCTCTTTGACAGGATTGGTGTCATCAAAACGGAGGTTTGTATATCCGCCATATTTTAGTGTAAGTCCGAAATTGAGACAGATGCTCTTTGCATGGCCGATATGAAGATATCCATTGGGCTCCGGCGGAAAACGGGTAATGATTGAATCGTGTTTACCGCTGGCCAGGTCATCCTCGATGATCTCTTCAATAAAATTAAGATTGCGCTCAGGCGCCTCATTTTTAACAATTTCTTCCATAGTACGAATAAATATAGGGATAGTGGTCCTGTTATCTGACTTGCAAAAATAAGAAAAAAACGCTTACTTTGATATATTTTACACCACTTGTAGTATGACACGTTCAATGACAGGTTACGGCAAAGCGGAATGCCTGATCTCAGAAAATAAATATTTGATTGAAATCCGCTCTCTAAATGGTAAAAATGCCGACATCACTCTCAAGACTCAGGTAATCCCCCGCGAGAAGGAAATTTCGGTACGCCAATATCTGATACAGCGTCTCAATCGTGGCAACATAGACCTCTATGTCAGCGTAGAGCAAAATGGAGAGAATGCTACCCGCTCTATAAATGGTCAAGTGTTGCTGGGCTATTACAACCAGCTCTGTTCAATACTTGACGACAGCACAATGGCAGATCTTGATAGAGAGGATCTGCTGCCGGCACTTCTCAAGATGCCTGATGTGGTGGAGTCTAAGGCTCCGGAACTCACGGAAGAGGAATGGGAAGAGATTTTCAAGACTATATGTCGCGCTGCGGATGCTCTCGATGTTTTTAGAGTGAAGGAAGGAGCGGTGTTGCGCGAAGATGTACTCTCGAAAGTCTCCAGGATAGAAGAGTGTCTGGATGAGATAGGGCAATTTGAGCAGGAGAGGGTAGAGACGATAAGGCAGCGCCTCCTCAGTCGTATTGAGGAAATATCGCTGCAGCCTGATCAGGAGCGTCTTGAGCAGGAGTTGATCTTTTATATGGAGAAACTCGATATAAACGAGGAGAAGGTACGCTTAAGCCAGCATTGCAACCATTTCAGGGGAACTCTCGAACATGAGGAGTATCCGGGGCGCAAACTGGGATTCATCGCCCAGGAGATGGGACGTGAGATCAACACCATCGGATCCAAGGCCAATCATGCCGGAATCCAAAGGATTGTAGTGATGATGAAAGATGAGTTGGAAAAGATCAAAGAGCAGTCGCTGAATATTCTTTAAACTATTTTAAATATAATATTTATGAAAAAACAACTGTTGTCATTTTTGATTCTGGCGCTTCCGATTCTATCATCCGCGTCAGATAATCAGGCCCGTCTGCTGCGTTTCCCTACAATAGGAGGCGGCAAGATAGTATTTAGTTATGCCGGTGACCTCTACAGCGTGGATGCTGATGGAGGCGCTGCTACCAGACTCACCTCACATGTCGGGTATGAGGTATTTCCAAAAATATCACCCGACGGCAAGACTATTGTGTTTACAGGCCAGTACGATGGCAATACCGAGGTCTATTCCATGCCTCTGGAGGGCGGTGAACCGGTGAGACTCACCTGGACACCCACTCTCGACCGTGATAATATGGGCGACCGAATGGGTCCTAACAATATCGTGATGAACTGGACGCCGGATGGCAGCCAGATTATTTTCCGCACCAGATGGTACACCTTCTCCGGCCTGAGAGGGCGTCTCTACAAGGTTTCCAAAGATGGCGGAATGCCGGTGCAGTTACCCTCTACAGAGGGTGGATTCTGTTCTTATTCGCCTGACGGCAAATATCTGGCGATGAACAGGATGTTCCGGGAATTCCGCACCTGGAAATACTATAAGGGCGGTCAAGCGGATGATATCTGGATTCACAAGGTAGGTACTACCTCCTTGGAAAAAATCACGGACAATCCCTATCAGGACATCTTCCCCATGTGGATCGGTGACGAAATATTCTATCTTTCCGACCGGGACAGGACAATGAATATGTTCGTTTATAATACCAAGACAAAAAAGACCGAAAAGGTGACCGATTTCACCGAATATGACATCAAATTTCCTTCGGCTTCCTCTGATTATATTGTATTCGAAAATGGAGGATACATCTACAAATTTTCCGTAAAGGATCGTACCTATACCAAAGTGAACATCACCCTCGCCAGTGATAACATCTGGAGTCGTACCGAACTTGGAGATGCATCGAAAAGGATGAGTTCCTATGATCTCTCTCCCGACGGAGAAAGAGTGCTTGTTACAGCACGCGGTGACATCTTTTCACTCCCCGCAAAGCAGGGAGTTACCTACAATATCACCCGCTCACCCGGTTCACACGAGCGCAATGTGTCATGGTCGCCTGACGGCAGCACCATCGCATATCTCTCCGACGCCGATGGCGAATATCAGGTATATACGGCTCCCTCTTCGGATATGACTGCTGCAAGGAAAATGACCTCATTTCCATCCGGTTATCTCACCGGACTTCAGTGGTCTCCCGACTCCAAGAAACTTTACTTCAATTCGGATAAGATGGATAAATATGAGTTGGATGTGACCACGGGTGCACTCAAGCGTATTCTTGTCGGCACCCATAGCGGTATCCGCTCATTTACATTGACTGACGACGGCAGCTGGGCGGCCTATGTAACTTCACTTCCCAACAAAGTCAGCGCGGTATTCCTCTACGAGATTGCTACCGGCAAATCATTCCAGGTGACGGACAGATGGTATAATTCATCGTCACCCGTATTCTCTAAGGATGGTAAATATCTCTTCTTCACCTCTTCTCGGAATTTTCGTTCCACTTATTCACGTGTGGAGTGGAATGCCACCTATTCTGTCAATGATTACGTATTTGTGCTCCCTCTTGCAAAGGAGACTCCCAATCCTGCTGCGGTAAAGTCCGACGAATACACCGCTGCCGGAGCTTCCGCTTCGGCTGAAAAGCCTTCCGACAAAAAAGAGAGCAAGACACCTGCGGCAGTGAAAATTGATACCGACGGTCTCTATGAGCGTATATCAGCACTGCCGCTTTCCGCAGGCGGATACAATCTTCTTTTTGCTGACGGAGGAAAACTTTATTATGTTTCTTACAGCGGTATGGGAGGTTCCATGGCAAGAGGCGGTTCGTCCGGAGTGAAGAGTCTCGATCTCAAGACCATGAAGTCAAGTGACGCATTCCAGGGCATGCCTGTCAGCTATACTTCAGATCTGAAGAAAGTTCTCGTCAGGGATGCCGGCAAACTCTATGTCATCAATACTACCGGTCCGGGCAAACTCGGTGATCCCGTTCCTACCTCCGATATGGAGATTATGATTGATCGCCGGACAGAATGGAAACAGATATTTGACGAAAGTTGGCGTATTATGAGAGATGGCTTTTATGTGGAGAATATGCACGGTGTGGACTGGCAGAAGATCCACGGCAAGTATGCTCAACTGCTTCCTTATGTAAAACACCGTCATGATTTGAGCTACATCATAGGCGAAATGATAGGAGAACTCAATGTCGGTCACGCCTATATCAATTCCGGAGATGAGCCTGAAGTGCCACGTATCAAGATGGGCCTTCTCGGAGCAGAGTTCGTTAAGGACAAATCAGGTTCATTCAAGATTACAAAGATTTTCAAAGGTGCCAACTGGGACGAGTCTCTGCGCAGTCCTCTTGCTGAGAGCGATGCTAAAGTGGGTGAATATGTACTTGCTATAAATGGCATCCCGTGCAGTGGGTTGGATAATATCTATCAGGCACTGGTGGGCAAGGCAGATAAAGTGGTGGCGCTTGTCGTTTCTCCCGATGCCAAAGGGACTAAACCCCGCACCATTTATGTCAAGACCGTTTCCAACGAAAGCAGGTTGGCTTATTACGAATGGGTACAGACCAACATTGAAAAAGTAGAAAAGGCCTCCAACGGAGAAATAGGTTATATCCATATCCCCGATATGAGTACCGCAGGGCTGGATCTATTTACCAAACTCTTCTATACCCAGCTTGACAAGAAGGCGCTCATAATAGATGACCGTATGAATGGAGGCGGAAATGTCTCTCCTATGATTCTGGAACGTCTTCAGAGGGTGGTTTACAGGATGAGCATGTCCCGCAATGGCGGAGAACCCAATACTATACCCAATGAAGCACATTATGGCCCAAAAGTATGTCTGATTGACAAATATTCCTCTTCGGACGGCGACCTTTTCCCCTACGGATTTAAGACTCTCGGTCTTGGAAAGGTTATAGGTATGCGCTCTTGGGGAGGCATTGTGGGCATTTCCGGCTCCAAGCCCTTTATAGATGGCCAGGATATGCGTACACCGTTCTTCACTTCCTACTCATCGGAGACGGGAGAGTGGATTATCGAGGGATATGGTGTAGATCCCGATATAGTTGTGGACATCAATCCTTTTGAGGATTATCTCGGCAAAGATGCTCAACTTGATAAGGCAATTGAGGTTCTCAAAGAGGAAATCAAGACTTTCAAGCCGCTACCGGGTATTCCGGCCGATCCCATACGATAGCATTCCGGCTTCTTTGCAATGAAAAAAATCTCTTTTTCCGAAGCGCTGTCGCTCTATTTGGATGCACCGTTGGAAGAGTTGCGCAGTATGGCTGAGACCGCAAGGTACAGCCATATTCCGCAAAAACGGGTTAGCTGGCAAATTGACCGCAATGTCAATATCACAAATGCTTGTGTCAGCGGTTGCCGTTTTTGCAATTTTCATTGCAAACCTGTTGAAAAAGAGAAAATATTTGTCACTACCCTCGAGCAATATAAGAGCAAAATCGCTGAGATGCGTCGCCTTGGAGGTGACCAGCTTCTGCTTCAGGGTGGTCTGCACCCCGAATTGGATGTAGTTTATTACGAAAATTTATTTCGCGAACTCAAGAAAATGGAGCCTTCGCTTAAACTCAATGCTCTGGGGCCTCCCGAGATTGCCTTTATTTCCCGCATCAGCAGGATCAGTTGCGAAGAGACGCTCAGTCGTCTGCATGAGGCGGGACTCGACACCCTTCCGGGAGCCGGAGCGGAAATACTATCGGAAAGAGTGCGCAGAATAATCTCTCCGGGCAAGCCAACTGCAAAAGAGTGGTGCAGTGTGATGGAAATAGCTCACAAAATGGGCATCGGTACAACTGCCACAATGGTCTATGGCCATATTGAGACAATGGAGGAGAGGATAGCCCATCTCTTCACTATCCGCGACTTACAGGGTCGCAAGCCCGAAGGTGTTCCCGGATTTCGTGCTTTTATCGGCTGGCCTATGCAACTGAAAGGGACCCGTTTAGCTGTAATGATGGAGGAAAAAGGCTTACAACTGCCCCGAGCAGAGTATGGTTGGAGCGAGGAAGAGGAGTTTTTACGCACGATAGCAATTTCCAGAATCGTTCTTCACAATATCACTCACATCCAGGCCTCCTGGCTCACCGTGGGTATGGAAACAGGCATAAAGTCGCTCCATTACGGAGCGGACGATATGGGCTCGATAATGATTGAAGAAAACGTGGTCTCTTCCGTGGGCACATCCAATACCATGACGGCCGAAGAGATGCAAAAGGCCATCTGCGAAGCGGGATTTGAGCCCTGGCTTCGCAGGCAGGATTATTCTCCTATCTATACTGACACACTGCGCAGCCAGGCAATCTCTTGATCCCAGATTTCAGGCTCGGGAGTCTCAAGAATCAGGGGGATGCCGTTAAATCGGGCATCCCTCATTATTCTGATGAAGGTGCCTTTGCCGATAAATCCGTTGCCAAGTGTCTCATGGCGATCAACCCTGGAACCAAGCGGCTTTTTTGCATCGTTGAGGTGCATTCCCTTGAGATATTGCAGACCTACAATCCTGTCCAGCTCTTCTATTACTTTGCCAAAAGTATCCTCGCCCCCTGCAAAAAGGTCACTTTCGTCCTCTCCGCTCCGTACATCATAGCCCGCTGCAAAAGAGTGGCAGGTATCGATGCAAACCCCTACTCTCGATTTATCTTCTACCTGAGATATGATTTCGGCAAGATGCTCAAATTGGAAACCTACGTTCGAGCCTTGTCCGGCGGTATTTTCAATGACCGCGCAGACACCCGAAGTCTTATCCAGAGCCATGTTTATGGATTCTGCAACGCGTCTCAGGCACTCGCTGAGTGAGATTTCATTGAGATGGCTTCCCGGATGGAAATTGAGACGGTTAAGTCCCAGTTGCTCGCAACGCTGCATCTCGTCTAGAAATGCCGCCCTCGATTTGCCCAGTCCTTCCGATTGCGGATGTCCCAGATTGATGAGATAGCTGTCGTGGGGAAGTATCGAGTCCGGAATAAATCCATGTTGGATGCAGTTTTCTTTGAATAGTCGGATACTCTGCTCTGAAAGCGGAGCGCTGACCCACTGACGCTGATTTTTTGTAAATAGGGCGAAAGCATTTGCCCCTATTGCAGCTGCATTGAGAGGAGCATTTTCTACTCCTCCGCTACTGCTGACATGTGCACCGATTAATTTCATTGTTACTTTTTTCAACTTATATTGGAATAATCTTTTATTTCTATTTTTAAATCCTGGAGAACTTTGGATAGGAGAGCATTCTCTCTACTCGACAGCAGAGGGTCATTATCCAAAATCTGCGAGGCCTCCCTGCGTGCATCTTCGAGTACGGCAGAGTCCCTGCCCAGGTTGGCTATGTGGAGGTTTAAGGCAAGTCCGCTCTGTCTTGTACCCTCAAAATCGCCCGGACCTCTCATTCTCAGGTCAGCTTCCGCAAGTTCAAATCCGTCTGTTGTCTGACACATCATCTCAATCCTCTGGCGAGATTCGTTGCTGAGCTTATAGCCGGTCATCAGTATGCAGTAAGATTTCTCCGCACCCCGTCCGACTCTGCCCCTGAGCTGGTGGAGCTGGGAAAGTCCAAACCGTTCGGCACTTTCGATTACCATTACTGAGGCATTGGGCACATCTACACCTACTTCAATGACAGAAGTGGAGACCAGAATATGGGCTTTTCCACTCACGAAAAGCTCCATATCGAAGGCTTTATTTTCAGGTTTCTGCTGACCATGAACCACGGCAGTACGGTATTCGGGGGGAGGAAAGGCTTTGACTATGGCCTCATAGCCCTCTTCGAGGTTTTTGTAATCCATTTTTTCCGATTCCTTAATCAGAGGATAAACCACGAAGACCTGACGTCCGGATTTGATCTCTCTCTTCATGAATTCATGCAGGCGGGGACGGGAGTTTTCACCCCAGTGGATGGTTTGGATAGGTTTTCTGCCGGGAGGCAGCTCATCTATCACCGATACGTCGAGATCTCCCCAAAGAGTCATCGCGAGGGTTCTCGGGATCGGGGTTGCGGTCATTACCAGTATATGGGGCGGCATAGCCGATTTTGTCCATAGTCTGGATCTCTGTTCCACTCCAAATCTGTGCTGCTCATCTATAACAGCCAGTCCCAGGTTTAGAAACTGCACATTTTCCTCAATCAGTGCGTGGGTGCCGAATATGATATGGATGGAACCATCTTCAAGTCCTGCGTGGATAGCGCGGCGCTCTTTGGTCTTTGTAGAGCCTGTTAGCAGCGCGGTTTTGACTCCGCTGTGTTCCAGGAACTTCAGGGTACCATTGTAGTGCTGTGAAGCAAGTACTTCTGTGGGTGCCATTATACAGGCCTGATATCCGTTATCCACCGCCATAAGTGCACTGAACAGGGCCACGAGTGTCTTTCCGCTGCCCACGTCTCCCTGCAATAAACGATTCATCTGGTAACCGGAGATTACATCAGTGCGAATCTCTTTGATTACCCTCTTTTGAGCTTCGGTCAGGGAAAATGGGAGGTGTTCATAAGTGGTATTGAAGGCCTCTCCGATAGTATTGAAAAGAATTCCGGTGGAGCTGCGCATCCGGATATTTTTCTGTTTTAGAAGCGACAATTGCAGGTAGAAGAGCTCTTCAAATTTGAGCCTGTCCTTCGCTTTGTCGAGTATCTGAAGGTCGGTAGGAAAGTGTATGTTGACCAGTGCCTGACGCAGCGATATGAAACGTTTGCGCAGCAGCAGAGTGCGCGGAAGAGTCTCTTCTATGCTCTCAATCACCTGATTGATGAGATTGTACTGGAGCTTGGCGAAGACCTTGTTGCCTATACCGGCACTACGCAGCCTTTCAGTACTGGAATAGACCCCGATGAGGGTTCCGACCATCGCGAGTTTATCCTCGGTGGCCAGGTCTATTTCGGGGTGGACCATGTTATATGTCTGGTTGAATATGGAGGGTTTGCCGAATACTATATATTCGGTTCCGATTTTGAGTCGTCCTGAGATCCATTTTATCCCCTGGAAGAATACCAGTTCGATGGTGCCGGTACCGTCGTAAAGGCGGGCGATCAGACGTTTGGCACGTCCCTCGCCGACTATGCGTAGATCCGTGATGCTGCCCCGCAGCTGAATATAGGCACTGCTGCTGTCAATTTCCCTGATAGAATAAAACCTGGTGCGGTCGATATATCTGAATGGAAATATATAGAGCATATCCCTGAAAGTGGAAATACCCAACTCCTTTTCCAACAGTGCAGCCCTCTTGGGGCCGACGCCCTGCAGGAACTTTATGTCGCTTTCCAGAATTTTGTTCACAAGCGCAAATATACATTAAATATGCGTCAAATTTCCGTGCTTTTTAGTAACTTGCGAAAATTTTTGAGTTCTATGAGTAGAAAAATAGTAGTGGGTATTACCCAAGGAGATAGCAACGGCATCGGTTACGAAGTGATCATCAAAGCCCTCTCGGATGCAAGAATGTTGGATATGTGCATTCCCGTCGTTTACGGTTGTTCACGCACTTTCGGCATATACCGTAAACTGGTGCCTGAAACCGAGCAGATTACTACAAATATTATCAATAGTGCCTCGGAAGCTCGTCACAAACATGTCAACATTGTCAATGCAGTACCCGATTCATTGCCTGTGGATATAGGTCAGCCTACGGCTGATGGTGCCAGAGCGGCAATTATAGCTTTGAAGGCTGCGGTGGCTGATGTTAAGGCGAAGTTTCTTGATGCCATAGTTACTGCGCCTTTCAGCAAACACACGATTGCGCAGACAGAGTTCGCGTTTCCCGGCCATACGGAATACCTGATAAACGAATTCGGAGCGAAAGACGGTTTGATGTTTCTCTGTGCCGATAACCTCAGAGTCGGAGTTGTGACCAATCATCTTCCTCTATCAAAGGTGAGTGCTGCCATCACGATAGAGGTACTTATGAGTAAGATCCGTCTGATGAATCACTCTCTTATAAGGGATTTTGGTGTCGTAAGACCGAAAATCGCTGTGCTGGGACTCAATCCTCATGCAGGGGATGGTGGCTCGCTCGGCACCGAGGAGGTTGATACCATCATTCCTGCCATTAAGCAGGCAAATACCGAGAACATACTCGCTTTCGGTCCCTATTCGCCGGACGGTTTTTTTGCAACGAATACTCAGTACAAATTTGACGCTGTACTGGCCATGTATCATGACCAGGGACTTATCCCTTTCAAGGCACTTGCATTTGACAAGGGCGTCAACTTTACGGCGGGGTTGCCGATTGTCAGAACATCCCCCGATCACGGTACTGCCTTTGAAATTGCGGGCAAGTCCATGGCAAATCCGGGACCGATGATTTCGGCGATATATACTGCCATCGATATTTGCAACAATCGGGACAACTATGATGAGATGAGTGCCAATCCTCTGGAAATAAAGCACTTTGAGGGGCCTAAGCACGAACGTACGATATTGCCGGAATAACCGATGGCTGAAAGACCACCCATACAAATATACACGGACGGAGCCTGCAGAGGCAATCCCGGACCGGGAGGATATGGAGTAGTGATGCGTTGCGGGAATTATGAGAAGGAATTTTCGGCGGGGTATCGCCTCACTACCAACAATCGTATGGAACTTTTGGCTGTTATTGTGGGCTTGGAGGCTATCAAGTGGTCGGATGCGGTGGTTACGGTGTGGAGTGATTCCTCGTATGTGGTCAACGCCGTTGAGAATGGGCAGGTATTCAAATGGGAACAGAAAGGTTTCCAAAAAAAGGCAAACCCGGACCTATGGATTCGTTTTCTGAAAGTTTACAGGCAGCATAGAGTTCGGTTTGTATGGATCAAAGGCCATGCAGGGTATCCTGACAATGAGCGTTGCGATACTCTCGCCGTTGCTGCTTCGATGGGCTCTGACCTTTATGTGGACGAGGTCTATGAGGCATCGAATGTGAAAAACGAGCTCTTTAACAATCCTAAATAATTATTTTATGAAGAAGTATTTTGCAGAAGCTATAGGCACGATGGTGCTGGTTCTTTTCGGCTGTGGTAGCGCAGTCTTCAATGGCGGCGTAGGTACCACTGCACAGGTTTTGACCGTTTCCTTCGCATTCGGTCTTTCAGTAGTGGCAATGACTTATGCCATCGGCTCCATTTCAGGATGCCACATTAATCCCGCCATCACTCTCGGTGCCATGCTTACAGGTAGAATGAAGACAGGAGAGGGCCTGAAATATATGCTTGCCCAGGTCATCGGTGCATTTGTAGGTTCGGCTATCATTTTTGCACTTGTCCGGACCGGTGATAAGGATGCTGCATTGTATGCCACTACAACAGGGGCAAATGCCGTTTCAAATGCGGCTTCGGTGGGATCAGCTCTTATTGCCGAGATTGTGGGCACATTTATCTTCGTGCTCGTGGTTCTCGGTGTTACCGACTCAAAGAAAGGCAATTCCGCTTTTGCAGGCCTCGCTATCGGTCTGACACTTGTGCTCATTCACATCGTTCTGATTCCAATTACAGGCACATCGGTAAACCCTGCCCGCAGTATTGCTCCGGCAGTATTCGAAGGCGGCCGGGCGCTTAAGGATCTTTGGATCTTCATTGTAGGTCCTTTTGTAGGTGCTGCACTTTCGGCAGTAGTTTGGGACGGACTTGCCAAGGAAACGGCGAAGTAGTAGATTAGTGCTACTCGTGTACATAATTGAGGTTGGTTGAATATATCAGCCGACCTCATTTTTGTTTGTAGCCGGTTTTGTGATTTGTCAATTCACATTTGAAATTCCATCCAAAAAAGTTAAATTTGTAGATTATTAACTTTATTATAATGAAGAACAATGGTCTTACATTAGGGGTTCTCGGAGGTATGGGGCCCGCTGCAACAGCGGAATTTTTGAGACTTCTCGCTGAAAAGGCACCTGCGGACGTCGATCAGGAACATCCACGAATGATAGTTTATTCACATACCATTACTCCGGACAGGACAACCTTCATTCTCGGCAAAGGTCCTGATCCACACAATTATATCAGGGAAGGACTTGAGACCCTCATCGGTTGGGGGGCCGACCGTCTTGCGGTAACTTGCAATACCGCTCATTACTTCATAGACAAGTTCAGAGAGGAACTTTCCGTACCTGTAATCCATATCATAGAGGAAACCATAAAAAAATCGCAGGCCGTATGTCCCAAGGGTGCCTGGCTCACCGCTACCCTCGGTACTATGCGTACGGGCCTTTATCAGAAACACTCGGCATACTTTGGTTATGACTTCAAGCTCCCTTCAAAGGAGATGCAGGTAGAAATCCACGACATAACAGACCAGGTCAAGGCCGGCAAACAGCGTGAGGCAGGTGAGAGATTCAGAAAGGTGGTGGAACAGCTTTGGCAAATTGAAAAGCTCCCCGTAGTGGGTGCCTGTACGGAGATTCCAATCGCTTACCGTCATACCGGACTGCCTGAAGAGATGGGTATTTCCTGCCTGGAGGCTCTTGCAGAGGGATGCATAAGGGAGCTTTACCGACCGCTCTGATTTTGTTTGAAAGTACATTGAACCGGATATTTAGGATTAGAAATAATGATAAGAACCGTAAAATATATCGTCTTACTGCTGATTATGCTGACGGCAGCCTCTTGTGGCGATCCCAAACCCTCTCCTGGCCCTGATAACCTTTCAAAAGTGAATTTTGCAAAGGGAGCAGATGTGAGCTGGGTAACGCAGATGGAGAGGGATGGTATCAAATTTTACAATGCGCAGGGTACGGAGATGGAGTGTATGGCGTTACTCAAAAGTTTGGGTATGAATACTATACGCCTACGTGTGTGGGTGAATCCCGTTGATGGTTGGAACGGCAAGGATGATCTTCTGGTCAAGGCAAAAAGAGCCAAGGCTCTCGGAATGCGTCTCATGATTGATTTCCACTATAGCGACAGCTGGGCAGACCCCGGAAAACAGAACAAACCTGCAGCCTGGGTCAATCTTCCTTTTGAGGAGCTCAAAGGTGCTCTGGTATCCCATACCATAGAAATTCTCGAAGTACTCAAAGGGGAAGGCATCTATCCTGAATGGGTACAGGTAGGCAATGAAACTTCTGACGGTATGCTTTGGCCGGATGGCCGTGCCTCCGTAAATATGAAGAATTACACAGAACTCCATAATGCTGGCTACAGGGCTGTTAAAGAGGTGTTCCCCGAGTCCAAAGTAATACTTCATATTGATAGAGGGGATAGCGGAGCACATTACAACTGGCTTCTCGACGGTATGGCTGTCCATGCAGCCCAGTATGATGTCATCGGGATGTCGCTCTATCCGGATCCGGGAAACTGGCAATACATCAATGAGGCATGTCTTATAAATATGAAGGCACTGATTGGGAAATATAATAAGGATATAATGATATGTGAGGTAGGTATGAACTGGGATCAGCCTGAAATCTGTAAAGGTTTCCTCATAGACCTGATAGATAAAGCTCTTGAAAAGAGTGACGGACGCTGTCTGGGCATTTTGTACTGGGAGCCTCAGGGATTTGTCAATTGGAGTCATTATACCAAAGCCGCATTTGACAACACAGGCAGACCGACTGTGGCACTTGATGCCTTTAGAGACTGATATAGACTAATATAGACTAATACTTATAGATATGAAAAAATACATTCCCTTTACATTAATGCTTTGCTTTTTCGCCGCCGTTTCCTGCCATAAAGTTAATCCGCGCAGTGAAATAGTGTTGGAAGAGGGATGGAAGTTTTCCCTTGGAGATTTCGAGACGGCATCTGATCCCGCTTTTGACGACTCCGGGTGGGAAGAGGTGCGTATTCCACACGATTGGGCGATATATGGGCCTTTTGACAGATCAAACGACCTTCAGATTAGAGAAGTAAAACAGGATGATGAAATCATTGTGACAGAGAGGACCGGCAGAACCGGAGGGCTCCCCCATGTGGGGATCGGATGGTATCGTACCAAGTTTGACCTCCGCAGTTTTGACAAAGAGAGTCACTCAGTCTCCATACTTTTCGATGGAGCTATGAGCGGAGCTCAGGTCTGGGTCAATGGCACTAAGGTCATTAACTGGCCATCGGGTTACAACTCCTTCCATTGTGATATCACCCAGTGGCTCAATCAAGATGGGATGAATAATGTTCTTGCCGTAAGGCTGGAAAATCCTCCCAGTTCATCGAGATGGTATCCGGGTGCAGGACTTTACCGCAATGTCCATGTAGTCAAGACCAAAAAACTCCATATTCCCATCTGGGGAACCTATATTACCACTCCGGAGGTCTCCCGCAAAAAAGCGGAGGTATCTATGCAGGTGGCTATTGAGGGTAGTAGTGATAAAGAGTTGCGAATCGTAACTGAAATACGCAACCCTAAGGGTAAAAAAGTGGCATACGCTGAAAGTCTTCTGGAAGATGCGACAGATCAGTCGGACACCGTTTTTATGAGATTTACTGTACGCAGACCGGAACTTTGGTCGCCTGAAACCCCTTCTCTCTATACTGCCCACACTGCTATCTATGAGGGAAATCACATCACAGACAGTTATATTACACGTTTTGGCATCCGCTCCACCAAATTGGTGGAGGGCAAAGGTTTTTATCTCAATGGAGAGCCGCGTAAATTTAAAGGAGTATGTAATCACCACGACCTTGGCCCTCTTGGGGCAGCTGTCAACAGATCAGCACTCAAGTACCAGTTGGAGTTGCTCAAAGATATGGGTTGCGATGCTATCCGTACCTCTCATAATATGCCTGCTCCCGAACTTGTGGAACTGTGTGACGAGTTGGGCTTCATGATGATGGTTGAGGCTTTCGATGAATGGGATATCGCCAAGTGTGCCAATGGATATCATCGCCATTTTGAGGAGTGGGCGGAGAAGGATATGGTCAATATGATCCGCAATTTCCGTAACAATCCGAGTGTTGTAATGTGGAGCATCGGTAATGAGGTTCCCACCCAATGCGACGATCAGGGCTATAAAGTTGCCGCATTTCTACAGGACATTTGTCACAGGGAGGATCCCACACGACTTGTTACCTGTGGCTTGGATCGGCCACAGTGTGTGCTGACTAACGGATTTGCCGAGGTGATGGATGTCGTGGGAATAAATTACCATACCGAGCTTTACAAGAAGGCTTTCGAAACTCTGCCTCAAGGCAATATTCTCGGTTCTGAAACAGCCTCTACAGTTAGTTCCAGAGGGGTTTATAAGATTCCTGTCGAACTAAAGTACAGAGCGATGTATGAAGACCATCAATCTTCTTCGTACGACGTTGAGTATTGCCCCTGGTCTAATATTCCCGATATTGATTTTGCTCTTGCCGAGGATTTCGAGTGGACTATGGGACAGTTCGTATGGACGGGATTTGACTACCTTGGAGAGCCGACTCCATACGGTACCGATTCCTGGCCCAATCACAGTTCGCTTTTCGGTATAATCGATCTGGCCTCTATTCCAAAGGACAGATATTATATCTATCGCTCGCAATGGAACGAAGATGACCATACGCTTCATATCTTACCCCATTGGAACTGGGAAGGACGTGAGGGAGAAACTATCCCCGTAATGTGTTATACCGATTTTCCTTCTGCCGAACTTTTTGTCAACGGGGTATCACAGGGCGTTGTCTCAAAAGGCAGCTACTCCCTTGCCGATGTTGACCTCTCACAAATCGATAAAGATTCCCTTATGGCCAGATACAGACTTATTTGGCCGGATGTGGTCTATCAGCCCGGCGAGATAGAGGTTGTGGCTTACAACGAAAGGGGACGTGAACAGATGCGTAAAAGTATCGTAACTGCCGGTGAACCTCACTCGATAGTGCTTGAAACAAGTCGCAATAAGATTGAAGCTGACGGAAGGGATTTGGCTTACGTCTATGTCAGTATAGTTGACAAAGATGGGAATTTATGTCCCAATGCTTCCAATGAGATACGATTTGAGGTGAAGGGAGCCGGAGAATTTGTAGCTGTTGCAAACGGTGATCCCACCTGCTTATATCCATTCCACGAGCCGGTAATGCCCGCTTTCAGCGGCCGTCTGACGGCAATAGTTACTTCACATGAGTATCGTGGCAGTATGTCACTTAAGGCCTATTCAGAGGGACTCGAAACGGCACAAATCATAATCAAAGCAAATTAAGACAGATAATAATGATAGATTCAAAAATTCTTAAGAAAGCGATAAAGGAAAAATTCGGTCATTCCGATTGTTCCATTTTCTCAGCACCGGGACGTATCAATCTCATAGGTGAACATACCGATTACAACGGCGGCTTCGTACTGCCTGCATCCATAGACAAATGCATTTCCCTCGCAATAGTGCCCAATGGAACTTCTACCGTAAATCTCTATTCCATAGATTACGATGAGAGTGTTTCATTCGATGTTGACGGTGAAAAGCCTGAGCAGCAGTGGGCATCCTATGTCTATGGTGTAATTCAGGAGATGAAGAAAAGGGGTGCTTCGCCGAGAGGTTTTGATGCGGTATTTGGCGGAGATATTCCTCTTGGAGCGGGAATGTCCTCTTCAGCAGCCCTCGAGTCCGTTTTCGGAACGGCTCTCAATACCATTTTCAAGCTGGGATTTGATAAAAGGGAATTGGCAAAGATAGGTCAGATGACGGAACACAATTATGTGGGTGTCCGCTGCGGCATAATGGATCAATTTGCCTCCCTTTTTGGAGAAGCCGGAAAGGTAATAAGACTTGACTGTCGTTCTCTGGAGTATGAGCTTTTCCCTTTTGCGCCCGAAGGCATAAGACTGGTGCTTATAGATACGATGGTCAAACATTCGCTTGCCTCTTCGGAGTACAATGTTCGACGTGCCCAGTGTGAGGCGGGTGTCGCCCTCATAGCCAAGTACAAGGAAGGAGTGGAGCTGCTCAGGGATGTAAGCCTGGAAGATCTTGATGCTCACAAAGATGAGATGGATCCCGAGGTATATCGGAGGTGCCATTTTGTGATAAGTGAGAACCAGCGTCTTTTGGATGGCTGCGAGGATTTGTCGAGGGGTGATTATGCTCTGTTTGGTCAGAAGATGTTCCGTACCCACGAAGGTTTGAGCAAAGAGTATGGGGTCAGTTGCGAGGAACTCGACTTTATTGTGGAGATTGCCCGCAGTGTGGACGGGGTTCTCGGCGCAAGGATGATGGGCGGCGGCTTCGGCGGCTGCGTTCTCGCAATGGTGAAAAATGAAAACCATGATGAGTATGTAGCAAAGGTGCGCGAGGCTTATCAGAAGCGCTTCGGCAAGGATCCGCGCGTGATCGATGTGGTTATTTCAGATGGAGCAAGGCAATGGTAATCTCTGATATCAAATATTTTACTCTCACCAACAGTAGTGGTGCAAGTGTCACCCTGAGCAATCTGGGGGCGGGTATTATTTCGGTCATCGTACCCGATAAGGATGGCAATATGGCCGATGTGGCTCTGGGTTATGCAAAGCCGGAGGATTATTTTTGTGATGGCCCCTGTATGGGAAAAGTACCGGGAAGATATGCAAACAGGATAGCCTTCGGCAAATTTTCCCTTTCAGGGAAAGAATATTCCCTTTCAATCAACAACGGTCCCAACCATCTTCACGGAGGTCCGGGAGAGGAGTGCTGGGCAAACCGTATTTGGTTTGGCGTACAGAATGGTAACGAAGTCTCTTTTGCTCTTGAAAGTGGTGACGGTGATGCCGGATACCCCGGAAATGTAATGGCCGAGGTTATCTACAGATGGAATGAAGAGTGTCGTCTGACCATCACTTTCCGCGCTAAGAGCGATGCCGATACGGTCATCAATCTCACCAACCATGCCTATTTTAACCTTAAAGGAGAGGGTAGGGGAGATATCAAAGATCACACCTTGCAACTCGAAGCATCCAATTATCTTCCAACGGATGAAACCCTCATACCTGCCGGTTCACCGGCTCCGGTGGAAGGTACTCCGATGGATTTCAGGACTCCTGTCAGAATAGGGGAACACCTTTTTGACGACTTTCCGGCACTTCGCTACGGTAAAGGATATGACAATTGCTGGGCAGTGGACGGATGGGAAGAAGGTGTAGTGCGCAAGGTGGCCGAACTATCCGATCCGGTCAGCGGTCGTAAACTCATAGTCAGCACCGATGCTCCCGGTATCCAGATCTATACCGGCAACTGGCTCAAGGGTAGCCCCGTTTCTAAGAGCGGGGCGGAGTATGATGATTATTATGGAGTGGCGCTTGAGTGCCAGTCTTTTCCCGATTCTCCCAACCGGCCCGATTTCCCTTCAGCCCTACTGGCTGCCGGAGATACCTGGCAAAGAGTGATAGAGTTTCATTTTACCCGATGAATCTACACCTTTTCATAGCACGAAAGATAGGTACCGAAGGCTCCGGCCGGGGTAGAATGGGTATCATAAGCAACCGTATCGGTTCCATATCGGTTGCGGTCAGCATTCTCATTATGATAGTGGCGGTGGCCATCGTTGGGGGCTTCAAATCGGAAATCCGCTCAAAAGCCACGGGTTTTATGGGTTCGGTAACGCTTGTGGCTCCGGGCGAATCTCCGATCAACGAGCTTTATCCTCTGAGTGATTCTTTTTCCTACCGGCATCTCATTCTGGATCAAAAATATGTAAAGAGTGTGGATGGAGTGGTTTATTGTTCGGGAATGATCAAGAGCAAAGATGATATCAACGGACTCTACTTCAAGGGGGTGGATTCCCTATACAACCTTACTTTTTTTGAGAATTGCCTCTATGAAGGAGAATTGCCGGATTATAGCGGACGTATCTCCAACGATGTGCTCATCTCACGCCGCCTGGCCTCCCGTCTCGGCTGTTCCTCCGGGGATGATCTGGTAACTTATTTCATAAAAGATGAGGTTAAAGTGAGGAAATTCCGTATCTGCGGCCTCTATGATGCTCAACTTGAAGATTTGGACATGACCATGGCCCTGGTGGACAAACGACATGCGCAACGCATCAACGGATGGAGCAAAAATCAGGTATCGTCATTTGAAATAGCCATAGATCCTGAGACAGATATCAAATTTGCAAATGCCGAGATTGAGGAAATACTCTACGTCAACTCCACTGATGAAGATGATGCGATGTTTACTATGTCCCTCACACGCATTTTGGGCAATCTTTTTGACTGGCTGGCTCTACTGGACCTAAATATGTTGATGGTTTTGCTCTTGATGATGGTTGTGGCAGGCTTCAACATGATATCTGCGATTCTGATTATTCTTTTTGAAAAAATCTCGATGATAGGCTTGCTCAAATCCCTCGGTATGCGCAATAGAAATATCAGCAACATTTTCTTGCTGAAAGCAGCTTCAATTGTAGGAAAAGGAATGATTTGGGGAAATA
>DFOK01000084.1 GCA_002376715.1 Bacteroidales bacterium UBA3543 | reverse complement strand
CTTATATTCAATACCTATTCCCAACGTCATTTCTGTATAAAACAAAAACCCCAAAATTTTTTTGTTCAACTTTTGGGACTTATGTATAACTCAGAACTCTACCTCGCACCTTGTAACTCGCAACACTTAAAACTCCAAACTATTTTATTATTTTTGTAAAAATATTGCGAAATGAATTATATCAAAACGGCTATAGAGGGTCCTGTGATTATTGAGCCGAAAGTGTTTTACGACCACAGGGGTTATTTTTTCGAATCATTTTCCCTGAGGGAGTTTGAGGCAAATGTGCAAAAAATCAATTTTGTTCAGGACAATGAGTCCTTCTCCGCAGAGCGTGGGGTGATACGCGCACTCCATTTCCAGAAGGGCGAGGCGGCACAGGCAAAGCTTATCAGGGTAGTGCAGGGCCGTGTGCTCGACGTAGCGGTTGATATTCGTCCCGAATCCCCCACATACGGCAAATATGTTTCGGTGGAACTCAGCGCAGAAAACAAACGAATGTTCTTTATCCCGCGAGGATTTGCACATGGATATTTGGTGTTGGAGGACAACACCATATTTCAGTATAAGTGTGATAATTACTATGCACCGGAAATGGAGGGTACTTACAGGTGGAATGATCCCGTGTTGGCCATCGATTGGGGCATCGATCCGAAAGAGGTAATTCTCTCGGCTAGAGATGCCGAGGCACCGGCCTTCCCATCTTCAGCAGACATTCTTTGAGCGAAATGCTCCACCAAGGGGTTTCCACTCCGAATTCTTCCCTTATTTTGCTCTTATCGAGCAGTGAATATGCCGGCCTGCGTGCTGCTGTAGGATATTCTTCCGTAGTCAGCGGATTGACCTTGCAATCGAGACCGCAATAGATCATTATCAGTGCTGCAAAATCAAACCATGAGCAACTGCCTTCATCGGTGTAATGGTAAATTTCACCTCGGTGCTCCCCAATTTGAGGTATTATGGTCAGAATTGCTTTGGCCAGATCACGAGCATAGGTGGGCGTGCCTATCTGATCTGCCACCACTCCGATTTCACTCTTTTCGCTGCCCAGACGAATCATTGTCTTGACAAAATTATTTCCATAGGTGGAGAAGAGCCAGGCGGTGCGGATGATTACCCCGCGGCAACGGCTTCTGCGTATGGCGAGCTCTCCCTGACGCTTGGTGGCTCCATAAACGCTCTGCGGACGGCAGGGGTCACTTTCGCGATAAGCGCCTCTTTTGCGCTTTCCGTCAAATACGTAATCGGTGGAGATATGCACAAGCGCTGCATCTCGCTCGCGAACGCACCGCGCGAGGACTTTAGGCCCTTCGGCATTGAGTCGGGCGCTGAGTTCCTTATCGCTCTCGGCCTTGTCCACATTTGTATAGGCTGCACAATTTATTACCAGATCCACATCGTGCTCCTCCATAAACTCTCTCACGCGTCCCTCGTCGCAGATATCCAATTGCAAAACTCCTTTTTCCGGCAGAATGTCGGTAAATAGCCACTTCCGGTCATTGCCGGCGAGCTCCCTCAACTCGCTCCCAAGTTGTCCCATTGCTCCGGTAACAAGAGTTTTTCCCATGATGATTTTGATTAAATATTCTAATGCAATTTGCATTACAAAAGTAGCACCACTTTCCACAAAATGCAAATGGTGGGCTTTGTTAGTAGGATTGAACCACAATTCGGGTATCGTTTTTGTATGTTGCAATGGACGAACTGTAGTGAAATAGACCATTGTTTCCTAAAAATCACTATATTTGTAGGTTAATACTTTAAAAAAAGTTTTATGGATTACAATACGCAAAGAGACATACTTCACCTGCCTGAGTATGGAAGGCACGTTCAGCAGATGATAGAGCAGGTTAAGAGAATTCCCGATCGTGAAAAACGCAACGAACAGATACGGGCCGTCATTCAGATAATGGCAATACTCAACCCCCAGATGAAAGATTTTCCGGATTATAAACAGAAACTCTGGGACCATATGTACATTATTGCGGATTTCGATATAGATGTGGATTCTCCTTATCCGATGCCTGATAAAAAGGAATTCTTCAGTCGTCCGGAGAAGATACACTTCGAGGATAAACCTATGAAGGCATCCTGTTACGGTCGCAATATCGAGAATATGATCAACCTGATTGCTGCACGGGAGGATGACGAGGACAAGACAGAGATGATCTGCACTCTCGGACACTATATGAGACAGCAGTATCTCATCTGGAATAAAGATTCCGTCGCGGACGAAACCATCTTCAGCGATATGGAGAAACTCTCGGAGGGTCGTCTGAAAGTACCGGAAGGACTTCAGTTGAGCACCCTTTCGAGCGATGCCACATTCAATCGTCCCGGCGTGATGGCTTCCGGTACCTCAAAGTCCGGATTCGGCAAAAAATCGAGGAACAAGAAGAAAAAGAAAAACTGATCTCCCGAGTAAGCCATGAGAGAGTCCAAATCAGCCAAAAACCAAAAAAACCGCAAAAGCAAAGTAGCGAAAGAGCCCCGCGAACCTTGGCTCTCCGGTGCGGATGCCCGTGTGTTGAGAATATTGCTCGGTTTTATTTTCCTTGCGATTACCATCTTTACCGTGGTGGCGCTTATCTCCTATATATTTACCTGGACCTCAGATCAGAGTTTGGTGCGCGACCCCCAGGTGCTCTCCGGTGCTGTCGAAGAGGCCTCCAATTCAGGAGGCAGATTGGGTCTGGTATGGGCCGATTTCCTGATCTCCAAGTTATTCGGTTTGGGAGCCTTTGCAATACCTTTCTTTTTCGGAGCCGTGTCGGTCGCCTGTTTCAGACTTCGTAAGGTCAATCTGCTGCGTCTCTTCATGGTATCGCTCATTGGAGCGGTCGTCATTTCGCTTATTTTGGCCTATATATCGGGTTTTACCAAATATGAATTCTTTCTGGGCAACGGTCTTGGCGGCTCTTATGGCCGACATGCCGTTTCCTGGCTTATCTCGATGCTCGGCAATATCGGAACCGGTTGTGTGCTGATGATATTGCTGCTGCTCTGGCTGGTTATGCTCAGCAAGAAGGTGGCATTGCGTTTTGATGACCTGATGTGGGCTGTGGCTAACCGATCCCGCGGGGAGAAGGTTCCCGCTGTTGTCGAGGATCCGGAGAGTGCGGAAGAGGAGGAAGAGGCTCTCGATGATGACCCCGCTACTGATTCGGAAGAGCAGGAATTGCCACCTGTCATAACCGGAGAGGGTCCGATTAAATCCGATTTTTTCCCCGAGGATACCGTCGAGCCTGAAATTCCGGCTGCGAGTGACAATCCCGACGATGTAATTATCAAGATAGAGGGTTCGGAGCACGATTTTATAAAAAATCTGACCGAGGAGGAGAAATCCCGTCTTTTCGACCCCAGACTTGACTTGCCCGACTATCGTCATCCTTCACTCTCACTATTGGACGACTACAGGGATAAATGGCATACCGTCTCAATGGAGGAACTCGAGAAGAACAAAACCAAGATTGTGACGGTGCTCGGCCACTACAAGATTAAAGTGGTTGCCATTACTGCAAAAATGGGCCCTACGGTTACGCTCTACAAGATACATCTGGCAGACGGTATGAAGATATCCCAGGTGCGTAGCCGTGAAGAAGATATTGCGCTCTCTCTCGGGGCAAAAGGTGTGCGTGTGGTTACCCTTATCGACTCGGTGGGCATCGAAGTGGCCAATGAAAATCCCTCCATCGTACCGCTCAAGTCTATTCTCAACGATCCCAAATTTCAGAATACCAATATGGAGCTCCCGTTGGCGATGGGTATTACAGTTACCAACGAGCCCTTTTTCCTCGACCTTGCAAAAATGCCGCACCTGCTTATTGCCGGTGCCACCGGTATGGGAAAATCCGTCGGACTCAACTGTATCATCACTTCGCTTCTCTATACCAAACATCCGGCAGAGCTCAAGTTTGTAATGGTGGACCCCAAAAAAGTGGAATTGTCGCTTTACTCAAAACTCGACAAACACTTCCTGGCCAAGATTTCCGACGAATCGGAGGCCATAATAACGGATACACGCAAGGTGGTAAACACTCTCAAGTCGCTCTGCATTGAGATGGAAGATCGTTATGATCTGCTCAAAATGGCGGATTTACGCCATATCAGGGATTACAATAAAAAGTTTCTCAACCGCCGTCTCAACCCGCAAAAAGGACATAAATTCTTGCCTTATATCGTGGTTGTGATAGATGAGTTTGCCGACCTGCTCGTTACAGCCGGCAAAGAGATAGAGGAGCCCATTGCACGTCTTGCACAGCAAGCACGGGCGGTGGGTATTCACCTGGTGATTGCCACCCAAAGGCCCACTACGGATATCATTACCGGTACCATCAAAGCCAATTTCAACTCGAGGATAGCCTACAAGGTCAATGCATCCATTGACTCGAGGACCATTCTCGATACAACCGGAGCCAACCGTCTCATCGGCAGAGGAGATATGTTGGTGATGTACCCGGGTGAGGATATCATTCGCGTACAGTGTGCCTTTATAGATGCTCACGAGATACTTGCCGTTACAAGAGAGATCAGTTCTCAGGATGGATATGATCACGAATTCTATCTTCCCGAAGTATCGGACGAGGAGGATTCCTCCTCAGCAAACGACTATGGAGTTAATCTCAAAAATCGCGATGCCCTGTTTGAGGATGCCGCAAAGATAGTGGTGATGTCTCAGCAAGGCTCGACCTCACTCATCCAGCGCAAACTTGAGATAGGATATGCCCGTGCAGGACGCATCATTGATCAACTCGAGGCAGCGGGTATAGTCGGACCGTTCGGCGGCAGCAAGGCCAGAGACGTTCTGGTGTCGGATCTGGCCACTCTGGATATTATTCTCGAGACTCTTGACCGAATTTAGCACGATGTTTGTATTGGATAGAGGTATGAGACGAATCATTCTTTCAGTATCGCTTCTATTTATTTCCTGTGCCATGTGGGGGCAGGGAAGCAGTCTGCTCATGGATAAAATTTCTCAAATGGGCAGTGTGTCGCTTCAGTATGAATTGACCGCCAACACTTCAGACGGTCGCCTGCTGATGGAGCAGCAGGGTACTCTCGATATTCAGAAGATGAGTTATCGCCTCACCAGCGATATGCTCACCATCATATCCGATGGTATCACCAGGTGGCTATATAGCCCCAAGAGTGAGGAACTGGTAATATGCAGTGCCGATTACTCCTCTTCAGACCCTCTGGAGAATCCTTTATCGTTGCTTGCATCCACCAGTATCGAGCAAAAGAAGGATGGCAGTTTCAAGATAGTGCATATTGGGGCTAATGGATATGTATATACCGTGCTGGTGAATTCGATATCACGTCGAGAGACCCCCTGGGAGGAGTCTCATTTCATTCTGGAGATGGATTCTTTGCCCGAAGATGTGATAATCACCGATCTCAGATAATTCTCGCCTGACGGAATACTTCTCTGATGGAGGTATAACTGCCCGATAATTTTGCAGGAATATCCTGCACGGCTACCCATTCGGCCATTGAAATATCTTCTTCGGTCTGGGGTACGGGGGAGGGGGATAAGATGCCTTCGTATTTCATATCATACCACCAGGTGTGTTTGAGCAGGCGCTCGCCTCCTCTGGTGTAGGTGTGGTGAGTCACGCATATAAGATTGCCGATGGTAAGTTGATGGATGCCGGTCTCCTCGGCTACTTCGCGCAGAGCGCACTCCTGCCGGCTCTCTCCGGGTTCCAATTTCCCCTTGGGAAGGTCCCATTTGCCGCCGCGAAATATCATCAGTATTCGTCCCGAACTGTCACGTACCATTCCTCCTGCCGCCTCGACAATACGGTACTTCGAGCAGAGTTCGCTGCAAACGCGTTCTCTGTCCGAGGTGGGTATGTAGAGAGATGGCATAAGCGGTGATTTCTCAAACATCAGAGGTATATCTTCAAGACGCGCTTTTTCTCCGACACTGAGCACAAGAGCACAGGCATCTTCCTCAGCATCAGAGATTGAAGAGCATACTGTAATATTACGGCTTTCAAAATGGATACGATACATCGTTTTAACGAATAATATTATTACCTTTGCAAAGATAATCCAAAATAGATTATGATTGAAAATATTGAAAAAATAGTTGCCCGCCACCTACTCGAAATTAAGGCGGTACAGTTGAGGCCCGATGAGCCTTTTACTTGGGCATCAGGTTGGAAATCACCCATTTATTGTGACAATCGCAAAATTCTCTCCTATCCGGAAAGACGTACTGAGATATGCGGATATTTGGTAGAGGTCATTAAAGGGCATTTCAGTGATGTGGATATTATTGCCGGCGTGGCAACGGGTGCCATTGCATACGGCGCTCTGGTAGCGCATGCTTTAGGATTGCCTTTCATCTATATCAGACCCAAGGCTAAGGATCACGGTACCGGAGCACGCATAGAGGGCGATCTTCCCAATGGAGCCAATGTGGTTGTCGTTGAGGATCTTATTTCCACCGGTATGAGTTCTCTTTCAGCTGCGGAATGTATTGCAAAAGAGGGTGGATTTGTTGAGGGCATTGTAGCCATATTCTCATATAATTTCCACCGGACGCGCGAAGCATTTGAGGATGCTAATGTGATATTGCACACCCTCTCCAATTATGATGCACTCCTCGAAGAGGCGGTTGCATCTGGTTATATAAAGAAGGAAGATCTCGAGGTACTCGCCGAGTGGAGATTCAAGCCCGATACCTGGGGTAGATAGTATTATGGAAGAAATTTGTGGCAAAACAGTAATAATCGATAGGCCTTCCTATTCGATCTATACTACTTTTTCCGATCTACGCAACCTTGTGGCTGCCATTCCGGAAGACAAAAAGGAGATGGTGACTGCCGATGCCGATACTATTTCGGCAAAGGTGCAGGGTTTTGACATAGGAATGAGGGTCCACCGAAGGACTCCTTTTTCGAGAATAGATTTCGAGCAGGATGGGCAGGCTCCATTCCCTTTTCTTTTCTCTATGATAATGGATCCAATGGACGACAACCGCACCTACTTCCATATTGAGCTCCGTGCAGAGCTCAACACTATGATGAAAATGTTTATCGGGAGCAGACTACACGATCTTGTTGACAAACTTACAGACGGCATAGCAAAAGCTGCAAGCGGTGAGATGCCGGAGGGATTCTCCTCTTTCGATGTTCCCCGTTGATTTTATCCATAGCCTCGAAACACATTTCGGAGAGGAACGCGCCCGTCGTCTCATCTCCGCTCTTTCCGGCGAGCCTTCACTCTCAGTCCGTGCAAATCCCGCAAAAATAAGTGCCGAAAAGCTTGCAGAGCATTTTTCCGACGATGTTGACGGTGTTGTGCCGTGGTGTCCGGAAGGATTATATCTCGAAAACAGACCTTCATTTACATTGGATCCCCTGTTTCACGCCGGATATTATTATGTTCAGGAGGCTTCTTCAATGTACGCCGGTGTGCTGCTGGAACGGGCGATGAGGCAGTTGTTGGCCGGTAGGCCGGGACTTCGTATTCTCGATCTCTGTGCAGCTCCCGGAGGCAAGAGTACCCATATTCTCTCGATTATCGGTCCCAACGATATTTTGCTTTCAAATGAAGTGATTCGCAGCAGGGCTTCAATCCTGGCTGAGAATGTGGCAAAATGGGGATATCCGAACGTCGTGGTTTCAAACAACGATCCCGCGGATTTTTCCTCTTTGGATGCGTTTTTTGATATTGTCGTGGTGGATGCTCCCTGTTCGGGAGAGGGAATGTTCCGCAAGGACTCTGATGCTGTGAGTGAGTGGTCTCTGGATAATGTCCGTCTCTGTGCCTCCAGGCAGAGAAGAATAGTTTCGGATATCTGGCCTGCTCTTCGCGAGGGCGGTTTTTTCATCTATTCCACCTGTACGTTCAATACTCTCGAAAATGATGAAAATGTGGCTTGGATAGTATCGGAGCTTGGTGCCGAACTCATTGAGCAACGCCGGTTCCTCCCCGGAGAAGAGAGAGGGGAGGGATTTTTCATAGCCTTATTGCGTAAAAACGGTGACTATTCTCCATCTGTCGGGACTTCGGAAAATAAAAAGAATCAGATGCCGGCCTGTGCGCAATATATATCACAGGTTGAGGGACAATTTACATTTTCTAAAAAAGGAGATTTGTGGAGGGCGTTTCCGACGGCTCTTGCAGCAGATATCAGGATACTGGAGTCTTCCCTCAGAGTGATTCGTTCCGGAGTGGCCGTTGCCATGCAGAAAGGGCGTGACATGATTCCGGAGGCCGATCTGGCGCTTTCCATGATTGTGGATAAAAAGGCTTTTCACACAGTGGAACTCTCTCCGGAGGATGCCCTGAAATTTCTCTCCAGAGACAATATCGTATTTGGTGCTGAAATCCCCTTGGGCTATCTGTTGGTCTCTTTTGAAGGTGCCCCTCTGGGCTTTGTCAAAAATCTCGGCCGCCGTTCCAACAATCTTCATCCTCTTTCCCGCAGGATAAGGATGAAACCCTAATAGGTGTCGCTTATTTTGATTTTACTTCTGCTTGGTCGAGAATGTTGCCGTAGCGATCGAGAAGGGTGAGTACCATCCTCCTTTTGTTTACATCGAGGTGGATGGCTCCGACGGTCTTTTCGCCCTCGCTCCAGCGGAAACGGATTTTGTCCAAATTCTCCGTCATCGGATTGGGAGTGGGAACGCCGCGCTCATTGTCCGAGGAGGGAGCCTGGATATAGACAGTGCCTTTTCTACCGTCGCTCTCTTTCCCCTGATAAATGGCATTGGTGCGCACATAGATATGGTTATTGCCTGCCAGAGCCAGGTCTATGCCAAGTTCGTCAAACAGATCACTCCATCTGCCGTATTGCGATGTTTTGCCACTGTCACCGAAGAACCACTGGTAATGTTCACAAACCACCCGGTATCTTGCAGGATTATTTTTTACAACATCGCTAACCCATTCCTGAGCAGCTCTCAGACCTTCGTCATCTTTCATGCTTTCATTATTGAGCATTATAAAGAGAGCATCACCCCAGTAAAACCAGTAGCATACACCCTCTTCTCCTTTGTAGCCGTTGCGGGGATAGAAATTGGCCTCTTTGAAATATTCGTTGGTGTTCTTGATATAGCCGCGTGACATATTGTCATGGTTGCCGTTTACACCTGCCCACATATAATTCTTAAAATGCTCCTCTTCATACATCTCCTGCCAGAAGGAGTAACTGCCTCCCCAGGCGGTAATGTCACCCAAATGGAGTACCCAGTCAAATCCGGAGTCATATTCCTGCACTTTATGCATCATTGCCATTGCATTGTCCAGACGCTCGCGGAGCGGAGGATAGACATGATAGTCCGCAATGATGCAGGCACTCCAGCGGTTACGGCCGGAGGTTCTGAATTTATAAACGTCGCTGGTGCAGCGGTCGCTGACAATGCGATATTGGTATTCACGACGGGGCTTCAGGTCTTTGAGGGCTGCTTCATACTTGAGGAAAACCGCATCTTCATAAAAGTCGGTACCGTCAGCTTTTTTGGAATAGACCTTGTCAAACACCGTACACAAATGACTTGTGCCCATCATTGTGCGGGATTTTTTCCACTGTGTATCTCGCGTAAGGGTATATTCTATCGAACACTCAGTGATTGTGGTATCTGCTCCCCAGCTGATGTTCATAGCCTTTGAGGTGTTTTCTGCCGGGCATGTGACTATGGAAAAGAGGCCTTTTGGCTGCGCGGTAAGGGTTAAAGATGCGGCAATTGCGAGTATTGAAGCAACCAGATTCCGCCAGATGGCCATTTTGAAATTCATAATTAAATAGTTTGTCTGTTTGAATTTCAAAATTAAGCATAATATGTCAGAATAGTGAGAGGGTCGCTATAAAATTCATGCGGCTCATCTCCGTCAGATTGGAAACAAGCCGCATTACTTAACCTAAACTTAAACTATGAAAAACTTCGACATAACAATATGCAATGTGTGTGCCAAACATAAAAAAATATTCAATATTTGACGAAATTTAGAAAAAATCAGACTATTCGAAGCTTTGCAAATTTAAGCAGAAGAGTTTTCTCTCCGGAGTCATCAAACTTGACAATCGCTTTGGCATTGGCGTCATTACCGTCAAGGGAAATGATGGTACCGAAGCCGAAAATGGCGTGCTCAACCCGCTGTCCGACTTCGAGATCATATATGGGCGAGGGCTGAAATCCTGAAGAAGGTGTATGTTTGCTTTCACGGCTGAAAGATTTGGATATCTCGTATCTGCGAAGGCTGGAAGAGGTACTCTGTTCGCTTTCGCGTTTAACGTTCCGACCGGAAGTCGTGACAAAGTCCTCTCTAGTGTATAGAGTGCGTGGTTGCTCATCGATCGGCATCTCAAGACATCTGCTGTCGATTTCTCTGACGAAGCGGCTGACCTTATTGCTCACCTGATTGCCCCAGTGCATCCTATTTCGTGCAAAACTGATAGTGGCGCACTTTTGAGCCCTGGTAAGAGCCACATAGAAGAGACGACGCTCCTCTTCAATGTCAACGTCACCACCAATCAGGCCCGCGGTAGGGAAGAGGTTCTCCTCCATACCCGCTATGTATACATAAGGAAACTCCAATCCCTTGGATGAGTGCACCGTCATTAAGGTAATCTTGTTTACAACCTCCGACTCCTCCATCTCCTCATCTTCACGATCTATCTCCGACATCAGCGAAATATTTTCGATATAGTCGTTCAGGGTGATGATTATCTCCCCTTCCGGTAAATCGCTCTCCATCGCTCTTGTCTCCTTCTCTTCTTCCACGAAACTCTTGATGCTGTTGTAAAGTTCCTCAATATTCTCAAATTTGGAGACTCCCTCGGGGGAATTGTCGTTCTTGAGTGAAGCCAGGTAGCCGGAATCATTGCCGATACGCTGTGCTATGGTGAAGGCGTCTGTGGTACTCCACTCCTGGTGAATGGGCTCTATCAGAGCGGCGAAGTTTAGGAATTTATTTACCGCTGTCGGTTTGAGTCCCACTTCGAGAAGCTTTTCCGGAGGGAGAAATATGGCTTCGTAAAGTGAAGAGCCGGCTTCTAAGGCAGCAGCCGCTAAGCGGGCGAGAGAGGTATTTCCAATTCCGCGCGCGGGAACATTGATTATTCTGCGGAAGGCCTCGTCATCACGCCTGTTCACCGTCAAACGAAAGTAAGCCATCATATCCTTCACCTCAGCGCGATCGTAAAAGGATTGGCCGGAATAGATGCGGTAGGGGAGGTTCCTCTTGCGAAGAGCTTCCTCCAGTGCCCTGGATTGGGCATTTGTGCGATAAAGGATGGCAAAATCGCTGTACTGAGCTTTGTCGGCAAAAATGCGGCTGATGATGGAGGATGCGGTGAGGTAAGCCTCTTCCTGCTCGGTGAATGCCTTGATGACACCGATTTTTTCCCCTACCTCTCCATCCGAAAAGCACTCTTTTCTAAGGCGGTTGCTATTATTGTCTATCACGCTGTTGGCCGCCCTGACTATGGTCTTCGTGGAACGGTAGTTCTGTTCGAGTTTGTACTCCGCTGCATCGGGGTAGTCTTTTTTGAACTTGAGAATGTTTTCTATTCTCGCTCCGCGGAATCCGTAGATACTCTGAGAATCATCTCCCACCACGCAGATATTTCCGTGGGGCTCTGCAAGTTTTTTGAGTATGATGTACTGCGCATGGTTGGTGTCCTGATATTCGTCCACCAGTATGTAGTCGAATTTCGCGGCGATTGCATCTTTAGCTTCCGGGAAATTTTTCAGCAGGATGTTGGTGTTGAGGAGAATATCATCAAAATCCATTGCTCCCGCAGTTTTGCACTTATTGACGTAAAGTTCGTATATCTCGGCGATACGGCTTCTTCTCGAGATGGCATCAGCCTCCATCAGAGCTGCATCTGCATAATAACCGCTGACCGTTATGAGGTTGTTTTTTGCAAGAGAAATCCTGGATTGGATCTGCCCCGGTTTATAGATTTTGTCATCGAGTTGAAGTTCTTTAATGCACTGTCTTATAGCATTTTTAGAGTCATTTTTGTCGTATATGGTGAATTCGCGCGGATAACCGAGTTCCTGATGATATTCCCTGAGAAATCTTATGAATATTGCGTGAAAGGTTCCCATCCAGAGTCTTCCGGCGCTTCTTTCGCCCACAATCGAGGCAATTCGTTCCTTCATTTCACCGGCAGCCTTTTTGGTGAATGTCAATGCGAGTACCCGAGAAGGATTGTGTCCGTGAGCCAGGATATTAGCTATCCTGCAGGTAAGCACCCTGGTTTTACCGGATCCTGCGCCTGCAACAATAAGTGAAGGTCCTTCTATATTGCTTACGGCCTCCCTTTGTGCCGGATTCAATTCTTTAAAAATCTGTTCTGTCTGCCCTTTCATAATGAATCGATGATTGTGCAAAAATAAGCCTGAGAATTTGTATTTCAAAGGATATAATCTTGATTTTTATACATATCTTTGCAGCCATACACGTAATTACTTAAGTGTTAAATCAATAATCTAAACTAAATAATGTCAGAACAAATCAGATTGAAGAAGGGGTTGGATTTGCCTGTAAAAGGGGCAGCCCTTCGCAAAATATCCATGACAGTTGTTCCTGATGTTGTCGCCCTCAAACCCACTGATTTTCGGAATCTTACCCCGAAAATGCTGGTTAAGGAGGGGGACGTCGTCAAGGCAGGTACACCGGT
>DFOK01000066.1:11549-11729 GCA_002376715.1 Bacteroidales bacterium UBA3543 | reverse complement strand
CGCTTTTTGTCTTCCTTTTATATAGTCTCTTAGCTCAGTTGGTTAGAGCGCTACACTGATAATGTAGAGGTCACTGGTTCAATTCCAGTAGAGACTACATCCGGGGGTATAGCTCAGTTGGCTAGAGCGCCTGCTTTGCAAGCAGGAAGTCGTCGGTTCGACTCCGACTATCTCCACAAA
>DFOK01000066.1:0-11443 GCA_002376715.1 Bacteroidales bacterium UBA3543 | reverse complement strand
TTTGTGGAGATAGTCGGAGTCAGTCGCTTCGCTCCTTGTTTACCCCTCCTTTTGATGGTTCCCTTGGGGAACCAAAGCAGCGCAGAAGCGCTGCGATGTCGCTCATAAATTGACTCTGATGCCGAGCTTTGCTGATATCTCAAAAGGATTTTCACTGCGATATGAAGATAGCCTTGTATCCGAAAACAAATAACTACAATATGGTTCGAAATATATGGAGAGGTTGCGTGTAATATTGTATTGAATTCCTGTAGTCAGTAATGCAGATAGTAAGAAATTGGATTCCTTTAGAACTTCAGCTCCGGATTTTGCATATATGCATTTTTCTACTTTTATACCTCCACCGGCATTCCATTCAAATGAATTCTTTGAATAAATCGTGTAGTTTACTCTCAAAGGTAATCCCAAATAATGGAGTTGTTGCATTTCATTTCTTTTTGTGACGATAGAGCTTATTTCTTTATTTGAAAGATATAATGAGTAATCCAGTCCGGTAATAAGTCCAAGCCGTTGGGTAAAATTGATTCCTAATGAAATACCAAAGGTAATTGGGGGTCTATGATTATAACTATGCTCTTCATTTTCTACTAAAATATTATTCAAAGGTTTTTCTGTAAGTATACTATCTCTTTGTTTTTCGTTTGAAGTATAATCTCTTGGACCTTGGTATGCAGAGGCCATTCTAAGCTGATAAATATGAATTTGGTTGCGATTAGCCAAGCCCTGGCCTCCTGATACACCTATGGAGACTTTAGGCAATTTTTTCTTGGGCATATATGCTGTAGCATTGTCAGTTTTGAAATAGTCGTAGGATGGAATTGATTGATATGTAGAATCCTTTTTTGTCGGATGTTCAACCTCGTCAGGTTCACTCTTCTCCCGAATTAAGGCGTCCGTATCAATCTGCTGTTGAGAATCTGCGATTTGCAAGTTGTCGGATATTGTAGGTTCATGATGTTCACGCTTAAGTGAAGGCATAAATACTTTTCTAAAAGCAGGGATCTCGACTTTAACAGTTGGAGTGTTTTCGGCAATCAAGGGATAATGGTTGCGTAGCTGTAGTGGTCTGTTGTCTATGTTATTGGAGACGGACAATAACAATACTATTATGGCAGCTGCAGCAGCGGCCACAGGTATTATGATACGCACCATCTTAACACCTCTATGTCGTGCATAGCGCGTTTGAAATTTTCCCCAGTTACCAACTTGAAGATTCTCTTCAATGTTTTGTATCTGATCGGAGATGTATTTGTCAAAGTCGGTTTTCATAAGCCTTTCTCCTTAATATATGCATTTACCCTATCTGCCAATATAACTCTCGCTTTATAGAGAATTGATGATGACGTTTTCTCCTTTATTCCCAATAGCTCTGCTATCTCTTTGTGGGTATAATTTTCCAGACAAAATAGATTAAATACAGTCCTTTTACTATCCGGCAACTCAGCAATCATTTTCAATATGACATCTTGAGGAATCTGCATCAGACTATCATACTCAGGTTCCACAATATCTAATCTCTGTTCGTCTATTGATACGAAAGTAAATTTCTTATTCCGCCTTAAATGATCAATCAAGAGATTAACCGTAATACGCGATATCCAAGTTTTAAGCGATGCCTTGTTGGAATCATACTTACGAATGTTATCAAAGATCCGAATAAAGCAGTCCTGCATCAGATCTTCTGCTAAAGTAAAATCTCCGGTATATCGCATACAGAGCATATAAACCCTTGCCGCATAATCCTTATACAGCTGCTCCCTTGCCCTATTGTCACCTTTAGTGCATTTGGCTGCAAGTAGGGCATCACGGTTAGCGAGATTCTTATCTTTCACTCTATGCCTTTCTATACATATATACGAAGATAACTAGAAATACTTCCAAACAGTCAAAAAATATTAAATTTATTTAATGTCGGCAGTATTTAATGGGTGACTGCGTATATATAGTAAACGGAACTCATTATATTTGAAAATATCAATACACTTTAGTATGAAACGAAAACTAGTTTTAAGAAAGAGCAATTGGATCACAAAAATCTTTACCTTAATTTTTCCTACGATCATCCTTACGGGATGTCCCGCTATGTATGGTTCTCCCTATGCATCTTACACCACCAGCGGGTGTGTAACAACCGAAAGGGGAAGACCACTGGAAGGCATTAAGGTATCTGTCTCTGATCATAGTTATACAGATTCTTTGGGACAGAAAGAGCTCTATTTTGCCGGTTATGCCATTACGGATAGTCATGGGAAGTATGTCATTGATTTTACTAGTGATTTTATGGTGGATATGATAGTGATTGCAGAAGATATTGATGGAGAAGAAGGCGGTGGAGAGTATCAGAATGACACAATAATAGTTGAGAGGGTTTTTGAGTATAAGGGTGGAGGCTATGCTTTTTATGGCGGTCATGCAGATATTCCCGATATCAATTTCAAGTTGAAGAAGAAATGAGTGCCGATATCAAAGAAAGTTTTTAATATTGAGGATTGAAACATGAATTAAGAATTATAAAACATTTGATTATGAAACAGATAAAAATTTTACTAATTGTATTTATTGCTGCTCTTGGTTTCTCAGCATGTGAAAAAAGTGACGTCCCACGGGTGAAAAATCCTATAGAAATAGTTTCTCCAACTCCGGATGCTACTATAACAAAAGTGACATTGAGTGAGGAGCAAAAGGGCTATGCCAACTCAGGTAATGCTTTTGCTTTAAAGAGTTTGAAGTCTATATACGAAAAAGAAAAAAAGGGCATTATTTATTCTCCACTAAGTTTGCAATATGCCCTTGCTATTACCGCAAACGGTGCCAGCGGGGAGACAGCTTCCGAGATTATCGGAACCCTGGGATATGGGAAAGACCAGGAGGCTCTAAACAAGTATTGTAACCTCTTGCTCAATCAGTTGCCTGCACTGGACAAAAATGTCGAATTGAAGTTGACCGACGCAGTTATTGTAAATGAGGAATTCAGTGTTCAGGAGGCTTTTCGCAACACGGCTGAAAAGATGTACTATGCCCCTGTGGAGTATGTGAATGCTTCAAATCCGAAACTGGTGGTTGACAGGATCAATGAATGGGCATATCGTAGTACCAATGGTTTTATCTTTCCATTCCTCCAGGAATCGGATATTAAACGAGATTTTGTTGCCGCAATACTCAACGCACTTTATTTTAAAGCAAAATGGAGTGGAAACAGCGAAGTACCCATGTTCAACAGTGAATTAACAGAGAAATCGCAACCCTTTTATCTGGATGGCGGAGGAGAAAGCAAGGTCGATTATATGGTTGCTTCAAGGTATTTCCGTTACGGAAAAGTGGGAACCAATGGGATCGTTGAGCTTCCGTATGCTGACGGTAAATTTGCCATGTATATCATTCTGCCTGACATAAAAGGCGGCAATGGTTTGAGTCAACTACTCTCATCTCTTACTTCGGAGAAATTATCTGCAGCCATATCGTCAATGACTACGGAGGCCATGGTAAATCTCCATCTTCCCAAGTTTGAATTAGAGAATAAATACGAGCTTACAGATATGTTGAATGCCTTAGGTATTCGTAGGGCTTTTAATAACGACGCTCAATTCGATAAGTTGCTTTACCATCCCGATATCAAAAATTTCAAAATAGGGTCAGTTATTCAAAAGGCACGTATATCTGTAGCCGAATGGGGTACGGAGGCGGGAGCCGCTACTGCGGTAATGATTGAAAGGACTGCTGCCCCAGGTCAAACCAAAATGGTTAAATTCTTTGCAGATCATCCATTTGTTTACACCATAGCGGAAAAATCTTCCGGCGTAATACTCTTCGCGGGAGTCTATGATGGAAAGTAAAAATAGTTGATATACCCCTAAATTATTGAGACCGACTAAAATTTTTAGCCGGTCTCTTTTTATTTGTAGAATCTTATTCCTCTTTGAATAGTTAGGCTATTATGAAAAAAAGTGTATTTTTGAAGAAAATACGAATAATTATATACTCATTTATTGACCTTTTGAAATACTGACCTATGAAAACTAAGTTATTATTATCTCTATTTGTTACTCTTGCATTATGTGCCTCCTGTGATATTCTACAATTAGGACCTCCAAAAGTTACTATTGGGGGACAAACGGATCTTCCTGCAAATAAGGTTGGCACCACATCTTCAGGATATATAAAAATTGATGGAGACCCCATTGGCATCAAGGCCAATTCAGAAGTGGTGAACAATGAGAATGGTGTGGTTGATTTACGTATTACCACAAAACTTCCGATAGAATATCAACATCTGTTCATACAGCCCTATGTCAATCCGGATGGAACAGTTGATTGTACCTTAAATGTAATAAATTCGACCGAAGGAGTTGCGGTTCTTAATTCAAAGGGTGAGCAATCGGTATTTGCTCAATATGGTGCCAAAGTAGGCGACAAATGGGAATATAAAACAGAAGATGGTAAAAAATTAGTACGTAAGGTAATCTCTAAATCAGAGATTGATGATTTTGAATACGGATTTTTTAACATTAAAGTAACTACAGTCGAGCAGAACATGCCCTATCCCGGTTACAAAAAATTAATATACAAGTATAACCACAAGTTCGGGATGGTATATTTTGAAATACATCTTGAGGATGGCTCTGTAGTATCCACAACAGTTATCTAAATAGAATGGAGGAAGTCGGCGATCTTAAACGCTTGCCCTTATTGCCGTGGCAACTAAAGTTCGTTGGTATTTTTTTGCTGTTGGTCGGGGCAGTCGGTGTCTATATTTTCATTCATTTGGGTGAAAAGCCTCAATGGCTTGAATGGAATGTTTTTACCCTCTATTCACAATACTTATTAACGAAAAAGTTTGCTCTCATAACGAATAACCAGGGCGATGAATTGTCGGTTTTGTTCTATTTTATAGGAGCTTTTCTGTTAATTTTTTCTGCTGAGAGAAAGGAAAAAAGTAGCTACACTATTGCCCGTCTCCGTGCTTTTTATAAAACAGTACTCATTTCAATGGCGCTTTTTGTCGCCGGATATATGTTGTTGCATGGTATGGCAATTATTGTGTTTGCCACAGTAATGCCTTTTGTTGTACCACTTATTTATTTAGCTCTCTTCTATGGCTCACTGAGGAGATACTGAATATTTGGAAATATTACCGTTATAAATGCATCAGGTTACCATATATGTAGTTGCATCACCCGTTCCAATAAATTGGGAAGGCCCGGCTGATTTGTATAAGTCGGCTTTAAAATCTTTGTCAAAACGGATTTTAAGATCTCAAGCTCGCATCGTAGGGCACACTTTAGTTGTATTGAATAGTAGTCATATCGAAGGAACAAGGGCATATAGTATTTCAGGCATAAAACTTATAGAGGTCATTAAACGTATCTTTAAGGAAAGAATCGGTCTTGGGATACTTGGAAGCGTTTTTAAGGCAGAGATGGAATCAGAACAAATAATTGACCGTACTCTGAGATTCAATTCAAGAAAAGGCAGGGTGCTTTTCATTAAATATCTTATCAATGAAGCATCAGCTAAAAGAATAATTGATTTCTTTGATAAATTCGAAAACAAGTTCAATCATCATCATGCGCCGATGGATTTTTATGGAGGTTTTTTATGGCCTTTATATGAAAATGAAGGTGCAGGCTGTACCGCTCTTTGTCTCTGTACATTAATTGCCGGTAATCTTGTTAATGATGAAACTGAAGAATGGAAAGTTCATTGTAAAATCCCGATCAAACTAATTGGTGGTAGGTACAATAAAGGAAATAAGGTATCGGTACGTGACATTAAGAGCACCAAGGAGTGGCACAATGGTGACGGTATTGAGGGAGTTGATTTCATTTCACTGGAAATTTATGATCCAAATATGATGTTTAATTGGATTAAAAAGACTTTTGAAAGCAATGACAGCTATTTCAAACCTGTTACGGAAAATGGTATCCCGGGGCTCCTGGTTGATTGTAGGAACTTAGATATTGAGGGAGAAACCGCACCCTTTACAAAAAGACCCGCTATATCATCGTTCATCACCGAATATTATATTCAAGCCGGGTTGATGTAATAAGTTTGATTGAGCTATATTCTTGGCTTCTGGATAACACGGATGACCAGTGAGATGAAGTAAACAAGCAGTCCGTAGAAGGTGCTGATCATTGTCACTCTTAAACCGCCACAGAGGACTCCGATGCTGATCTTTCCGAGCATATTGACAACACCGAATACTTGATATAGGCCGGTCAAAGTCCAGAAAATGGAGATGACCAATGCGCCAATGCCGATTTCTTTTACCCAACGGGGAGCCTTCCATGCTGCAATTAGGAGAGCAATTAAGAATAATGTAATTATAATCATTCCGAAAGTGCCACCTTCAACAAAGAGTTGTGAAATTGAGTTGCCTGTAGTTTCAATAGTTTCTTGGTAAGATACACCAATGGAGTCTAATGCATAAATGATTTCTTCTTTCATAACTTTATTAATTTGGTTTGATGCAAAGTTACGGCTAAGTCCGCGAATCCTCCAAAGTAGAAACCCTCTCTATACCTGTTAAAGCCCACTCTAAGGTGCTTTTTCTTGCAGAGGCCACTGAATTTGCCTACTTTTGTGTAGTTATGAGATTCTTGGGTCGTATAGCATATTGGGTGGCCGCCGTTGTCTTAATTGTCTCCATTCTCGCCAGCTTGGACTATTCATTGGGCCAGGCATTTTTCATTGCACTAATCTTTTGTCCTTGTGCCCTGTTGTTGGCATACCTTATGCCGAAAGCGAGAAGAGCGATGGACAAGGTTTATATCTCGCTGGCCGTAATGGTATCGGTAATTCTTCTTATTTTGCTACTTCACTATTTTGTGTGGATTATGAACTATCCGGAAAGCTTTCACGACAGCCCGAAAGAGATTCCTCCAATGCTAATCAATCCGGCTTTTCTTGGAATAATACTCACAATACTCTCAATAGGCGATTATTTCTGTTCTAAATGGCTTTCAAGACATTTTAAGCCTAAGGACCGCACTATTACATTTTTCTCGGAACGCAAAAGCGTAACGGTTCTCATAGCTGATATATTATATATAGAGTCCAACGACACAGAGGTGCGTATCGTAATTGCCTCAGGCGAATCCTACCGAAATAAGACCGGCATCGGACAATGGGAGAACTTACTTGGTGAAGGTTTTCTGCGAATTCATCGCTCATATCTTGTAAATTTGGATTCTGTCGCGCTTACCTCTCCGGAAACGGTCTCTGTAGGCGAAACTCAACTGCCTGTGTCCCGCAAATATAAGGAGAATGTGCAACAAGTTTTACACAAATTCTGACGAGTAAACTCGGTTTTTGCACAGAAATTCTGACGAGTCCTCAAATTTTGGCACAAAAAACGACCCGAAGGTCGCTCTTAATAACTTAGAAATCGATGCTAATAACTCGGAACTCAGAACTAACCCACCCTGCACTCTTCCGCAACTACATACTCCATACTACTCACTACAAACTATTCCTTTACTATTCTCCAGCGTAAGCGCCAGCGCCCATCTTCAAAATCCGAGGAAATAATTTTAAATGTGCCGATTTCTCTAGTGTTGGCCACGTGTGCGCCGATGCAAGCACAGGCATCATAATCGCCTACCCGTACAATGCGGAGTGTTTCGGAGGCATCATCGGGGAGTTTGCTAAGGTCCACGATGGATGCTGCTGCTTCTTGAGTCAGAAAGCTTTCAGTCACATCCAAATTGGAAGCAATCACCTCGTTTACCCTCTTTTCGATTAGGGCAATCTCTTCAGCAGTCGGCTCCCTATTCAGCCGATAATCGCATTTACTCTTTTTGCGTTCAATATGTGCATTGTATGAGCGGGCACAACCGAACATTTTTACCATGGTGCCATTGAGTATATGCTCAGCAGTATGTGCAGGAGGGTGATCTTCCTTGTTATGTGTATTGAGAATGGGTTTTTCCATGCTATTACTCCGCTGCATAAAGTGATATCAGATTGAGTATCACCTGTACGGCTTTTTCCATACTCTCTACGGGGACAAATTCGAGTTTGCCGTGGAAGTTGTGGCCACCGGCGAAGAGATTGGGGCAGGGGAGTCCCATAAATGAGAGCCTTGCGCCGTCGGTGCCTCCGCGGATGGGCTTGATGTTGGGCTTGATTCCTGCAAGTTCCATTGCCTTGACTGCCTTGTCAATTATGTGGTAGTGTGGCTCAACTTCCTCACGCATATTATAGTACTGGTCTTTCAATTCAAGAGTGATGATGTTGCCGTACTTGGTGTTAAGGAAATCCACGCAGGATGTCATAAGGGCCTTTTTTTGATTAAAAAGCTCCATATCGTGGTCGCGGATAATATACTGCAGGGTAGCAGTTTCCACTGTTCCGTTGAATCCTATGATATGGAAAAATCCTTCATAATGCTCAGTGAATTCAGGTCTTTGTTGTACCGGCAGCATGGCATTGAGCTCCATTGCGATCAGCATGGCATTGACCATTTTGTTTTTGGCGTAGCCGGGATGGATATTACAGCCCTGAATGAATATTTTTGCTGATGCGGCGTTGAAGTTTTCGTACTCGAGTTCTCCGATCTGACCACCGTCAAGGGTATATGCATATTTGGCACCGAATTTTTCCACATCGAAATGGTCTACGCCACGGCCGATCTCTTCATCGGGAGTAAAACCGATCTTGATTGGTCCATGAGGTATCTCAGGATGCGACATTAAATATTCTGCGGCGCACATTATCTCAGCAACGCCGGCTTTATCATCGGCTCCGAGCAGTGTTGTCCCGTCTGTGGTTATAAGTGTCTGCCCTTTGTACTGAAGCATTTCGGGGAAATCCTTCACTCTTAGATAGAGATCCATCTCTTTATTGAGCAGTATATCCCTTCCGTCATAATTTTCCACAATTTGTGGCTTAATATCATTTCCGGGTGCATCCGGTGCAGTATCCACATGCGCGATAAAGCCGATCGCCGGAACTTCTCTCTTAATATTGGAGGGGATGGATGCCATTACATAACCATCTTTGTCAAGGGCTGCATCGGTTATCCCCATATCGTGGAGTTCCTGTACCAATTGCATTGAGAGCGCAAGCTGTTTTGCAGTTGACGGCTGACTCTCCGATTCAGGGTCTGACTGGGTATCAAATGAGATATATCTGAGAAATTTTTCCTTTACACTTTCCATAATTATTGCTGTTTTTCAACTTTCATAGATGCCATTATCATATATATTACAAGCGCTATAAGCGGTATGATTGCAATGGCTTCACCGTAGGTTGCATTCCAGTCGGTAAGGAACCAGTCAACTTTCGCAAACTTGAGTATTGCACTCACCACTCCCATAAGTGCGCCACCGGCGATAAATCCGGAGGCGATTAGAGTACCTTTTTCCTGGCGGGCAGCGTTGACTTCTTTATCCTTACTGCGTGTACTTACGAACCAGGCGATGGCTCCACCGAGGAGCAACGGGAGGTTAAGATCGATGGGAATGAACATGCCCAAACAGAAGGCAAGTGCCGGTATTTTCAAGAACGAGAGGATAATAGCTATGACCGCCCCTATGCCATAGAGGAACCAGGGAGCGCTGCCTCCTTCCATCATCGGCTTGATTACGGCTGCCATGGCATTGGCCTGAGGAGCTACAAGCGCACCTTCTCCTACAAATCCATAGGTTTTATTGAGAACTATTACCACTCCGGCTACTGTTACCGCTGCAACCAGTACGCCGAGGAACTTCCATTTCTCCTGCTTTGCAGGGGTGGTGCCTATCCAGTATCCGATCTTGAGGTCGGTGATAAAGCCGCCGGCGGTGGAAAGCGCCGTACAGACCACACCTCCGATCAGCAATGAAGCAACCATACCCGCATTGCCCTTGAGTCCTGTGGCTACAAGAACCAGTGCTGTAATGATCAGTGTCATAATAGTCATTCCGCTGACGGGGTTTGTGCCTACTATAGCAATAGCATTAGCCGCTACAGTGGTGAAAAGGAAGGCGATGACAGCAACCACCAGCATCCCGACAAGGGCCTGCCAGATAGTGTCCACTACTCCACCAAAAGCAAAGAATGCGAAGACTCCGAGCAAAGCTACAGCTATGCCCATTACAACGCTCCTCATAGAGATATCCTGATCGGTGCGTTTCACCTGTACTTTCGCTCCGCCATCCTTCTTGCTAAACTCACCTACAGCGAGCTTTACTGCGGAGCCGATAACCTTTGAAGACCTTATGATACCTATGATACCGGCGGTGGCGATACCTCCGATACCAATCAGACGGGAGTAGGTCCTGAAGATCTCATCAGCAGACATTTGACCGAGAGCTGCAGAGAAGCTCATGCCGAAAATATCTACTCCGGAGAAACCGGCTGCCAGGATGGGGTTGATGATCAACCATACGAGCAGAGAACCGCAGCAGATGATAAAGGCATATTTGAGTCCCACGATATATCCCAGACCGAGCACCGCAGCACCTGTGTTGAGTTTGAGTACTATTTTGGTCTTGTCTGCAATTGCCGCACCCCAACGGGTAACCGTTGATGTTACGGTTTCGGCCCACGCTCCGAAGGTAGCCACGATAAAGTCGTAAAGTCCACCGATTAGCCCCGCAATGAGTAAAACCTTAAGGCTCTTACCTCCGCGCTCACCGCTGACCAGCACCTGAGTGGTGGCTGTGGCCTCAGGGAAGGGATAGACTCCGTGCTGTTCTTTTACGAAGTATTTCCTGAAAGGAATTAGGAAAAGGATTCCCAGCACACCTCCAAGAAGGGAACTTAGGAACATCTGGGTAAAATTGACATCCAGACCGAGGATATAGATGGCCGGCAGAGTGAATATCGAACCTGCTACAATTACTCCGGAACAGGATCCGATAGATTGGATAATCACATTCTGGCCCAGGGCCTGATTTTTTTTAAGTACGCTTGAAAGGCCGACAGCCAGAATGGCAATCGGGATAGCAGCCTCAAATACCTGGCCCACCTTGAGACCAAGATATGCGGCTGCAGCTGAAAAGATGATGGTCATCACCAATCCTATAGTCACGGACCAAACTGTAATCTCGGGATAATTCTTGTCTGGAGACAACAATGGCTTGTATTCTTCCCCCTTTTTAAGTTTCCGATAGGCGTTTTCGTGCAGCCCTTGGGGCTTGTTTTCCTTGTTTTCCATAAGTAGTATAGAGTTTTTTTAGTTATTCTCATAAAAACTTAACAAAACTACGAAATAATTTGGAGATTGAAAAAAAGTGTTTACCTTTGCTGCCCGTTTCGGCAAGAAACGCACGTTCATTGAAATTTTGAGATAGATAACGAGGTAAAAAAACTGTAAAAAGATTAGATAGTCTGTAAATTAAGTAAAGGAGTTTTTTCCGATTTTTAATTACGGGACTACAATTTCAAATTGGCGGTGCATGGCACCGCAAGTGATAGACAAAGAGAATATTTCTCACTGTTCTATTGCGATGATTCA
>DFOK01000072.1 GCA_002376715.1 Bacteroidales bacterium UBA3543 | reverse complement strand
AAGCGTTTTCTATTGTGGTCCCGACTGGGCTTGAACCAGTGACCCCCTGATTATGAGTCAGGTGCTACTAACCGACTGAGCTACGGGACCTGAAACTATCTATGATGTACAAAAGATAATCTACTAAAGTCATCGACTCCTCAAGGGACCTGATGACCCGTCGCGTGACAAAAGTAGCAAAATAATGCCTTACCGCAAAAATACTTTTATCAAACTTTTATTTCAACTTCGACACCACTGGGGAGCTCAAGCTTCATAAGAGCATCAACGGTCTTAGGAGTTGAGCTGTAAATATCCAGGAGGCGTCGGAATGAATTGAGTTCGAACTGCTCGCGTGCTTTTTTGTTTACAAAAGTCGAGCGGTTGACAGTGAAGATCTTCTTGTCTGTGGGAAGCGGAATCGGGCCGCTGACCACAGCACCGGTGGCCTTTACTGTCTTTACAATCCTGTCGACCGATTTGTCAACCAGCGCATGATCGTAAGATTTCAATTTTATTCTGATTTTCTGGCTCATTATTGTGATTTTTTTAATTATTCGTCATCATCATTGTCAAAAAACCTACGTCCGCCATGTTTCTCGACAACATCTTTTGATATATTATCGGGAACCTCCGCATAATGCGAAAATTCCATTGTGGCTGTGGCACGTCCGGAGGAAAGTGTCCTCAGAACAGTAACGTAACCAAACTGCTCGGAGAGCGGAACCTTGGCTTTGACAATTCTTGCATTGCCTTTGGAATCCATGTCGACAATTTGACCCCTGCGGCGATTGATGTCACCGACAATATCACCCATATATTCTTCAGGAGTAACAACCTCCAGAGACATAATCGGCTCCATCAGTACCGGTGAACACTTGGGAAGCGCCTTGCGGAATGCCTGACGGGCACAGATCTCGAATGAAAGCGAGTCGGAATCGACAGGGTGGAAAGAGCCATCCAGAAGTCTTACCTTCATGGATGTCACCTCGTAACCTGCCAAAACACCATTTGCCATTGCAGACCTGAAGCCTTTCTCGACAGAGGGGATAAATTCACGGGGAATATTTCCACCCTTTACTTCATCGATAAACTGAAGTCCTGTCACGCCCTCATCTGCAGGGGAAATTTCGACAACTATATCGGCAAATTTACCTCGACCGCCTGTCTGCTTCTTAAATACCTCTCTGTGGTGATGAGTACCGGTGATGGCCTCTTTGTAATTGACCTGAGGCGCACCCTGGTTGATCTCAACGCCGAATTCACGACGGAGACGGTCCACGATGATATCAAGATGGAGCTCGCCCATTCCGCTGATAATGGTCTGGCCGGTCTCAATGTCAGTCTGGACGGTAAAGGTAGGGTCTTCTTCTGAAAGCTTACCAAGAGCAATACCAAGCTTGTCGAGATCTTTCTGGGTCTTGGGCTCTACAGCCAGACCTATAACCGGATCCGGAAACGTCATGGACTCCAGGACAATCGGTTTATCTTCGCGACAAATGGTATCACCTGTACGCAACTCCTTGAAACCTACGGCAGCACAGATATCGCCCGCCTCAACGCATTCGATGGGATTCTGCTTGTTGGAGTGCATCTGGTAAAGCCTTGCAACGCGTTCCTTTTTACCGGAACGGGTATTTAGTACATAGGAGCCGGCATCCAGTTTACCCGAATAGGCTCTGATAAAGGCCAATCTACCTACAAAGGGGTCTGTAGCAATCTTGAAGACCAATCCGCAGAAAGGCTCATCAGTGTTGAACTTGCGTACAAGTTCGGCACCGTTACGTGGATCTATACCCTTGATTTCTCCCTTATCCAGAGGAGAGGGGAGATAACGCATTACGGCATCAAGAAGCAATTGTACTCCTTTGTTTTTGAAGGAAGATCCGCAAGTGGTTGGAACCACTGCCATATCGATGGTAGCCTTTCTAAGGGCATCAATAATCTCCTCTTCGGTGATTGAATCGGGATCTTCGAAAAACTTCTCAAGTATCTCTTCATTGTACTCGGCAACTGACTCGATCAGTTTACCGCGCCACTCCTCAACTTCTGCGACCATCTTCTTGGGAATCTCCTTTATCTCATAGTTAACAAGGTCCTTACTTAAATTGTAAAAATAGGCCTTTTTTGAGATAAGGTCGACAACTCCCTCGAAATTCTCCTCAGCTCCGATAGGGAGCGAAATGGGAATGGCCCGCGCTCCGAGTTTTTCGTTAATCTCCTCCACCACAGCAAGAAAATCAGCTCCTGTGCGATCCATCTTATTGACATAGGCAATCTTGGGCACGTGATACTTGTCTGCCTGGCGCCATACGGTCTCTGACTGAGGCTGTACGCGGCCTACCGCACAGAAAGTGGCGATTGTGCCATCAAGAACACGAAGTGAACGCTCCACCTCAACGGTGAAGTCAACGTGGCCCGGAGTATCTATAAGATTGATCTGGTACTGCTCATTGTTGTAATTCCAGAAAGCGGTAGTAGCAGCCGATGTGATGGTAATACCTCTCTCCTGCTCCTGAACCATCCAGTCCATGGTGGCAGCACCTTCGTGCACCTCTCCCAACTTATGGGTCTTGCCCGTGTAGTAGAGAATGCGCTCAGATGTTGTGGTCTTACCAGCATCGATATGAGCCATTATACCAATGTTTCTTGTATATTTTAGATCTCTTGCCATCTAATGTACTAATACCGGATTAGAAACGGAAGTGGGCAAAGGCCTTGTTGGCCTCAGCCATTCTGTGCATATCTTCTTTTCTTTTGAATGCTGCACCTTCATTATTGTATGCAGCCATTATTTCTGCAGCCAACTTCTCAGACATTGAGCGGCCGGAACGTTTACGGGCGTAAAGTATCATATTCTTCATACTGAGAGAGATCTTTCTTTCCGGACGCAACTCTGTCGGTACTTGGAAGTTCGCACCACCTACTCTGCGGCTTTTTACCTCAACCTGCGGAGTAATGTTTTCCAATGCTTTTTTCCAAATTTCGAGAGGAGCCTTGTCAGAATCTTTCATCTTCTCGCCGATCATGTCGATCGCATCGTAAAAAATAGAATAAGCGATACTCTTCTTCCCCTGTAACATCAAGTTGTTCACGAAACGGGTAACCTGTACATCGTGATACTTAGGATCAGGAAGTAGAATCCTCTTTTTAGGCTTCGTTTTTCTCATTTTTTCTCAAAATTTAACAGTTAAAACTAATGGTTACTTCTTAGATTTCTTCGGCTTCTTGGTACCATAAAGAGAACGACTCTGTGTCCTTCCCTCTACGCCGGCAGTATCCAAAGCTCCTCTAAGGATGTGGTAGCGAACACCCGGAAGGTCTTTAACACGACCGCCGCGAACCAGCACGATGCTGTGTTCCTGGAGGTTGTGGCCCTCTCCCGGGATGTATGCATTGACCTCTTTCTGGTTGGTGAGCCTTACACGGGCCACCTTACGCATAGCCGAATTAGGCTTCTTGGGAGTTGTAGTGTAAACACGTACACAAACTCCGCGTTTCTGAGGACAAGCATCCAATGCACGAGATTTGCTTTTCTCTACAATAACTTTGCGTCCTTTACGGACTAGTTGTTGAATCGTTGGCATAAATGTTTGTTAATCTTTTATTTAATGTTTATAACTCCGCATTTTTGCGGGTTGCAAAGATAGAACAAATAATCTGATTTACAAACAAGTTGTCAACAAAATTGCATTTTACTGCACCTTGAAGGCTTTTTTGCTAAAAACCGGACAACCGGAAGAAGTAATCCCTTCTACGACAACCGAGAATGTACCACTGTAGTCGGGGGTATTGCATATGACGGTGATTGAAGAGTCCGTAGCGCCGGCAGCTCCCGCAGTGAGCAGAGGATGCCAATACAAAGTCTGCCGATAATCAGGATAGTCGGCATTTTCGGCCACATTACAACAGGTGTATGCCATCGGAATGGCCGCTCCTTGAAACTCGATAATACGCACTTCAGGGCCAAAGGTCAACGAAGGAATGGTCCCTTTATATGTCTTCATATTGACAATGCCGTCAAACTGTCTGCTACCGATAAAATAGGCATAGGGATAAATATCTATCGATTCAACCAGCATCGGATCATATCTGTAGATCATTTCATGGTCAAAAATCGGCACTCCATCCACCATCATCAAAGATGCATCTTCCGCAAACTCTCCTATACGGAAGACATTTTCTATTTTGACCTGGATGTCTCTTGTGCCGTCCGCTTTTTTACGGGCACGTATCTGGGAAATGTATTCGACAATAACCTCCTCCATTAGGGGAAATCTGGTGTAATCATCGAGAAGGTAGGTGATTCGTTCTGCACCCAGAAGTGTGTTTTCTCGTTTGGGAAGCAGTTCGCACAAAGTATCCGAATCAAACCGTCTGCCAATCTGCATGGCGGCACCTCTGAATTCAAGACGATCCCTGAGCGATTGGCTAATCAACAGCGGAGACGGGGCCTTGAGCTGCGGTTCGGCAAATGGCTGCCTGATGGAAGCGATATTGCCAACCAGTTCCACATCTCCATAGATATTGCCGGTAAAAAAACGAACAGTACCATCATCCTCACTTTCTGCTATGTATATGTCCGAATAATTACCTATAGCCGAGATGTAGGCGGTTTTTTCATTGCTTTGCGCAGTAATTATCTCCCCCTCATACTCCGGGGTGCGGTTGCGATCAAAGATCACTTTATTCGCATCCGGCAGCAATTCCAGAAACTCTTCAGGACCCGTTATCTTGCCTACCAGAATGTCGTCTTCATTGAATATCGATAGTGAGAAGGTAATCTCCTCAGCTGTGTTGTTCGCTATGCTGATAGGGATTTGATCTAAACGTCCAGCTTCCGAAGCAACATTGATTTGAATATCAGCACACGGTTTCATAGAAGGAGCAGCTGCTACTGCAGCCAGATAATCACTCTCCTCCACCACCTTGACTTCCCCGCTCCTTGCGGTGGATAATACATTGAAAATGGAGATTTCCCTACTGAATGCCGCATCGAAATCATATCCGCGCTCGTTGAAATTGGCCGAAGTATAAGCTATGAGACAGTAATTGCCGGTAGGAAGAGTATTGGGCAGATCGATATACCCTGCTCCGCGCCCCTCCATAAGTGCTATTTTAGCGGTTTGTGCCACCCCGGACGCAGAGTGAAGCTCCATATAGGCGATACTGCTTAACTCAGAGGGAGTGCGGGTAGCGACATCCATACAGAGTGCCGAGCACCAAATTCTCTCTCCGGCCACATATATACTCCTGTCAGTGGAAAACCACACTCTCTCTACTCGCTGAGCATAGAGAGGAGCGGATATCAGCAAAATAAATGCCGCCAGTGATGTCAATATAGTAAAGTATCTTCTCATCTTTTAATTGTGATTGTTGGGCCAAAAATCGGGTTTTTCTTTTGTGCCTCCCTTCACTCTACAGTCAACACAACGTCGCTCAGACCAGCTGGTCATTTGAGTCATCTCGTCTAGAAATACCACATCATAGCCTCCATAGTAATATCTTCTCATTTTGGAGTGCTCAGCGAGGTTTATTTCTATAAAAGCTGAGCAGTTTTGACGCTTGTTTTGCAGCGGAAAATCATCTACTGAGACAAATATTCTATGGCTGGAGACTTTCGATGCGGAAACATATCCCAGGACAACTCTGGAGGAGTCACCTACACAGTGGATATTGCCCCTTAGTTCGCTTGGCTGAGGAGAAAAAAGACCTCCGGTCTGATCCGTATTTCGCAACATTACCTCCCAATAAACATAAGCCTCTGCCGAAATGGAACTCTGAATTACCTCTAGTGAGTATAAATAATCGAGTTTGTCGCTCATGAAGGGAAGTTCGTAAATTTGATGATTGACAAGACGATTCTCTGTAAGTGCCTCTGTGCTGGCAGTCATTATGTTGGGGACGACATCTCTGTCCCAGCAATAATGCGTGTTTTCCCCTCTACATTCTTCGACGGTGTTGCGGCTGGGGTTAAAGACGTGCGATGCATAGAACTGAGATGTGTACTCCCAGACCTCATTGCAATTCCATTTATAATAGGGATTGGTATCCGAATTGGTAGTGCTCACATGAAATGTTATTTTTTTTTCAAGCTCGTCCACACGGAATGAAACTTCTTCGATTTCCGGAGTGATGATTACCTCCAGCCAGTCGGTTACATACTCTACGGCACTACTCTGACCATGGGGTTTGACATGGAGACGATAAGAGTTTCGGGGATCGAGATTGCGGGTATCGATAATATGGGCACCATCCCGATAATTTCCTGCGCGAGTTATCTCTCCCTTGTCACTTTCCACCCACACATCGGCAGTAATATTCACGGGCGTGCCGATAGTACCCAGTTGCTGGGTATTTCGAACAAATATGTATGATTCGGCTCCTATTCGTATATCTCCCTCTATGACAATAAGCCCTATATCAACATCTGCTATCTCCGGTGTAAATGGATAGATGCAACTTCCCATCATTAGGGTAGCAAACGCTAGTATTAGTATGGAGAGTCTTTCTTTCATCAGAATTTGAGATTGAGGTTGATATATGGTATTGGCACCGCAAAGACACAGAGCATATTACCGCTGACACCTCCACTGCTGTTGCGGGTGTAAAATACCGAATAGGGATTTTTGCGACCGGTTACATTGTAGACTCCGAAGGTTACGGAGAGATGGGACAGCTGGCGGAGATAGTGGCTTGGTTCAATATTAACCGCCAGATCGAGGCGGAAATAATCCGGCACGCGGTAACCGTTGCGCTCGCTATAGTAGAGACGGTAGCCACCACCATAAATGTATTTAGCCACCGGTATTGTCACGGGACGACCTGTAGAATAGTCCAGGTTGACCGATATGCTATATCTGTGAGTAAATTTGTAGTTGCCCACAAGTTTGAGGTCGTGCGGTTTGTCGTGAGGAGCATTGTACCACTCTCCATTATTAATGGTTTGCAGACCTCTGTCCTCCATCTCCCTAAGCATTGATCTGGAGTAGGTGTATGAGATCCATCCGTTAAGTTTTCCGCCCGGCTTTTTGACCATCAGTTCGACTCCGTAGGCTTTTCCCATTGTAGAAATCAACTCCTGTGCAAGGTTTTCATTCATCACAAGTATGGCTCCGCTCTTGTAATCCGGATAATCACGCATCATCTTATAATAACCTTCGAGAGAGAGGTCTACTCGGTGGTCAAATACCGTCCAGTATAGTCCTGCCGCAGTCTGCCAACCCCTTTGCGGCCCTATATCGGCGTCTGCAAGCTTCCATGTATCCGTGGGTGAAATGGCTACGGTATTGGATATCTTATGAATATACTGAGACATACTGTTAAATCCCGCTTTTAAGGAGAGATTTGGTAAGAATGAGTATTTTCCGGAAATACGTAATTCAGGGGTACCGTAAAATTTACGGGAATTGAGGCTCAAATAGCTGGAAAGTCTCAATCCGAAATCAAATGAAAGACGATCTGTCGGTTGATAGGTATCATTGAAAAATAACGATGTCTCCAGAGCCTGTTCCGTCGTTAGACGACGCGGTTCAATGGCAGAAGAATCTCCGTAAGGAAGTCTGTTGCCGGGCTCCACATTGTACATGGTTGAATTAAGACCGTAAGAAAATGTGTGTTTTGCTGCGACAAGCGACTGGAATCTGAGTTTGAGATAGCCCTGCCTGATGTTGCTTGAGAGTGAGAAGGAGCTCCAGTCATTATGGGTGTCCTCCACCTTGTAGCCATAGCTATCGTACCCTGTCGAAAGGACGAGTGAATGGCCGTCGCTGAAGTGGTTTCTCCATTTCAAGGAGAAATTTGCATTGTGATATCTGTATGTAGTGTCTGCAGTAAAACTGAATCTGTCTCTCGAATAATAACCGGAAAAATGGAGGGAATTTTTCTGGTTGAATCTATGACTTACTTGCGCATTGAGGTCATTAAATGAGGCAGTTCCATTGGAATATTCGCTATTTTTCGGAAGAACTTTCAGTATCCAGTCGGAATAGGTAGTCCTGCCCCCGAGAATAAATGTAGTCTTCTCCTTTTGTATCGGACCTTCGAGATGGAATCTGCTGGTAAGAACCCCCAAACCGAGGGAGCCTGCTATATTTTTACTATTACCTTCACGGCCCCTGATATCGAGCACCGAAGAAATTCTTCCGCCATATTCGGCGGGAATGGAACTCTTAAATAGTTCTACGTCATTCACAATATCCGTATTGAAGGCAGAGAAGATACCGAACAGGTGGTTTGGATTGTAAATTGTGCCTTCGTTAAAAAGAATTAAATTCTGGTCATTGGCTCCGCCACGAACATTAAATCCGCCGGAGGCCTCACCCACCGATTTAACACCGGGAAGTGTCATTATAACTTTTATAACATCTGCCTCACCGAAAACTGCGGGTACTTTTTTAATATTCTCTACACGTACTCTCTCCACACCCAAACGGCTGCTGCGATGGTTGACCATCCCTTCGGAAGTAATAACCGCACCTTTGAGGGCGAAAACTTTTTCTTTCATAGTCACATCCAGAGTCCCTCTATCGTGAAGCAGGACATTTAAATCCAGATCTTCGAGAGAATAGCCCGTAAAACGGAGCAAGTGTTCCCCTACAGGCAGCAATATCCTGTAAAAACCCGATGCGTCGCTTTGAGTATAAGCACCTGTACTCGCCTCAAGGATAGTAATTCCAACCAAAGGTTCTCCCGTAGCCACATCGGTAATGTAGCCGCTTAGATAGACCTTCCCTGTGACTCCGCTATTGGACTCACCTATCTCATACACCTTGTTGGCAAACGTAAATTTGTATCCCGACTGATCAAGATAGATGGAAGTATCACGCTGCATCGGCTCATCACTATTGAAATAACCCATGGGAAGCTCGGTTGCAAAACCTACCGTTCTAAGGATATATATGCCGCCATCAAAACGCGTGACGGCATAACCCTTATTCTTGAGCTCCGAAAGTATGCTTTCGAGTATCTTTTCACGCGGAGCGTCTACCGTATAATTGGCCTGATCCAAACCATCGGAAATAAAATAGGTCTTAGGATGAATGCTCCTTACATAACTGACCAGCGAATCAATGCTGACATGACTCAGACGAACATTTGCCCGTTGGGCATATAAAACATTTCCTGAAGCAAAAACACCAAGGAGCAACAAAATAAAGAGTACTACAAGTCTACTTGAACGTACTTTCAGCATAACCTAATACTTTTATACAATACTCTTCAAAATTCCTTCTTGGAGAAACACTGGTCTTCCTCACGAATGTCTTTATCTCCTTTTTATGGTCAGGGAAAAGATTAAGAATATCTTTTTCGCGTTTGACGAGAGTCAGGGTGTTATCCTTGAGACAATAGAGTGCAGAGTTGAATTTGAAATAATAAAATACATTCTCTTTGAAATTGGGGTCATAATAACCGATTGCATCTCCGTTTCGCAAATGAATATCACGATTGAGCTTTTTGGTAATCTGACGCAAAAGAGTGATCGGTCCATCATGAAGTATTTCGAAAATGCCCCCGTCCCGGCAAATGAATCTCTTTTCTCCAATATTAAACGAAGTAAGGTATGAAGTATTGAGCGCTACGGTAATGGCACTGAAGGGATGCTTAACCTGCACCTGCTGGAGATTTGCATCAATGTTGAGCAGAAGACCCTCATATTTTTTATTATTATATACCACATCTCCGATGAGAAATTGCGGTGATTCCCAATAAAAGGTGCCATTAAATTGAAAAGCGTAGTGAATTGCCTTGCGTCCCCTATAGATCATAAGCGCATCTCCTGCTTCCTGCGCATATTCTTCATATAGTGTAGGTTGGCACAGTGCCCCGGAGAGGGGAGACAGCAGCAAGGAAACCAGTAAAAATAATCTAATTCTCTTCATAAAAAATCTCTGCAAGCATACAGCGGGCAGAGCCTCCGCCGTTGGCTTCAATGATACTTAAATCGGGAGAAGCAACATCACAATGCGACTCAATCAGACGCAATTGCTCCTGGCGAAGTGATTTTTTGGCGGCAGCCGACATAACTAAAAGCGGTCTCCGTTCACCAGCCGGCTGTACCTCGAGCATGTTGCCCGCAAAGTTGCCCATTTGTTCCAGCGAAATATCTACGATATCCCTCTTCCCCAACAAACGCACGAGTGCCTCTCTGGCCGAAGCGTCTCTGATGCTCTCCAGACAAACAACCGCCAGGTTGGTTCCCACACACATCATTACATTGGTATGATAAATGGCTTTCCCGGCTGCATCAATAGCATCGAAAAGAAAATAATCCCATTCGAACAGTTTGCAAAACTCCTTGAGCACATCCTCGTCAGTGCGGGGCGCACGACAAGCATATACTATTCCCGCTTCACGATCAATGACCATACTGCCGGTCCCCTCGAGGAACTTCCCTTTGGACTCGAAGGGCGTCAGGTCGTAAATATTGCGTATGTCAAAAGTGCCGATAAGATGGTCCATCACAGCCTGTTTACGCTCCAAACGGCGATTTGGCGCACACATCGGATAAAGTACCATGGTACCGTCCGAATGGGTGGAAAACCAGTTGTTGGGGAAAATGGAGTCGGGTGTGTGAGGCTCGGGAGTATCCTCTATAACATCTACCACTACTCCGTGCGAACGAAGCAGGGCTACAAACGAGTCAAACTCCCGTAATGCAGCCTCCTGAGCTCCGGATTCGAAACCCCGGCGTTGGAATGCATTATTGGTTGCAGTCTGGGCATTAAACCCAAATGAGCAGGGGCGCACCATAAGCACGCGGTTCGCCGTCTGTCTAAACGAAGTCTCTGACATAAAAACTATTCAAGTTCCCTAAATGCTTTCTTGATGATCTCAATCGCTTCACGCAGCTCCTCTTCAGTAATTACAAGGGGTGGGGCAAAACGAATGATATGTCTGTGTGTCTGCTTGGCTATAAGACCATACTCGGCCATCTTAAGGCAGATGTCCCAAGCCTCTTTGCCATTGATCGGAGTGGTCACTACAGCGTTGAGAAGACCTTTACCACGTACCTGTTTAATGAAAGGTGATTTAAATTTGGTAAGCTCTTCCCTGAAAATCTTACCTAAGTATTCAGCCCTTTCAGCAAGTTTTTCATCCCTCACAACCTCCAGGGCGACCGTAGCCACCTTCGATGCAAGGGGGAATCCTCCATAAGTTGAACCATGTTGACCGGGCTTGATAGTGAGCATTATCTCATCATCGGCGAGTACTGCCGAAACGGGTAACACACCACCTGAAAGGGACTTTCCAAGCACAAGAATGTCGGGGCGGACATTTTCATGTTCACAGCAGATCATTTTGCCCGTACGGGCAATACCGGTCTGTATTTCATCGGCGACGAAAAGCACATTATGACGCTTACAAGCATCATAACATCTCTTGAGATAACCTTCGTCGGGCACCACTACTCCTGCCTCACCCTGGATGGGCTCCAGAAGGAAAGCGGCCACATGGTTTCCATGCTTATTGAGAAAAGCCTCAAGGGCAGCAACGTCATTGTATGGTATCTTGATAAAACCGGGAGTTAAAGGTCCATATTGTGCATAAGATTCAGGGTCGGTGGACATCGATACTACAGTTATCGTACGACCGTGAAAATTACCCTCACAAACCACTATGACAGCTTTGTCTTCAGGAATACCCTTTTTGACATAACCCCATCTACGGGCAAGTTTGAGGGCGGTTTCCACTGCTTCTGCTCCGGTATTCATAGGAAGGAGCTTGTCATACCCGAAGAATTTCGTTGCAAACTCTTCGTAAGGGCCGAGACAATCATTATAAAAGGCCCTTGAGGTAAGACAAATATCCTGGGCCTGGTCACAGAGTGCCTTTACAATTTTGGGATGACAGTGGCCCTGGTTAACTGCCGAATAAGCCGATAGAAAATCAAAATATTTTTTTCCATCAACATCCCACACAAATGCGCCTTTGCCTTTTGAAAGAACCACCGGCATCGGATGATAATTGTGTGCACCGAATTTTGCTTCCTGATCTATGAATTTCTGAGCGTTTTTTGTAATAACCATAATATTTGAACTGTTTTTGTTAACGATTGGCAAAAGTACGAAAACTTTTAGACTTTACATAGTGTTTTCTTGCTACAGCTCTATCTCTCTTTGAGTAGTGTTTTCTAACAACAAAATACCATTTGAGAAAAAATCGTATCCTCAAAGGCAAACAAAATAAAGTAAGTAGTTCCCCAAATGTGAAAATGCAAAAATCCTGCCTAATACAATTGACTCCTTGTCAATCACTCAAATACGAATTATGAGATTTTTTAATAAACCTATTGAAACAGATAAATCTTGTCGCCGCGGCGAAGTTTTTCGGCAACGGGAATAGAGCATAGATCGCCTTTGACGGCACTGCCCACATTCCTCATGTCAACCCTTATCTCAGGGACTTCATACTCGATGACACCGGTTGTCGGCCCGGTAATCAGCAACGAATCTCCTACTGAAAAAGTACCGGTCGCCACCATTACCTCAGCAACTCCAATATTCGAAAAATAGTTGGTCACCTTTCCGATATAGGTCTTGGTGCGGGTAGCCTTATTTCCATAAACATCACTCCACTCACCCAATCGCGCACCCTGATAATATCCATCCCAAAAACCTCTGTTGAATACGGTTGTCAACCGTTCCTTGAGCGATGCTGCCAATTCCGGAGTATATTTCCCCTCAATAACGGCATCAGCGGCATCACGGTAAGCTCCGGTAACGGTCTTGACATATTCCGAGGAACGGGCACGCCCCTCAATCTTAAATACTGTAACTCCCGATGCCATCATTTTGTCCATGAACTCAATTGTACAGAGATCCTTGGGAGACATTATATATTTATTGTCAATCTCCAACTCACATCCCGTCTCAAGATCGGTGACACGATAGCCGCGGCGACACAATTGATAGCAAGCTCCGCGATTGGCAGAAGCAGAATATTCGTGAAGAGAAAGATAACATTTGCCGGAAATGGCCATACAGAGAGCACCGTGACAAAACATCTCAATTCTAACCTTGCGACCGGAAGGACCCTTGATATTTTCGAGGTCAATCGCCTCCTTTATCTTTGCCACCTGCTCCAAATTCAACTCTCTGGCCAGCACTATAACATCCGCATACTCTGCATAGAAACGCAAAGCCTCTACATTGGCAACATTGAGTTGAGTGGAGATATGCACCTCCATTCCGAGAGAACGGGCGTATTCGATGGCAGCCATGTCTGATGCGATTACTGCGGTGACACCTGCCTTTTTCGCCATCTCCAAAGTCTCCCTCATCGACTCGAGATCTTCGTCATAAAGCACGATATTGAGAGTCAAATAGGATTTGACATCATGTTCACTGCAGATATCGCAGACTTTTTCAAGGTCTTCAGGAGCAAAATTATTGGCTGAGTGAGAACGCATATTGAGTTGTCCGATGCCGAAGTAGATCGAGTCCGCTCCACCCTGGATGGCAGCCATAAGGCACTCAAAATTGCCCGCAGGGGCCATTATCTCTATGTTCCCTCTATTTTTCACGATGAATGAGTTGTTCTGCAAACTGATGGAGCTGCCTGGTCTGTACCTCATTCAAACCTATGCCTGAAATAGCTTCGAATGCTTTGTTATGATATTCCAGGATGGCTTTACGTGCATCATCCCTGATACCGAGGTCAATATATAATTGTTGCATGGCAGCAATCTTTTCTTCACGCACCTCCTCACCCATTGCCAAAATGGAAGCAAGACGCTCTTTATCCTCTCCGTCTGCCCTACGGATGCACTCAACCTGAAGCCAGGTCTTTTTGTCATTGACAATATCGTCGCCGATTTTTTTACCGAAAATCTGCTGGTCACCAAAAGTATCCAAATAGTCGTCAGCAATCTGGAAAGCCAGGCCAAGCCGGTATCCGAACTGATAGAGAGCATCTCTGACCTCCTTGGATGCACCTGCAATGAGGGCTCCCATTTCCGCCGAGCAGGCGAGAAGGGCTCCGGTCTTTAGACCTATCATAGCGGTATAGTCAGACATTGTGATGAAGGGTTTCTCCTCAAAATCCATATCAAACTGCTGTCCCTCACACACTTTTATTGCGGTATCGGTAAAGAGGCGTAACGCCTCCGGCATTACCTCACTGTTACAGAACGAGATATATTTGCAAGCCAGTAACGACATTACATCACCTGAAAGAATTGCTTTGTTGGTGCCCCATTTCTTGAAAACAGTTGGCTGGTTACGGCGAGTATCGGAGTTGTCCATTATGTCATCGTGGACAAGAGTAAATTCGTGAAACATCTCAAGCGCAATGGCGGGGTAGATGATGTCATTGCCGATATTGTCGCTGAAAAGATTGAATACGGTGAGGCAAAGACGCGGTCTGACGCGCTTGCCTCCGACAGAGATCATATACTCTATCGGACGATAGAGCGACTCGGGTTCTCCTTTGAGATCGAGGTTTAAAATGCTCCTGGCTATAATATTTTCTATGTCCTCGTGTGAAAGCATAAATATTGGTTATTTGGACTACAAATATAAGGGATTTTGGACAAATTACTATCTTTGCGTCAATGGAAAATTCATCTGTCGCCACCGTAGTCAAGCACACGGGTAGCCACTATCTGCTCTCCCGTTTACCCGAATGGGACCCTTTCCCCGCGGTAATCCGCGGAAAAATTCGTCTCATGGGCTCCACAGCGACCAATCCAATTGCTGTGGGCGACAAAGTAAGATACGTTTCCGGAGAGAGCGATGGCAATACACTTGCGACCATTGAAGAGGTACTTCCCCGTACTAATTACATGATTCGTCGCTCAGTAAATCTCTCCCGCCAATCACACATAATCGCAGCCAATCTTGACCGTGCCTTCTTGATAGTGACCATGGTATTTCCGGAGGTTAAGCCTGCCTTTGTGGATAGATTTCTGCTTACTTGCGAAGCCTATCGGATCAAAGTGATATTAGTCATCAATAAAATCGACCTCTACGACGACTATGCTCTGGAACGTATGGAGGAATTCAAGCATATATACTCCGGAGCCGGATATGAAATAATGGAGGTTTCCGCTCTCACAGGAAAAGGAATCGAGCTCATCAGAGAACTCTGCAAGGGAAATAATGGTGCTTATGTCTCTCTATTCTCAGGTGTATCCGGTGTGGGCAAATCCTCACTAATTCGCGCAATCGATCCCTCCCTGGACCCTAAAATTAGAGAAATATCACTGGCTCACCTACAGGGAAGACACACTACCACTTTCTACGAGATGTACCCCTTGAGTAGTGGCGGTTTTATCATTGACACTCCGGGTATCCGCGGCTTCGGATTGGTGGACATCGAACCTCATGAGTTGAGCACTTATTTCCCTGAAATGCTTAGGGTAATGGACAACTGCAAATTCATGCCCTGTACTCATACTCACGAGCCTGACTGCGCTGTAAAAGCAGCACTCGAAGATGGAACCATTTCATACGAGAGATACTATTCCTACCTTGGAATGCTCGAAGAAGAGACCAAGTATCGATGAAATTCTCTACCATCAATCGCAATATACTGCGTCTGGCTCTGCCCAGCATCATGGCAAACATTACTGTGCCTCTGGTGGGTATAGTCGACCTCGCCATAGCCGGGCATCTGGGTGATGCTGCAAGCATCGGTGGCATCGCCATCGGTTCTATGCTGTTTGACCTGCTCTACTGGAATATGGGATTTTTGAGGGTGGGAACCGGAGGCATCACGGCGCAAGCCTACGGCAGAAGGGATTTTAAGGAGGCAATGGATACCTTCACCCGCGGTATGGCCACAGCTTTGACAGTAGCCTTGCTGATCTGGATTATCCAGTGGGTTTATATCGAAGTGGCATTCGCTCTGGTTATTTGTTCACCCGAGGTGGAAAATATTGCCAGAGAGTACTTTTTCATCAGGGTTTGGGCAGCACCGGCCACATTGTCGCTGATGGTATTCAAAGGGTGGTTTATCGGGATGCAGAATACTGTGTTGCCGATGGCTGTAGATATCACTGTCAACGTAGTGAATGTAGTGGTAAGTTATATATTGGCCGTTCACACTCCTATGGGGGTTGCAGGTGTCGCTGCCGGAACGTTAGTGGCGCAATATAGCGGTCTGTTACTAGCTACAATCTTAATGCACTTCAATTTTAGGAAGTATTTCCATCTTATATCGGTAAAAGCCAGCATCAATTTGAACAAAATGAAGCATTTTTTCTCAATCAATGGAAATCTCTTCATCCGTTCCCTCTGTATGTTGGTAATTTATATCGGTTTTACCTCAATTGCGGCAAAATATGGCGACACCTTGCTGGCAGTGAGCTCGGTTATGATGAAGCTCCTGCTACTCTACTCCTATTTCGTGGATGGATTTGCCTATGCGGGAGAAGCTCTGGTTGGACGTTTTATCGGAGAGAGGAATAGTGATTCGCTGGTCAGTACGGTACGCTGGATTTTTATCTGGTGTTTCGGCATAAGCATCTTCTCAACTCTGGTATATGCGGGGCTTGGTAAGCCGATGTTCCGGCTTATGACCGACAATATTGCAGTTGTGGAAGCCTCCACCCCCTTTTTGTTCTGGCTGCTGCTCATGCCTGTAGTGAGTTGCATCGCCTTTACCTGGGACGGGATTTTTATCGGAGCTACAGCTACTAACCACCTGCGCAATAGCATGATATGGTCTGCTGCGCTATTTATTGTCACCTACGTGGCTTTCGAATCTCTGCTGGGCATACAATCACTCTACCTCGCCTATTTCGTTCATTTACTGGTACGCAGTCTCTATCTTACCATCGTGAGAAAAAGTGCTTTAACTATAAAGTAAGATTATTTGTTATATTTGCGAAGTACAACAGAAACCGCAACCCAACTCTCCCAATTATCATGAAAATAGCATTTCTCTCCACTTTTTACCCTTATAGAGGAGGTATCGCTCAGTTCAATGCCAATCTTTATGAAGAACTCGCAAAAGAACATCAGGTTAAGGCTTTTACCTTTAGCAGACAGTATCCTTCGCTTCTTTTCCCCGGAAAGACACAATATGTGACTGAGCGGGACAATGCAAAAGTGATAGAGAGCATAGCTGTGCTTGACTCCATCAATCCCTTCTCATATTTCAGTTCTGCAAAAAAAATAGCGAAACTGGAACCGGATGTGGTCGTGATGAGATACTGGGTCTCATATCTTGCCCCGGCATTGGGAATGGTAGCCAAATTGCTGAGGAAAAAGGGAATCAAAGTGATCGCAATTTTGGATAACGTCATCCCGCACGAAAGAAAATTCTTTGATAAACCTTTTGCAAAATGGTTTATAAAACAGTGTGATGGGTGTATTGCAATGAGCAGCTCCGTACTAGGCGATATGCTCAGTCTGACTCCGGACAAGCCCTATATCCTGCAGCCTCACCCTCCCTATGACCACTTTGGTGCGAAAATGGAAAAAGAGAAAGCTTGTGAGAGACTCGGGATCAAGCCGGATAAAAAAAATCTGCTCTTTTTCGGACTTATCCGTGATTACAAAGGACTTGACCTGCTGATCGAAGCAATGGGACACCTTGATGACGGTTACCGTCTGGTCATTGCCGGCGAAAGCTATGGTAGTTTTGATAAATACCAGGAACAGATTGAAAAACTGATTACCAAAAATCCCTCTTTAGCAGAACGTATAATTATCTTCAACAGATATATCGACGACGATGAAGTACCGGCATTCTTTTCGGCATCCGATCTTTGTGTCCTCCCCTACAAAAGCGCCACGCAGAGCGGTATCACCGCAATCTCGCTTCATTTTGAAATACCTGTGGTTGCTACTAGGACAGGTGGTCTGGAAGAGAGCATTGAAGAACCCGGTATTGGCATATTGACAAATGAAATCTCAGCCGAAGGCGTCGTTAGTGCTATTGAGTCCTACTTCCATCATCCCGAAAAATCTATTTTTGTAGAAAATATCCGCAAACTCAAAGAGCGAATGTCCTGGACATCGTTTGCAAAAGCAATGGTTGATTTCTGCAAGAGCCTATAGACAAACGCACATAAATTCAAGGGGCTGCACCAGAAATGGAATTGGTGCAGCCCCTCTCACTTAACCTAAGAAAAACTAACGAATAGTCACATCTTTGACTATAATAGTTCAAAAAGGTTTAATTAAACCAATAAATTTATACTCTACACAAAAATCATCCTACTGAAAAGATCCCTGCCAGGCCGAGCACTACGAGTGCAATGAGCGCAATCAACCAAAGAACGAAAATAATCAGACCTGGCTTCCACCTGGGAGGCTTAAAGCCGAAAATCATCTGGATACCGCCGTACAACATGCCGAGGAAGGGCAAAAATACCACAAGCATAAGGACAATCTTAAGCAGTACTGCAGGCACTCCCACCGAGAATATGGGAGCATACTCGGAAAGCCAATCCAAACCCATATCCAACACCGTATGGTTAAAGATAGTGATGCCGAACAGACCCAATGCGCCTGCCATCAGACCTGAGACACCTATAACGAGCAAAATCAGACCTATAATGATACCGAACACCCTGCCGAGAGTTTTCCAAAAATCAGACCGGCCAATCTCCTGGGCCTTGCGTCCTACATAATCGGCTCCCTTGGCAATATTCTTCTCCAAATCACCGAGCGTACCATCTTCACCTCTCATCTGGCAACGTTGCCGAACAGTCTTTGCCGGAGGGATTACAATCCACATTATTATGTATACAATGGGTATGAATGCTCCACCAAACACAGGAAGCGTAAATGCCCCCGCTGAAGAGAAAACAAACCATAGCACCAGCCAGATAACTCTAACCAGCGCAGTTTCGATGTTGAAATAGGCTGCGAGACCGCTGCTGACGCCGCCCAAAATCTTTGAAGAAGGATCACGGAAGAGCTTTTTCTTAGCATTATAATGGAGATTGCTGCCACCGGAACCATCCGGGTCAGCATCTTCGATAACTTCCGGCCTGCCGAGAATAGAAATCACCTCTTCTATCTTCTCTGCACTCACGATGCCTCCGGGACCGCATTTTTCAAGGAGCAGCTCTGCCATTCTCTCCTCTATACCCTCCATCACCTCGCTACCGCCTTGCCTCTTTGAATAATAACTATGGAGCTCGTCAAGGTACTCTGATGCCTTGCGATACGCGTCCTCATAGAGGGTAAACGCATATCTGCCGATGCTTACTTTTTCTACCTTTTTCATTTTCGAATTGTTTCAATTGTGGATACTATTTCCTGCCAGGCGAGGTCCATCTCAGATATTAACGAACGGCCCTTGTCAGTAATCATATAATACTTGCGTGGGGGCCCCTGGGTAGATTCTTCCCAGCGATAGTTGAGCAGCCCCTGGTTTTTTTGGCGGATAAGGAGCGGATAGAGGGTTCCCTCCACCACAATCATGTTGGCCTGCTTGAGTTCCTCGATGATTGAGGAGGCATAGGCCTCTTTTTTATTGAGAATAAGAAGAATGCAATATTCCAGCAATCCCTTCCTCATCTGTGATTTAATATTGTCAACAATGTATTCCATAACCGTTATTTTCTATGTTGTGACTGTGATACCTTTCTGATATTCTCCGCTGTGACCGGCCAGCCTCTCATCTCACATTTCTGTGCAGCTGTAACAGCTTTGGGAGCTACGATCCAAAGGATAATATATACCCAGATGCCGGCCCCGCCTATAAGGGTGAATACCACAAAGAGGATGCGCACGAGTACCACGTCAATGTTGAGATACTGTGCGAGACCGCTGCAGACTCCGCCGATGGCACGGTTGTCATAATCGCGGTAAAATTTGCGGGGACCTTTGTACTCCGTCGATGCGGAAGCAGAGGATGACGTGTCACCACCATTTTCAAAGGGGGAGCTGCCATCGGGCATACCGAGACGTGAGATAATCTCCTCAACCATCTGTAGAGTGACTACTTCACTTCTAGAGCCGAGTTTCGCTTCGAACAGATCGGCGATCCTCATTTCGAGATCTTCCATCACTTCATTCTCCTGAAAACCCATATTGATCTTGGATTTGAATGATGAGAGATAAGTTGCCATTCTGCTGTGCGCATCCTCTTCCAGTACGAAGGTTCTGCCGCCGATGCCTACATTAACTACTTTTTTCATAGTTGATTTACTATTTTGTTTAATAATATTGTGGGTTATGCAAGTAATCTTGCGATGCAAATATATATATTTTTTTAAATACCTTGCATAACAAAGTAGTATTTTTTTAAAAAAAGTGACAAAATCGTCACTTTTTAGCTTAAACGTACCTCTCCTACTAATTTTTATCACCTTCCGGAGTGGTCGGAAGTTCTGCAGGAACTGCAACTTCGGGGTTGACAATGGGAGTGCCTTCAGTTGTCACCTGCTGTTCGATGGCTTCTCTGAGTTTTGAACCTGAAGTTTTTCTATTCGGGATAAGGAATGTGGCAACCACGCAGAGAACCAAAATTGAAGTTGCCAGACCCCAGGTGATCTTTTCAAGAAAATCGGCCGTCTGACGTACTCCGAATGCCTGGTTGCCGGCTGCAAAATTGGCTGCCAGGCCACCGCCCTTGGAATTCTGGATCAGAACCACGAGGGTCAGTAAGATACTCAATACCACTATAATAATAGAGACTGTAACGTATGCTGCTTGCATAATTGATTATTTTAATATTTTGACATTTTCAATAAGGGACGCAAAGTAAGCACTTTTTTCCGGATATAACAAAATTAGTTTCTCATAAATTGAAAGTGCCTGATTATAAAACTCTTGTTCCACATAGATTCTGGCGAGAGTTTCAGTGCAAAACTGATCGGAATCATCTTCCACAGGTTCTTTTTTTTCAAAATCAAAATCAGGCAAAGAACTGAGTGTTGAAGAGATCGGATTAATACTGAAAGTCTCCTTGAATGCCTCTCCGTTACGCTCCAGCTCCTTGAAATCCTCCTGACTGAAATAATCGCCCCCGACAACATAGTATTTGAGCCTGTGCTCGCCACCAGCCGGTTTTTTAATGATGATATCATTCTCTTCGAGTCGTTCTTGGATGGACTTCTTTACCGACTTAATAAAATATATACGGCTGAAAAGGTGTATTCCCGACGCGGCAACCGCCCTGTGGAGCTCTTCATCACCGGCTTTACCTTTGCGAAGGACAAGTTCCTTACGTGCAGCTGCAAACCAGGGATAGAGTTCCAGCAGTTTTTCAAGTTCGGGTATGGAGAATTCTTTCAATTCCATTAAATATAAGATGTTACCAGTTGGCAACGGTAGCATTAAATATATCTTCTACGATTTTTTCAATTATCGTGTCACAAAGCGCGGCTTCAACTTCATCGAGAGAGCGTTGCGAATCATAATCCTCATATCCCGCAAAATTTTTCTCAAAATTTTCCTCCGGATGCTTCTCATTTACAAACTTTACCTTTACCGAAACTGTGAGACGGTTTTTAGCAGCAACCTCATCAGCAGTAACTGCGGTTGGAGAAACATCGTAACCTTCAATGGTAGCAAGCACATAGAGATCTCCGGCATCATCTACCTGCTCCAGTTTGGTTAGCTTGCGGTACTTATCCGCAAGTGCCTCATAAAGAGAATTCGCAAGTGAAGGGTTGATCTTTAACGCTCTGTTCTGGACCGGTTCTATACATATCGTTTTGACGTCCGGTTGGATGGATGTGCCGCTGAAAGAGTAAATCCAGCAACCTGTAGCCATACAGGTTGTCGCAAAAAAAACGATCAGAGGAAGCAATATTTTGTATATGCGTTTCATTGTGTCTCTCATTCCAGATTGAATTCTTTGATCTTCCTATAAATGGTGCGTGCGGAGATACCAAGCTCCGCTGCTGCCTTTTCGCGGTTGTTGCCATTACGTTGAAGCGCTTCGGCTATTGCCTTGCAAGTGATTTGATCCAAAGTAAGCGGACCCTCCTCCTCGGGTTCTGCAACATTCTCCACCTCCTCGACCTCAATTACAGGACCTGCCTCCTGCACCTCGGAATCCGTACTTCGCACCCCGGACCCCTCAGTAAGCATATGAGTATGGCCAATAGTCGGAACAGGTGACATTTGCGCAGCAGGGGCGTTCCCCTTGACGATTCGGGTCAATTCATCCACTTCAATTCTCAATTGCTGGTATTGAGCATAGAGCTGGATGAGGAACTCCCTGTATGGATCTGAACAATTGTCGGAGAAACCGGTAGATTGCACCGGCATCTGAGAAGAATGATCCTTGGGAATGTAGTCGGAGAGTATCTCTGCGGTAATCAAACGCTCTGTCTCCATGGTCGATATACGCTCTGCAACACTCTTGAGTTGACGAATATTACCGGGCCAAGGGTAGTTTTCCAAAAGCTTCAGAGCCTCATCATTGAGACGCACCGGCTGCATTGTATACTTATCTGCAAAGTCGCTCGCAAACTTACGGAAGAGCATGCGTATGTCTTCCTTGCGCTCCCTGAGGGGCGGCATCACAATTGGCACGGTATTGAGGCGATAGTAAAGGTCGCGCCTGAATTTACCGGTTGCTACCGCGCGTTCGAGATGAATATTGGTAGCTGCTATTACCCTCACATCAGTCTTCTGTACTTTGGAAGAACCCACTCTTATAAACTCTCCATTCTGAAGGACTCTGAGCAGGCGTACCTGAGTTCCAATCGGAAGTTCGGCAACCTCATCGAGGAAAATTGTACCGCCGTCCGCCTCTTCAAAGTAACCTTTGCGACTGTCGACCGCTCCGGTAAAAGCACCCTTTTCATGACCGAAAAGCTCAGAATCTATCGTTCCTTCGGGAATTGCTCCGCAATTGACTGCAATATAGCGTTTGTGCTTGCGGGGAGAGTGGTCGTGGATAATCCTGGGGATATATTCCTTTCCGACACCGCTTTCTCCCGTCACAATCACGGAAAGGTCTGTAGAGGCGACGTTAACCGCCGCTTCAATGGCTCTGTTGAGCCCCGGATCATTGCCTATAATCTGATATTTATCCTTTATTTGCCTTAAATCCATAGTTGCAAAGTTATAAATTTTTATCTAAAAAAAATTATCATTACATTTGTATGATAATACATTATTATTTACGAAGAGTTATTTTAACAAAAACAATTTAATATT
>DFOK01000056.1 GCA_002376715.1 Bacteroidales bacterium UBA3543 | reverse complement strand
TCTTACAACGTTAACGTTGCTGTTTTTACTGAATTCCTGTACAATCTCATCATATCTGAAAAACTCTCCAGGGTGGAGTTTTAAAATAATTTTGAATTCAGGGTGAGATGATGCTAACTCACGGGCAATTGGAAAAAGAAAGTTGGCGTGTACAATCGAGGATATGAATACAATAGTGTTTGAATCACGGATATCATTGGCAGGTTCATTATAAAAACAGTTATTTCCCAAAGGAACAATACGTGTAGGAGCATTTAAATCTTTACTCCACATTGAACCAAAAGTGAAAAAGATATCGGGATAAAATTGATCAGCAATATTGTCTATCTCAGGATAGTAGTATAGAACATACTTTCTGCCATAGATTCCGTGTTGCATTTCATATATGGGAATGCTACAAATCCTGGCGGCGGCTATCATACCTTTTTGTATGCCATTTTGGACAAAAATTATCCTTTTAGGGGATAGTCTTTTAAATAATTTTGTGTAATAAGCGCGTTCTTGTTGAAATGAACGGTATTGTGAATTGAGGAACTCATAGGTAATGGAGAACCCGGGTACATTATCGGTGAATGCCTCTCTTATAACGTGGTAAGTATTATCTGAGAGTTTGGGATATTTTTTGTGAATCAGTTTGAATATAGGGAGAGGGTTGTATCGGACTCTATTTTTATATTCATTGCCGGGTTTTATGTTGTCAAGGTTGAGCAGGTTGCCTTGACTTGTTTCAAAGAATTTACATATATCCTCACTTGCTTTGTCGTACCACAATCCATCTTTGTCGGAATACCTGTTCGCAGAAAAGAGTAATGTGTTACATTTTTTTTTGCTTAATCCAAGAATGGATTTGAACAAAATGGGCACAAATAGTGTTAACTTTCTCGGGGTCAGTCGGATCCTCTGGTTCTTTTCAAAGGGTGTAGCCATGCGTGTGAGAACAGAATGCCTGAATATATCCCAAGGCACAGAACAATCCTCTTCTTCGAGATCAAAAAGCTTGTATTCCTGCTCTATTTTATAGAATAAGTCTAATGAGTCTTCCATATGGGCTTAAGGATTTTTCTGATAATGCCATTGATTTCTTCGGATATCCCGCTAAAGTACAATGCTACAAGAGAGATTATGCCAAATAATACAGTCCTGATAATGCAATCTATCATGGTCGCCAGTAGTGTGTTATCAAAGGAACTTTGAATTATCGGTGTCAAATATCTGTTCCAGCAGTAGTTGGCGAAAAATAAAACAATCGTTCCACCAACAATTATCAGGTGATTCCAGGTTAGTACATTTACACTGATCTTCCACTTGATAAGAGCTAATTGGAGTGTGAAGAATAATAGATAGGATGCAAGAGTGGCAAGAGATGCACCTTCCAATCCATACAGAGGAATTAGAATAAGATTTAATATTATAGCTATTCCCATCAGTAAGAATGAAAGCCACAATGAGTAATAGTAGTGATTAGAGTAACTTAGTACTGAACCGCTTATACTCAGGGTTGAGTATGTTACTTTTGAAATGCCGAGAATAAAGATGACATATTTGCCTTTGCGATATAAATCACCGTTCGGAAGAATATCAAAGAACAAATTGATGTTAATCCATATCAACAGAAAGACAAGTGTGGAGATAATAAGCTGGTGGTAAGAAACCTTTTTGCTCAATTTCTCAGCCTCTTTCATCTCATCGTGGCGGATTGCATGAGAAATTAGAGGTTGAGATATATTGTACAGGGAAACGTATGCCATCCCTATTACTGATGTTACATAGGTTGCAATTGTAAATATTCCGGTTGATTCAAGCCCCATTTTTGCTGAAACGAAAAAAGAGTTGATTATCGGTGTAATCAATCCTCCCAATGCTGCAAGGATAAGAAACAATGTGTACATCAAGTACTCTCTTCTGATTTCTTTGGTAATGAACTTGAAATCCGGCTTGAAAGAGATTTTTCTCAACGAGAGTAAATAAATGATGTTGAGCAAGGTTGCTATTGCATAAATGGCACAGAATGAGATCATCATTCCATCCAAAGAAATTATCTTGAATCCATATAGGAGGTAAGTTACCAGAAGCATAAGCCGAATGCCTACCTCACGTATCAACTTAGGAACGGCTATTCTTTGCAGTACATTGGAGTTTGTTTCAAAAACTGTTGTGTAGAGCATAAAGAAAGCCAGGGGAATAACAAAATAGAAGTAATCAACAAACAGTTGTGAGTTTTGAGCAAAAAAGTTACATATTGGTACCTTGAGCAGCAAATAGATAATGCTATATATAGATATACCAATGAGGGGAACTACTATTGTCCAAAAAAAGAACCCATGGTCCCCATTCTTTTCATCATTGAAGTGGGGAAAGAAACGCATAATGGATGTGTTGGTACCTAGCTGGCCTAAGCCTGCGAGCAGCACGGCAGCATCCATCATAACTTTGGTCAAACCTACCTCTTCTGCGGTCAGATATTTTGTAAGAACAAAAAAAGTGGTAAAGAAACCGAGCGCTGCTCCCAAATAAGTAACAACGGTTCCTTTTACGCTTTGTCTGACTATAATGCCCATAATACACTTTTGTCAACCTCTTGTCTCTATCGAACAACCGGTTAACGATATCAATCACTGTTAATATGCCTTACCAGTTCGTTGGCTTTATTGTAATCTTCGTTTTTACCGATATCTATCCAGTAGCCGGTTATCGGGAACCTGATAACTTTCGATCCATGTGCAATCAACAGTTCAATCAGATCCGTTGCATCAAAATACTCATTATCAGGTATTAATGAGAGCATTTGTTTTTTTATAAGATAGATGCCGGCGTTCGCGTAGTAGTTGTAGGTGGGTTTTTCCGATAGAGCCTTAATGGAATCTTTTTCAACTTCCAGAATTCCGTACGGAATGGATACAGAGTAGGGGATGGCGGCCACTGACATATCTGCTCCACTTTTTACGAAGTCGAGATAGAAATCTTCATAATTGATGTTGGTAAAAAGATCTGAATTCATTACCAAAATGGTGTCGTTGTGGAGTTTGTTTACAAATTTGACCGATCCTATCGTTCCTAGAAATTTTGGCTCTCGAACTGTGTTGATTTTTACACCGTTTCTAGGCTTTGAAAAATGTTCTTCGATTTGCTCTTTAAGATAATTGACTGTAACTGTAATGTGTTGTATGCCGTATGATAGCAGACGATCGATATTGTGGTCAATAATGGTTTTATCTCCAACTTTCAAAAGTGGCTTAGGAATATTATCAGTCAGAGGTCTTAAACGTTCTCCCTTGCCTCCGGCCATAAGAACCGCATCGATGGGGAGCATGGATTTTTGTTTTGCAGTATCAATAATTCCAACCAATCTCAACTCCTCATCAAGTATTGGGATGACCTTTACTCCTCTTTGTTTGATCTTATGAAAGGATTCTACTCTCTCATTATCATTCGATGAATAAAATGAGAATTCTCTGTTCATGGCTGTTGTGACGCAGTCTGTCAAAGCTCCTCCTCCAATCAATCTTCTGCGGATATCTCCATCGGTGATTGTGCCAATAACTCTGTTGGAATAGTCAGTGACAAATAAGGTATATCCGATGACAGTAAAATCGTTAAGTAACTTTAGCGCATCCAGTATCGTAGCTGAATCGCTTATGGTGTTATTATTTATCATATTATTCATATAGCTGTCCAGCCGCCATCTACGGCAATATTTTGTCCGGTAATATATTTAGCTCCGTCTGATACAAGGAATAGACAAATCGGAGCAATATCATCAGGGTTACCCATTCGTTTCATCGGGCATTTGTGGGTGTACTTCTTCACAAATTCTTCACGCTGGTTGTCAAAAATGCCTCCCGGAGAGACACAGTTGATTCGAACATTATACTTTCCGAAATAAGAGGCCAGGTAGCGTGTGAAATTGATTATCGCACCTTTGATGGCGCAATATTCGCCGGGAGAAGTACCATTGTAATCTTCGTAAATGGTAAAATCGTTTCCAACAATTCCATAAATTGAACCGAAGTTCACTATAGAGCCATTCTTTTGCTCTTTCATCACTTTAAGAATCTGCTGGTTGAGATAAAAAACCGAATTCAGTTGAAGATTAATATTATGTTCCCAGTGGGAAAAAGGGGATTCTTCGAAATAGTAGTTTCCCCAATCCTCTGTCCGGGGATATGCTGCATTTACAAGTCCGTCAATACGCCCATACTTATTCATAACAAATGAAACAAGAGCGTCAATAGAGGAGTTATCGGCAAGGTCAAGCTTGAAAGTGTTATTTTCGGTGGAGGTTTCATTGGACAAATCCGCATCGATTACAATCGAATTATTCTCTTTGAATTGTTTGACTATTTCTCTCCCAATTAATCCTTTGCTACCGGCAACAATTACTATTTTATTCTCAAGGTCTCTCATAATCCAGACATAATTTCAAAATCTCATTTGCAAAGATAATATCATTGAAAGAATCTTTCTCATTATTTGAGACAAGATTGATGAAGTATCTCATCTGGTCCGTATATGTGTCGGCCAAGCTTTTATCTGACCGGAAGATAACAATTCCATTTGAATCGGTAATGCGATTTTGAGCCAGGTCAACCTTCCATGTAATGGAGTCAAATAGAATTTCTATTTCTCTTTTATAGTCTCGTCTGAAGTAATTGAGCGTGATATCGCAGGCAAACTCTCTGTAGAAAAGAAGATATTTTGCATAATCGATAGAATCGATGCAGAGAGATGATTTGTTGCGGCAGAACGCCCTATGATTCTCCGGTATTCCGAAAATCCAGCAGATATAGTCCAGCTCGTGAATCAAATCCAAATGGACACCTCCACCCATATCTGCCCTTGCACTGTATGATTCCCTGAAATTGCTTCCGGGTCGCCACTCAGGGAGATAGGATCCGCAATAGACATTTACTTCATTAATTCTCCCTGGAACCTTTCCTGTTTCAATACATTCTTTTAAAAATATTATTGTATCGAGAAACCGCAGATTACAAGCCACATAGGTCAATATTCCGGCCTTTTTAATACTCTTTATGAGGTCATCAACAGGGGAGGAGGCCATAGGTTTTTCTATGAAAAGCGGAATTCTGAAATCTAATAACGTCCGTATGGTGTTTTTATGCTCTGATGTCGGGTTGGATATTATGGCAAAATCAAAATCTATCTTTGACACTTCATCGAATGAGTAAAGATTCGTCACTCCGCTATGGTTATTCGCATTGCGTTTCGACCTCAATGCATAGATGGAGGCATTGCTGTTAAATGACCGTATTGCGGTGATATGCTTTTTTGCGATAGACCCAAGTCCGATAATAAGAATGTTCATTACAATTCAATTCGTTTGGTTGAGAGCAGAAAAGAGAGATAATCATAATCATGAGGTTCGTCCAGATCAAAGCACAAATGATCCATCAAATAACATTTTGTCTTATCGGTAAGAGCTGTAGATAAATCCGTATCGAAGAAGGAGCGACGATAAACATAAATAGAGGCATTCATGTCGTATACTTTAGGTGCAGTCTGTCTGGATAGATACTTGCCCTCAATTACAAGCTTGCAATAACCGTCTTTTTTCTTTTCAACCTGATTGAAGTAAGGGTTTCTGGCACAAGGGCTGACTGAGAAAACTGTCTTCAAATCCTTATCCTTGTCAAACATATTCAGACAATTCACTATATCATCAGTCGTTCTGATCGGTGAAGTAACATCCAGATCCACTACAAAATTATATTTGCAATTATTCTTCTTTTCTGAATAAAATACAAGATGTCTAATAG